>PNML01000231.1 GCA_013823635.1 Polaromonas sp. | reverse complement strand
GGCCGCCAAGGCCGGGCGGTGGCGGGTGTCGGAAAGCACGCTGCACACACTGAGCCTGGTGGGCGGGTGGCCGGGCGCGCTGGTGGCGCAACAGGTGCTGCGCCACAAGTCGAACAAGGCGTCGTTCCGTGCGGTGTTCTGGGCCACGGTGGTGGCCAACGTGGTGGGCTTTGTCGCCATCCATTCGCCGTGGGGTGCGGGCTGGCGGGTTTGACAGTGGGTGGAGGCGGCCGTGCCATCCGGCGGCAAAGTTGGCTACAGTCGCTTCATGGCACCCACCATTGTTCGCGACGGCCCGTTTCGACTCTTCTTCTTTTCCCGTGAAGAGTCCCGCATTCATGTGCATGTTGCCCATGCGGACGGGGAAGCCAAGTTTTGGCTCACCCCCCAAGTGAGTTTGGCCAGCCAAACCGGCTTTTCTTCTCTGCAAGTTCGCCAAGCGCAAACCGTTGTCAATTCGCACCTCAAGGAGATTCAAGATGCCTGGCACCACCACTTCGGCGGCTGAAGTGACCCACATCTCCAAACATGGGTTTTGGATATTGCTGGGCGATGAGGAACTGCTGGTGCCCTTCGAGCAGTTTCCATGGTTTCGCAAAAGCACCATTGAGCAAATTTCGGAAGTGGAGTGGCCCACGCCCGACCATCTGTATTGGCCTGCGCTGGATGTGGATTTGTCCGTCCAGTCCATACGAAACCCAGGGGCGTTTCCTTTGGTGTCCGGTTTGCAGGTTTAACAGCCTGTGTGGTGGCGGTGGTTGCCCGCATTTGAGAACAATAATTGGCCTCCTCGCTTGATTGTCATAAATAGTTTGCTATATATTTAATTCAATAGCAAACTATCTAATCCCGCAAGGCGTGGGACTCATTTTTTCTTTGTATTCCCGTCGAGCCTCTTGCCGGTTCACCGACAATGCCCGCCTTTGCAGCACCAACGCCACACCCCCATGAACATCACCCAAAACACCGCCGTCACCATCGCCTACAAGGTGACTTCCCCCCAA
>PNML01000230.1 GCA_013823635.1 Polaromonas sp. | reverse complement strand
CCCCGTCGGCTGCTGCTGGGCCTGGGGGACACCTCGTCGTCGGTGGCGGTGATCCGCGCCCAGGGGCTGCGCCCGGACATCTACGAGCGCTACCTGGTGGGTGCGGGCAGCAGCGGCTGGCCATCGTGGAACAGCCCTTCGGGTGCCTACGTGGGTGTGGTCGCGGCCAATGCCGACGCGGTGGGCGCCACACCCATGTTCACCCTGTACCAAATGGCCACGCTGGGCGACGGCAACATCTCTGGCCTGAGCGATGCCAACTTCATGCGGGGCTATTGGGACAATGTGCGACTGATGTTCACCCAGCTGCGCGCCTACAACAAGCCCGTGCTGGTGAACTTTGAGCCCGACTTCTGGGGCTACACCAACCAGGTGACGGCCGAGCCCACCCAGCACTTTGCCCATGTCAACTCCCAGAACAGCGATTGCGCCACGCTGCCCAACTCCGTCACGGGCATGGCCCAGTGCCTGCTGGCCATGGCCCGCACGCAAGCGCCCAAGGCCCTGGTGGGTTTTCCCCCATCGTTGTGGGGCAACAATGTGGCGGCCGAAGTGAGCTACATGCACAAGCTGGTGGCCCCGCCGCAGGCCGACTTCGTGGTGATGCAGACGCTGGACCGCGATGCGGGCTGTTTTGAAGCCCGCTACACCGGCAATGGGGCCTTGTGCACCCGCCCCAGTGCGCAGCCCTATTACTGGGACGCCAGCAACCTGACCGAGCCCAGTTTCACCACCCACCTGGCCACCGCACGCCAGTTCCACGAAGGCCTGCAACTGCCGCTGGTGTGGTGGCAAACCCCCATGGGCGTGCCCTCAACCACCCCGGGTGGTTCGGCCCTGGCATTTCGGGACAACCGGACCCAGTATTTCCTGACTCGCCCCAACGAACTGGTGGCCGCCGGTGGCGTGGCCGTGGTCTTCAGCCCTGGCCACCCCAGCCAGACCAACGTCACCACCGACGGCGGCCAATACCAGCGCCTGTCCACACAATACCTCGCCTCCCCCGCCGCGTTGCCTTGA
>PNML01000229.1 GCA_013823635.1 Polaromonas sp. | reverse complement strand
TGGCATGGGCCTGGTGGCCGCGTGTGACATGGCGGTCAGCGTGGACACCGCCACCTACTGCCTGAGCGAGGTCAAGCTGGGCCTGATCCCGGCCACCATCAGCCCCTACGTCATCCGCGCCATGGGCACGAGGGCGTCGCAGCGCTACTTTCTGACGGCCGAGCGCTTCAGCGCCGCCGAGGCGCACCGCATCGGTTTTGTGCACGAGGTGGTGAGCGCCGACCAGCTCGATGCCACCGTGGATGGTTTGGCACAGGCCCTGGTGGCCGCCAGCCCCAACGCTGTGCGCGCCTGCAAGATGCTGGTCAATGACGTGGCCGGGCGCGACATTGACGCCGCGCTGATTGCCCAGACCGTGGAGGGCATTGCCGACATCCGCGCCAGCAAAGAGGGCAAAGAAGGCGTGCAGTCTTTCCTGCAAAAACGCAAACCCAACTGGCTGGTGTGAACCGCGCAGCAGCCCCTGCACCGTTCGTTCACGCCCACCCCCCATTTCCGCACTGGAGACAAGCACCATGTTCAAGAAAATCCTCATCGCCAACCGGGGCGAGATTGCCTGCAGGGTGGCCGCCACCGCCCGCCGAATGGGCATACAGACCGTGGCCGTGTATTCCGATGCCGATGCCCATGCCAAGCACGTGGCCGCGTGTGACGAGGCGGTGCACATCGGTGGCAGCGCGCCCAAAGACAGCTACCTGCGCTGGGAAAACATCCTCGCGGCTGCCAAAGCCACGGGCGCACAGGCCGTGCACCCTGGCTACGGTTTTCTGAGCGAGAACGAAGACTTTGCCAACGCCTGCGCCGCCGCCGGTGTGGTGTTCATTGGCCCGCCCGCCAGCGCCATCCAGGCCATGGGATTGAAGGCCGAGAGCAAGCGGCTGATGGAAGCCGCCGGTGTGCCACTGGTGCCCGGCTACCACGGTGCCAACCAGGACCCGGCGTTGCTGCAGAGCGAGGCCGACGGCATGGGCTACCCCGTGCTCATCAAGGCCAGCGCGGGTGGTGGGGGCAAGGGCATGCGC
>PNML01000228.1 GCA_013823635.1 Polaromonas sp. | reverse complement strand
CTCAAGCCTGCCTTCAAGAAAGACGGCACCATCACCGCCGCCAGCAGCTCCAGCATCAACGACGGTGCGGCCGCGCTGGTCATGATGAAGGCCAGCACCGCTGCCAAGCTGGGCTGCATGCCCCTGGCGCGCATCGTCAGCCACGCCACCCATGCCCAAGAGCCCGAGTGGTTTGCCACCGCCCCCGTGGGCGCCACCCAAAAGGCCCTGGCCAAAGCGGGCTGGGCCGTGGCCGATGTGGACCTGTGGGAGGTGAACGAGGCCTTTGCCGTGGTGCCCATGGCGCTGATGGCCGACCTGGGCGTGCCGCACGACAAGGTCAACGTCAACGGCGGCGCCTGTGCGCTGGGCCACCCCATTGGGGCCAGCGGTGCGCGCATCATGGTCACGCTCATCCACGCGCTCAAGGCCAGGGGCCTGAGCAAGGGCCTGGCCACACTGTGCATTGGCGGTGGCGAGGCCACGGCTGTCGCGCTGGAAGTGCTGTAAACCCCGCCATCGCGTACACTGCGCTACCGCAGATCGGGAGAGACTGGCCGTGTGAAGACACAGGCCAGCGCCGAAGGAGCAACCGCCCCGGAAACTCTCAGGCAAAAGGACCGATCAGCGTTTGATGTATCTCTGAAGAGCAGCCGGGTTCGTCACCCGGCTCACCGCAGGAGCAAGCGGCACCCACCAGCGGTGCCGTGAATCTCTCAGGTTCCAAACAGAGGGGGCGTGCAACCGGCATGTGGCCGGGGGCACTCCACCCTCACCGACGTTTGGAGCCTTCATCATGAAATCAATCGCCGTCATCGGCGGTGGCATCACCGGTGCCACCACAGCCTACGCACTTGCCCAACGCGGGTTTTCCGTCACGCTGTTCGAGCGGCACCGCTATGCCGCCATGGAAACGTCGTTCGCCAACGGCGGCCAGCTCTCGGCGTCCAATGCCGAAGTGTGGAACCACACGTCCACCGTGCTCAAAGGCCTGAAGTGGATGCTCAAGAGCGATGCGCCGCTGCTGGTCAACCCCAAGCCCAGCTGGCACAAG
>PNML01000227.1 GCA_013823635.1 Polaromonas sp. | reverse complement strand
AGGTCGGGGTGGCGCACCTCGCGGGCTGCCAGGGTGGCCTCGTCCACCTCCAGCTGCAACAGGCCGCGCTCGCAGTCCAGGGTGATCATGTCGCCGTCGCGCACCCTGGCAATGGGGCCGTCGGCCAGCGCCTCTGGGCTGAGGTGGATGGCGGCGGGCACCTTGCCCGACGCGCCAGACATGCGCCCGTCGGTCACCAGCGCCACCTGGAAGCCCTTGTCTTGCAGCACGGCCAGCGGGGGGGTGAGTTTGTGCAGCTCGGGCATGCCGTTGGCGCGGGGGCCCTGGTAGCGCACCACGGCAATCAGGTCGCGCTCCAGTTGCCCGGCGTTGAACAGGGCCAGCAGGTCTTGCTGGTCGCTCACCACCACGGCGGGGGCGCGCACCCGGCGG
Organism: Polaromonas sp.; assembly: GCA_013823635.1. Lineage (GTDB taxonomy): Bacteria > Pseudomonadota > Gammaproteobacteria > Burkholderiales > Burkholderiaceae_C > UBA2334. The sequence goes on along the minus strand of PNML01000227.1, from coordinate 659 downwards.
TGCTCGGGCTTGACGGCCGACACCTTCACCACGCTGCGGCCCAGGTTGCCTTGCAGCAGGCGCAGGCCGCCGTCGGCGCTGAAGGGGTCGCTCACCGGGCGCAGCACGGCGGTGTCGGCGCTGGCGGTGGGCACGGGCCGCCAGCTGAGCTGGTCGCCGTTCAGCCAGGGCTCCTGGGTGTAGGCGTGCAGGCCGTGGCCCATGACGGTGGCCACATCGGCGTGCAGCAGGCCAGCGGCCAGCAGTTCCTGCATGAGGTAGCCCATGCCCCCGGCGGCGTGGAAGTGGTTCACGTCGGCGCTGCCGTTGGGGTACACGCGGGCCAGCAGCGGCACCACGGCGGAGAGCTGGGCAAAGTCGTCCCAGTCGATCAGGACGCCCGCCGCCCTGGCCATGGCCACCAGGTGCAGCGTGTGGTTGGTGCTGCCACCAGTGGCCAGCAGACCCACGATGCCGTTGACCACGGTTTTTTCGCCCACGATGTCGGCCAGGCGCACCGCAGGCGCACCCGTCTTGCCGGTGTTGGCCAGCGCGCGGCGCATGCCTTCCAGCGTGAGGGCCTCGCGCAGCGGTGTGCCGGGGTTGACGAAGGACGAACCCGGCAGGTGCAGGCCCATGATTTCCATGAGCATTTGGTTGCTGTTGGCCGTGCCGTAAAA
>PNML01000226.1 GCA_013823635.1 Polaromonas sp. | reverse complement strand
CTGATGGCCGATCTGAACGCGGACGACACTCCCGACCAGGTACGCGCACGGTACATGTCAAGCCACTTGTCGCGTCCTCAAGCAGCCATGGGCTGCGTAATGCTACGCGTCAGGGCAGCGTTTTGCACCTCCGTTCGTTCAGGGTTGAGGGTGACGGTTTTGATGAGTGACCAGTCGCGCGTGGGGCCAGACCAGCGCAGCGGGTTGTCTTCGCGGGCTTGGGCGTAGAGGGCGTGGCGTACTTGCAAAATCTGTTGGTCCAGTCCGGCATGGCGCTGCGCCGGCGTGACGCCAGCGTATGCCACTGTGGCGGTGCTCATGGTTGTACCAATGCACGAAATTGCTCGCCCACTGGCGCGCAGCCTGCAAGTCGGCAAACCCTGCTTCGGGGTACTGCGGCCTGTACTTGGCGGTACGAAACAAGCTTTCCACAAAGGCGTTGTCGTCGCTGACGCGGGGGCGCGAGTACTGGCGCACCTTTTTTCGCTGCAAAGCCCGCACGACGCCCTCGACGTGACCGCCGCCTGCCTGCTCACCACCGCGCCACCGCTGGCCCTGCCCGAGAGCGATCCGTGGCCGCGTGTCCCCGATGGCCAGGTCAAATTCCCCCACCCTTGGCCACCCCAAATTCCCCCAGGCAGGACCGCCGGATTATGACGACTCAGGTCCAACGGCGATGCGTGCAGCGGCCTCCTTGAGGCGGTAGCTCTTGCCCTCGAACTCCAGCATCGCGCAGCGGTGCATGAGTCGGTCCAGGATTGTGGTTGCCATGGTGGCGTCGCCCAGATATTTGCCCCAGTCCTGCACCACGCGGTTGGAGGTGATGACGATGGAGCGGCGCAGCTTGTAGCGCTGGTGCACGATGGCCTGCAGCACCTCGGCGGCGTGCTCGCTGATGCGCCTGGCCAGGAACAGGTCATCGAGGACGAGCAGGTCCGGCGCGACCCAGTCCTTGAGCAGCTCGGTGCGCTCTGAGTCGCTGGCCAACGCGTAGTGAGCAAACTCGGTGTCGGCTTGCAGGTACCGCGCGTCATAGCCCTGCAGCGTGGCCTGGTAGGCCACGGCCTTGGCC
>PNML01000225.1 GCA_013823635.1 Polaromonas sp. | reverse complement strand
GTAGGCGAAGTTGGTCAGCGACACCGTGAGGTTGGCGCTGGCGGTGTCGCCGTCGGGCTGGCGGATGGTGTAGCTGAACACGTCTTGCGCACCTTGTGGGTTGTCGCGGTTGTTCGGCGTGTAGGTGAAGGCCCCTTGGGCGTTGATGCTCAGCGTGCCGAACTGGCCCACGATGACCGTGTTGCCGCTGGTGGCAACGTTGGTCGTGGTGCTGCCCACGGTGACTTGCGACACCACGGCGCCCTCAACACCGGCCTCGTCATTGGCCAACACGTTGCCGGCTGCGGCAATACCCGCCACCCAAGCGATGTTGGCAGTGCGCACGGTTTGCGACTCCCATCTTGCCGGGGTAAAGGTGCGGCTGACAATCTCCACGTCGCTCAATGCGGCTTTGAGGTTGTCGCTCGATGAATTGTCATCGCCCACGACGCGCAGCCGGTAGGTGCCGCTTGCGGTGACGCTGAAGGAAGCATTGGAGAGGTCATTGCTAAAGTCTCTAAAACCCACGACTTGGTTGTTGCCCGCATTCACGAGCTCGACCCGCAGCACATCGCCAGAACGGTGCCCATCGACATCGATATCAAACCGCACCTGTGCTGGATTGCTGGTGCTGGCGTCGAAGGTGAAGGTGGGTGTTTGAGCACTCACCACGGCGCCTTGGCTCAACGGATCAATCGCCCATGTGCCGCCAACACTTGTGGTGGTGGATGTGGTGCTCCAGCTCTCCGGCAAGAAGACCGATACGGTGCGATCCGCGTCACCGGCGAACCGCCAGTTCCCCTCGGTGGCGGTGGCAGTATCGTGGTTTGCAATCGGTTCGTGATCGCGCACGGTCAGATTGAAGGCGCCGGTGCTGCGGTCGCCATCGGCATCCACCAAGGTGTAGCTGAAGTTGTGCGTGGTATCCGCAATCACTTGGCTGGTGGTGAAGCTGTAGGCCCCGGTGCTGAAGTTGAGTGTCAGCGTACCGCCTGTAACGTTGAGCGTGAGCGTCTGGCTGGCAGATGCAAACTCGGGGCTTGCAGTGGTGTAGGTGGCACTGCCCAAAGTGACCGACTGGATGCGCGGCGCGCCGGCCCCA
>PNML01000224.1 GCA_013823635.1 Polaromonas sp. | reverse complement strand
ACGGGCATGCATCCACAAAAAAACCCGCCTTGCGGCGGGTTTTCAAGCGGTCGTAAAGAGCGCTTTAGTTGCGGTGCGCAGCGGCGAGGAACTCGCGCGCATTGCCCGTGGTTTTGGTCAGCAGGCTGACGAGGATGATGCTCAGCAGCGCGGCCGGCACACCGTAGAGCGCCGGGTTGCCCAGCACGCGGATGCCCATGATGTCAGGCACGGCCGAGAAACGCGCGAAGGTGAACACCAGCGACACGATCAGGCCCACCACCAAGCCGGCAATCACGCCTTCTTTGGTCAGGCCCTTCCACCACACCGACAGGATCAACACCGGAGCAAAGGTGCTGGCAGCGATGCCGAAGCACATGGCCACCAAGATCGCCACGTTCTGGTCTTTGAGCCAGATCGAAGCCACCAGCGCGATCAGCGTCAGCACCACGGCGCCGAGCTTGGCAAACACCAAGCGCTCGCGGTCGGTGCTGTTCGGGCGCAACACGCCGGCATAGACGTCGTGCGACAGGCTGGTGGTCATCGAGATCAATAGACCCACCGAGGTACTCAGCATAGCGGCCATGGCGCCGGCAGCGATGATGCCCAGCACCACCTCACCACCCAGCTCCATGCCAAGCAGCGGGATCGCCATGTTGGTGGCGCGGCCGCGTTGGCCAGCTTGCAACATCTCGATCAGCGCCGGGTACAGGATCATCATGGTGGCAAAGCCGACGAACAGCACCGCGATGTAGAACACGGCCAAGCCGATGATGGTGATTTCGGCACCCTTCTTGGCGTCTTTGGCGTCTTTGACGGTGTAGAAGCGGATCAGGATGTGCGGCAGACCAGCGACACCCAGCAGCAGGCCCAGCACCAAGCTGACTTGGTTCCAGACGTCGGGGGTGGCAATACCGGGGGTGAGCGCATGCGGCAGATTGGCAAACCCAGCGCGCACGGCTTCGGCAAGCACGAACGGGCCATAGGCGCCTTCGGGCGTGGGCGGCACCACCACTTGTGCCATCACACCTACGGCTTGCGTCGGCGGCACCGTGGTCATGGCTTGCGAAATGATAGCGAACGGGTTGCCGCCAAAGTAGATCAGGACCGCCAGCACGAACAACAGCAGCATCGCCACCAGCAAAATCACGCCTTGG
>PNML01000223.1 GCA_013823635.1 Polaromonas sp. | reverse complement strand
GCTGCTGCTGCCGACCGAGCCCATTGACCTGGGCGGACCGGTGATCACGGTCACACAGGTGCTGATCCTGGCGGTGACGGCGATCGTGCTGGCCGGACTGCTGTGGCTGGTCAATCACACCAAGCTCGGCCGCGCGATGCGGGCCACCGCCGAGAACCCGCGCGTGGCGGGCCTGATGGGCGTGAAGCCCGACTTCATCATCTCGGCCACCTTCGTGATCGGTGCGGCCCTGGCCGCGGTGGCCGGTCTGATGTGGGCGGCCAACTACGGCACGGTGCAGCACTCGATGGGCTTCATGCCCGGGCTCAAGGCCTTCACGGCGGCGGTGCTGGGCGGCATCGGCAACCTGGCCGGTGCGGTGGTGGGGGCCTTGCTGCTGGGCCTGATCGAAGCCATCGGCGCCGGATATCTCGGCGACCTGACCGGCGGCGTGCTGGGCAGCCACTACGCCGACATCTTCGCCTTCGTGGCGCTGATCCTGGTGCTGACGCTGCGACCCTCGGGCCTGCTGGGCGAGCGCGTCGCGGACCGGGCCTGATCAGGACAGGAGAGACACACCATGCAAAGCAACAGCAACAACAAGCTCTTCATCTTCCTGGCCGCCGCGGTCGGCCTGCTGGTCGTGCCCCTGATTGCCCAGCAATTCGGCAACGGCCCGGTGCGCATCATCGACCTGGCCCTGCTGTACGTGCTGCTGGCGCTCGGCCTGAACATCGTGGTCGGCTACGCGGGCCTGCTGGACCTGGGCTATGTGGCCTTCTACGCGGTCGGCGCCTACATGTTCAGCCTGCTGGCCAGCCCGCACCTGAGCGAAAACTTCGAAGCCTTCCGGGCCATGTTCCCGGATGGACTGCACTCGCCGCTGTGGATCGTGATCCCGCTGGCAGCCGGCCTGGCCGCGCTGGCCGGTGTGGTGCTGGGCGCCCCCACGCTCAAGCTGCGCGGCGACTACCTGGCCATCGTCACCCTGGGCTTCGGCGAAATCATCCGCGTGTTCCTCAACAACATGGAACACCCGGTCAACATCACCAACGGCCCGCGCGGCATCGGACAGATCGACTCCATCCACTTCTTCGGCTTCGACCTGGGCAAGGGGCTGGAAATCTTCGGCATGAAGCTGCCCTCTGTGACGCTGTACTACTACCTCTTCCTGGCG
>PNML01000222.1 GCA_013823635.1 Polaromonas sp. | reverse complement strand
CGCGGCAGGTGGTCATCGTGTGTGGTGAAACCGGCTCGGGCAAAACCACCCAGTTGCCCAAAATTGCCCTGGCCATGGGCAGGGGGCGGCGCGAGCAGGTGGCCGGACGCGACGGCAAGCTGCGCTGGGCGGGGCCACTCATTGGCCACACCCAGCCCCGGCGCATTGCGGCCACCAGCGTGGCCAAGCGCATTGCCGAAGAACTGGGCAGCCCCCTGGGTGAGGTGGCGGGCTACAAGGTGCGGTTTCAGGACAGGCTGACCCCCAGCGCCTCGGTCAAACTGATGACCGACGGCATTTTGCTGGCCGAAACCCAGACCGACCCGCTGCTGCGCGCCTACGACACCCTCATCATCGACGAGGCGCACGAACGCAGCCTGAACATCGACTTTCTGCTGGGCTTTCTGCGCCAGCTGCTGCCCAAGCGGCCCGATCTGAAGCTGATCGTCACCTCGGCCACCATCGACGCCGACCGCTTTGCCCACTACTTTGCCGATGCCCGGGGCGAGCCCGCACCGGTCATCCTGGTGTCGGGCCGCATGTTCCCCGTGGAGGTGCGCTACCGGCCGTTCGGCGAGGCGGACAACAGCGCCGCAGCGAATTCAAAAAATGAGAGCAAAGAAGCCAATAAGGGAAAGCGCGGAGAGGCCAAAGAGCTGAATGATGCCATTGCCGACGCGGTGGATGAGCTGTGGCGGGGCGGGGCCGGGCCGGGCGGCGACATCCTCATCTTCATGCCGGGCGAGCGCGAAATCCGCGAGGCCGCTGACCACCTGACCCAGCACCTCAGCCACCACCCCGTGCTGCGCCACACCGAGGTGCTGCCGCTGTTCGCCCGCCTGAGCCAGGCCGAGCAGGACCGCATTTTCGACAGCCACACGGGGAGGCGCATTGTGCTGGCCACCAACGTGGCCGAAACCTCGCTCACCGTGCCCGGCATCCGTTATGTGATTGACACCGGCACGGCGCGGGTCAAGCGCTACAGCTTGCGCCAGAAGGTGGAGCAACTGCTGGTGGAGCCCATCAGCCAGGCAGCGGCCAACCAGCGCGCTGGCCGCTGCGGGCGCGTGGCCGACGGCATTTGCATCCGCCTGTACGACGAGCCGGGCTTTGCCAACCGCCCCAAGTTCACCGACCCGGAAATTTTGCGCAGCTCGCTGGCCGGGGTGATTC
>PNML01000221.1 GCA_013823635.1 Polaromonas sp. | reverse complement strand
CGCCGCGGCCCGTTCGGCGTTGACGTCGGCCACCACCACGGTGGCGCCTTCGGCGACGAGCCGCCGGCAGGTGGCCTCACCGATGCCGGAAGCGCCACCGGTGACGATGGCGATCTGGTCTTTGAAGCGGCCTTCGTGGGGGCCGGGGAGGGTGGGCTTGCTCATGGTGTGTCTGGAGTGATGGTGGCAGCGAAACCGCGGAACTGTTCCAGGTTCACGCGGGCGTCCTTGGGCGGTTGCAGGAAGTAGCGCACGTGCAGGGTGCCCGGGCCAAACCGGTAGGTCTCGATGCTCTCGATCACCTGGCTGCTGCCTACGATGCAGTTGCGGTGGTGCACGGCGGCCTCGTTGCCATTGATGATGGTGTTCACCACCTCCAGGCGAAACTGATGGTTGTGTTTGTCGAACATCTCTTCGATGACGAGCCAGCCATCGGCCTGCTGGTCACGGCCCACGTATTCGATGTTCAACTCGGTAGGGGCCATCTCACGGTAGAGCGCCAGCAGGCCCGCCTTGTCGTGGTTGTTCCAGCAGCGGACCTGGCCGCTCATGAAGCGCTGAATCTGCTCGGGGGTGGTCTGGGACATGGTGTTGTCTTTCGGTGGTTGGGGCGCTCAGGCCTCTTGCCAGAGGTCTGGTAATCCCGGGTTGGTGGCCGCGATGAACTTCTGCAGTTGCAGCTTCAACAGGGCGCCCTCGTCGTAGCTCCAGCGGGACAGCAGGTCGCCTTCATGGGCTTTGGCCGCCGCCAGCAGGTGCAGCGAGCGGTCGCGCCCGATGGGGGTCAGGTGCCAGCGGCCTTGGGGGTCTGCATGAACCCACCCGTCGGACTGCATGCACTGCAGCATTGGCGGCAAGGGTTCGTCGAGCACATAGCCCAAGGCGGTGCCCAAGTCGTCGGCGTGCACACCGTCACGTGTGGTCAGCGCCGCAGCGACGATCCACTGGGCGTCGGTCAGTCCGGCCGCGCGGGCCTTGGCGCGCACGCCCTGGTGGAACTGGAAATAGGCCCGGCCCAGCAAGTACCCCAGCAAGTCCTCGTCCAGGCCACCCGCCACGCGTGCGCTGCGGGCTGGTGGCAGGCTCGGGTCGCGCTGGGCGGCCATGGCGTAGCGGCCGGCGTGGAACACCAGCGGCGCGCGATCGGTGCGGTCGAAGGCGGCCACCTCACCGACAAAGATCAGGTGG
>PNML01000220.1 GCA_013823635.1 Polaromonas sp. | reverse complement strand
GAACGGCGGCAGATGCCCCTGGAACAAGCCCGCGCCGAACTGCTCAAGCCGGTCGCCGCCAGGCGATTTGGTCGGCCCGAGGAGCTGGCGGATGCCTGTGCCTTTTTGTGTTCGGCGCAGGCCGGGTACATCAGTGGCCAGAACCTTCAGGTGGACGGCGGCAGCTACGAAGGACTGATTTAGGCCACACGACCGGAGAGTGTCTTCCAGTCTTCGGGTGGCGTTTCGGTCTCCGCAAAATCCAGTTCAACTTCAACGCCGTTGGGGTCGTTGAAAAACAGCTGCCATGTCCTGCTCGCGCCCGGCGCACGGATCAACCGCAGTGGCACGCCGTGCACACGCAAGCTGGCAACGGTGTCCGTCAGTCCCTCGGCCCAATAGGCCATGTGGTCGAGCGCACCCCGCCGTGGCGTGGGCATCTGACTCACCTCCACCACGTGCAGGACGGGGTGGTCGTGCACATAGAGCCAGAGTCCGGGCACCGGGAACGGGGGCCTCGGGCCCTCGCGCATGCCCAGCAGGTGGACGTAGAAGTTGCGAGTGGCCTCCAGCTGGTCGGTCACGATGGTGAAGTGGTCGGGTCGCTGGATCACAACGGGCTCCTTGGCACATGCAGGTTCACGGAACAGGGGTATGTGGTGAAGCGCCCCCTCAGGCGCTGAAACGGTGAGCGGTTCGGCGAAGCTGCAAGACCAGCAGGAAGCCCGCGATTCCCAGCAGCCCCGAGACCAGAAACACCTCGGCGTAACCCCAGCCCGAGGCGATCAAACCCATCAGCGGCCCGGCCAGGCCCACCGCCAGATCGAAGAACAGCGACAGGGCACTGAGCGCCGCGCCGCGGTTGGCGGGGGGTGTGCGCTCCAGGGTTTCCACGCCCAGACCCGGGTAGACCCAGGACACACCAATGCCGGTCAGCCCGGCCCCAAGCATCACCAGCACGGGCGAGGGGGCCTGCCATATCAGCAGCAAGCCCAGGCTCTGGACAAGCATGCACACCGCCACCACCCGGTAGCCACCGAACCGCGGCAGCAGGTTGGGGGAAGCCAGTCGGGCGACGATGAACGCCACGCCGAAACTGGTCAGGCAGTAGGCGGCGTTGTCCCACCCGAGGCTGTTGAAATAGAGTGCGATGAAGGCGGTGAGCCCGCCAAAGCCTACGGAACTGCAGGCCATGGCGATGCCGTTGGGCATGACCGCCAGAAACACATGGTGAAAGGGCTGCCGGGCTCCCGACAA
>PNML01000219.1 GCA_013823635.1 Polaromonas sp. | reverse complement strand
GGATCAACCTCGATGGTAATCGGGATGCTGGGCGCAGCCAGCGCAGGCGTGGGTTCGGTGGCAGGGCTTGGGGCAATGGGGGGCAAGGCAGGTAGGGTCATGCTGGGCTCTGCTGATTGGGGTTAACGAATGGTGACTTGGATGTGCTTGTATTTGGGTTCGAGTTCGGCCACTGGCTGCGTGGGGCGGCGGCGCAAGCGTCCGATGGTCTCGCCTTGAGCGTTGCGCAGCAGCGCACTGCCAAAGGGTTTGAGGCGAAACTCAAAGGATTGGCCTTCGACGCTGACGATGTATTTGCGGCTCTTTTGCAGCAGCCAAACACCCGAGGCAAGCAATAACAACACCATCAGCACCGCACCCAAGAGCAGCAACAGCGGCCACGAGGGGTAGCGAACCTGAATGACCACTGGTTGATCGGTAACCGACAACCGCGCTTGCTCTCCCGGCACAAAAAGGTCGGGCAAAGGGTCGCCTGGAAACAGCGCGGCCATGGTGCGCACAAAATCGGGTGCCAGCACCAGCTGCTGCTGGCTGAGCTCAAAACGCAGCACGCCGGGCAAAAAATGCTCGCGCCCCAGCAACACCTGCGGCGCAAACATCGATGGCATGGGCGGGATTTGCATGTCCACCAGCACGGGGGCAGAAGCTGCCCCGACCGCCAAGTCGCTGATACGGTTCACCGATACTGCGGCGCTAAGACGCTTTTCACCTTGGTGCTCAAAGCCGTGAAGCTCTAAGCGCAAGTTGGCGCTTTTTATGTCAAAAGGGTAAAAATCGTTCCGAAAATGGCCTTGCACGCGCACCGAACTCGGGCGCTGTGCAGCGGCGAGCTCGAGCACCAAGGTTTTGCCATCGCTAGCCAGCCGTGCTCGGGCCTCGGGCGGGTCAACGGCTGTGGGCACGAAGGTTAAAGCTTGGGCGTTGAGGGGCTTGAGCCGTGCCAAGGGGGCTTGGCCAAACACGCGCTGCCCGGCCAGCAAGCGCTGCAGCAGCGCATCGGCGGCGGCGCCGTAGGCCAGCCCGTAGATCATCAGCCCGTTGGCGCGGTAGTTGGGCCGACTGCGACTGACCACGGGCAGCGGCAGCGGCAAAGCGACGATGCGTTTGATTTCGGCGGTGTTTTGCAAAAACAGGTAGAACTCGCGGTTTTTGCGCAGGGTGTCGGGGCTGTTGTCGGGGCTGTTGCGGTTGTTGGTCACGATCCAGACCACCGCCGGCTCGCCGGGCGTAAATTGCTGGATTGCGCCGACCAAGGCTTCGCGAAAATCGGTAT
>PNML01000218.1 GCA_013823635.1 Polaromonas sp. | reverse complement strand
TGCAAAGATTGAGATATATCGTCGGTATATCTTTTATTTGCCATGAGGTGATCCCATGACTGCTGCAACCCTGCCCGAAGTGGCCAAAGTGTTCATGTCTGGCCGCAGCCAGGCGGTGCGCCTGCCCAAGGCGTTTCGGTTCGACACGAAAGAGGTCACGATTGAGCGCGTGGGCGATGCCGTGGTGCTCAGGCCCAAAGAGGACAACCCTGCGGCGTGGTCAGAGCGGTTGCTGGCGGCTGTTGAAGCGTTTGCTGACACGCCCTTGCCTGAGCGTGACGCAGATTGGCTGCAACCTGACCGCGAAAGTCTGGCCCCATGAGTGTTGCCGCACGGTTCATGTTGGACACCAACATTTGCATTTACGCCCTGAACCAGCGGCCCGTGCAGGTGTTGCGGCGCATCGTGGGCGCAGGCGAAGGGGCGGTGTGCATCTCCAGCATCACGGCGGCTGAGTTGGCTTTTGGTGCCGTCAAAAGCACCCGTTCAGCCACGCGTGGCCACCTGGAGACGTTTTTGCAGACCTTGCCCGAGTTGTCTTGGGGCGGCGATGCCGTTTGGCGCTATGCCGAGGCGCGGCTGGCGCTGGAGCAATCCGGTCGGCGCATTGGCGAGCGTGATCTGCTGATTGCGGCCCATGCGTTGGCGGAAAACCTGACCCTGGTCACCAACAACACCCGCGAGTTCGAGCGCATTGAAGGCTTGAAGCTGGAGAACTGGGCCGCATGACCCCCTTGCTCGATCACATCGTCAGCGGCAACGCCGCGCAGCAGCGCCGCGCCATGGCCAAGGCCATCACGCTGCTGGAGTCCACCCGTGCCGACCACCGGGCCCAGGCCGATGAACTGCTGACGGCCATGCTGCCCCACACGGGCAACGCGCTGCGCTTGGGCATCAGCGGTGTGCCGGGCGTGGGCAAAAGCACCTTCATCGAGTCGCTGGGTCTGTACCTGATCGGCCAAGGCCACCGCGTGGCGGTGCTGGCGGTGGACCCGTCCAGCACGGTGTCGGGCGGCAGCATTCTGGGTGACAAGACCCGCATGGAGCACCTGAGCGTGCACCCGCAGGCCTACATCCGCCCCAGCCCCAGCAGCGGCACACTGGGTGGCGTGGCCGAAAAAACCCGCGAAAGCATGCTGGTGTGCGAGGCCGCCGGGTACGACGTGGTGCTGGTCGAAACCGTGGGTGTGGGTCAGAGCGAAACGGCGGTGGCCAACATGACCGACATGTTCTGCCTGCTGCAACTGCCCAACGCAGGTGACGACCTGCAGGCC
>PNML01000217.1 GCA_013823635.1 Polaromonas sp. | reverse complement strand
GTGCTGGCCAGGGCTTTGACCTTGGCCGACAGGCGGCTCTTGTCGCGAGCGGCCTTGTTTTTGTGGAAAATGCCCTTGTCGGCAATCGAGTCCACCACGCCTTGCATTTGGGCAAAGAGTGCCGAGGCTTGGGTTTTGTCGCCTGCCAGAACGGCCTTTTCGACCTTCTTGACGGCGGTGCGGTATTTGGAGCGCAACGAGGTGTTGGCGGCGTTGAGCTTGACGTCTTGCCGTGCGCGTTTGCGCCCGGACGCCAGACGTGGGTTCTTTTTCTTGGGCTTGGTGGCCATGTGGGTTCCTTGAGTTGTTTGTGGATGTTGCCAGCAAAACCCTAGATTATAGCTAGGCCGGTGGTTGTTGTGTGGGGTTTGGCCTGCGTTTCGATGTCTTTGCGGTCTGTCAAGTTGCTGTAGGGGATAAGGGAATAAAATGCACAGGCCTAGATGGTTGTTGCCTAGGCGAGTCCCGCGCGCCGTCCGATCGGGCGTTTTTAACCCCTGCGTTCATCGATGCACACTTCACCAGACCCCCTCAGCGGCGCGCAGCCGCTCCAAGCCGCAGCCGGTGCAGCATCCGCTGCCTCCGATCGTCCGGTCCCAACCGGAGCCCCGCTGCCACACCGCAAGGTCATCCGCGGCTGGATCAGCCCGCTGGCCGAGCGCCGCACCGCCATCGCGGTGGCGCTGCTGGTGCTGGACTGGGCCATTTTTGCCGCCCTGATCGCTGGCACCATTTTGTTGCAAGCCTGGTGGGCCAAGCTGCTGTGCGCGCTGGCGGCGGGCTTTGTGATCGGGCGCCTGTTCATCATCGGGCACGACGCCTGCCACCAGAGCTACACCCCGCACCGCGGCCTGAACCGGGTGCTGGGTCGCATCGCCATGATCCCATCGCTCACGCCCTACAGCCTGTGGGAGGTGGGCCACAACGTGGTGCACCACGGCTACACCAACCTCAAGGGGGTGGATTTTGTCTGGGCCCCCCTAAGCAAGGCCGAGTTCGAGGCCCTCTCGCCCGGCCGCCGTGCCCTGGAGCGCATCTACCGCAGCGGCTGGGGCCCGGCGCTGTACTACCTGATCGAAATGTGGTGGCTGCGCATGTTCTTCCCGCGCAAAACCTATATGGGCACGCAGCGCTCCGAGTTCATTTGGGACGGGGTGTTCGTCTCGGCGGTGGCGCTGCTCTGGAACGCAGGTTTGGTGTGGGCGGCCGTGGCCACCGGGCAGGCGGTTTGGCTGCTGATCGTCATGGGTTTTGTGGTGCCATTTTTGTTTTGGAACGCCATGATCGGC
>PNML01000216.1 GCA_013823635.1 Polaromonas sp. | reverse complement strand
CTGGGGTGCGTCAGGTGGGCCAGCGCCTCGGCGGCCATGCGCGGCCCCAGGTCGGAGCCGCCAATGCCGATGTTGACCACGTCGGTGAAGGCCTCGCCGCTGCTGCCGCGCTGCTGGCCGCTGTGCACGGCGTGGGTGAAGGCGCACACGCGCTCCAGCTCGGCTTGCACCAGCTGCTGCACCTCGCTGCCCCAAGGGGCGGCATCGCCCGTGGCACCGGGGCTGCCGCGCAAAGCCACATGCAGCACGGCGCGCTGCTCGGTGGTGTTGATGGTGTCGCCACGGAACATGGCGTCGCGCTGCCCGGCCACATCGGCCTGGGTGGCCAGGGCCAGCAGGGCGTGGAGCACGGCGGCGTCCACGGCCTGGCGGGAAAAGTCCAGCGTGATGCCCGTGCCGTCTGCGCTGATGGGGGCTGGGCGTTGGTCGGGCTGGGCCAGCAACTCGCTCAGGTGGGGCAGGCCGGCTTGCGCCAGTGCCGTCAGTTGCGACCAGGCGGGGTGGGTGAGGGGCGCTGTGGGGTGTGACAGGGTGGGCATGGCGTTGTTGTGGTGGTGCAAGCGGCAGCGGTGGCAGTATGCCAAGCGCGAACCGTGCCGGGCGGGTGGCGTCTGCCGGTGGGTGTGTGCGGCCTGCTATCGAAATATCTGGTTGTTTGTGAAATAAAAAATGGCACCACCGCTTATTTGGTGGCGTTGTTTGCTACCAAAAAATCAAGACTTTTTGTTGCTGTTGGCCGTGACAGTGGCCTCAGCCGCCAGGCGGGTGATGCGGGCCCAGTCGCCCTGGGCCAGGGCATCGGCGGGGGTGAGCCACGAGCCACCGGCCATGGCCACGTTGGGCAGGGCCAAAAAATCGGCCAGGGTCTCGGGGCTGACGCCGCCGGTGGGGCAAAACGCCACATCGGGCAGGGGCGCGCCCAGCGCCTTGAGCATGGCCAGGCCGCCGGCCTGGGCGGCGGGGAACAGCTTCATCAGGCCAAAGCCCATGTCGCGGGTGCGCATGACTTCGCCGGGGGTCATCACGCCGGGCACAAAGGGCAGGCGGGCGTCGCGCACCGCTTGCACCAGGGCATCGGTGCAGCCGGGTGACAGGGCAAAGCTGGCCCCGGCGTCCACCACACGCGCCACATCGGCCACGCGGGTGACGGTGCCTGCGCCGACGTGCATCTCGGGCACGGCGCGGGCCACGGCCTCGATGGCGGCCAGCGCCGCGTCCGAGCGCAGGGTGATTTCCATCACGTCAATGCCACCAGCCAGCAGTGCGTGCGCCAGGGGCACGGCGTGCGCGGCATCG
>PNML01000215.1 GCA_013823635.1 Polaromonas sp. | reverse complement strand
CTGGCCGTGCTGCTGTGGGCGCTGCTGGGCCGCACCGTGCCGGGGTTTGACATCCGCGCCGCCGGGGCCAACGCCCGCGCCGCCGCGTTTGCCGGGGTGCCCATCACCCGCACCGTGGTGCTGGTGGCGCTACTGTCGGGCGGGCTGGCGGGGCTGGCCGGGGCCATCGAGGTGGCGGGGCGCACCGGCTACGTGACGCTGGACATGTCGCCCGGCTACGGCTACAGCGGCATCGTCATCGCCATGCTGGCCGGACTGAACCCGCTGGGTGTGATTGCAGCGGGCACCTTTGTGGCCGGGGTGCTGGTGGGGGCCGACAGCATGAGCCGCGCCGTGGGCGTGCCCACCTACATCGCCGACGTGATCGTGGCCACCTCGCTCATCGCGGTGCTGGTGGCCAGCCTGCTGACGCAGTACCGGGTGCGCTGGAAGTGAGCGGGCCATGCCTAAATGTCAAACAAAATGGGCACTATCGCTTACCCATAAAGCACAAGCAGCTATGAAAACCATGATTTTGCATTCCGCTGGGAGCCGTGCATGACCGAGCTGTTCGACATCCTGGCCAACCCCGCGTTCTGGGTGGCCACGCTGCGGGTGGCCACGCCGCTCATCCTGGGCACGCTGGGCGTGCTGCTGTGCGAGCGCGCCGGGGTGCTGAACCTGGGCATCGAGGGCATCATGGTGGCGGGGGCGTTTGCGGGCTGGCTCACGGTGTACGCGGGCCACGGCCTGTGGACCGGGGTGCTGGTGGCCGCCCTCACGGGCGGGGTGTTCGGGCTGCTGCACGCGTGGCTGACGGTGGGACTGGCGCTGTCGCAGCACGTGTCGGGGCTGGGCATCACGCTGCTGGCCACAGCGCTGAGCTACTACGGTTACCGGGTGAGCTTCCCGAAGGTGAACACGCCGCCCACCATCGAACCGTTTGCGCCCATGGACTGGCTGGGCGTGCCCCTGCTGCAAGCCCAGACGCCGCTCACGCTGCTGGCTTTGGTGCTGGTGCCGCTGGTGGGCTGGGTGCTGGCCCGCACGCCGCTGGGTCTGGCGCTGCGCATGGTCGGCGAAAACCCCCAGGCCGCCGAAAGCCAGGGCATGTCGGTGGCGGCGCTGCGCACCGGGGCCATCGTGGCCGGTTCGGCGCTGATGGGGGTGGCGGGCTCCTTCCTCACGCTGTCGGCCTTCAACGCCTTCTTTTTCAACATGGTCAATGGCCGGGGCTGGATCTGCGTGGCCCTGGTGGTGTTTGCCTCGTGGCGGCCCGGCAAGGCGCTGCTGGGTGCGCTGCTGTTTGCCTTTTTCGATGCCCTGCAACTGCGCCTGC
>PNML01000214.1 GCA_013823635.1 Polaromonas sp. | reverse complement strand
GGGGGTCTCATGCCATGAAGGCCGTTGACCTTGTGGTCGAACTGCCCACCGACATCCTGTTCATCGAGATCAAGGACTTTCATGCGCCCGATGACTACAACTTCACCACCATCGCGCCGCCCGATGAGCGCAATGTACGGCGTGAACGCCTGAAACACCTGCGTGACGTGCTGACGCACAAATTCCGAGACACCTGGCTCTACAACTGGGCGCAACGCCCGGCCAACAGCCCCGACAAACCCGTGCGCTACCTGTGCGTGCTGACACTGGACAATGCAATGGTCAGCATCGTGGGCAAGGACCTTCGCCAGCATTTGCCAACGGGTAACGCTGGCCCACGCTGGCAACGCCCACTGGCCACCAGCTGTCTCGTGCTCAACCCTGCCCGGTGGGCTTGCGTTTTCCCCGCTTGGCCCATGAAGCGCGTGTGACGGCATTCAACATCCGTTGGTCACCGCCATCGAATCACGCCTACAATCCGCCCTGCTCCGGGGTGCAACCTGCCAATGGTGGTGGTGTTGCTGAGATGGCCAGGCCCAAACCCGTGAACTTGAATCGGTTCGTACCGACGTAAGAAGAGCTGCCAGACACTGCCGCCCCACCTTTTGCCGTGGGTTTCGCGTGCGGACCGGCCCCTCCCTTCGGAGCACCTGTGGAACCCCTCCACACCGAACAGGATGGACCCGATGAACGCTCCCGACAAACTTGCCCAGTTGCTCTCGCTGACCCGCGAGCCCTTTCCGGCCTCCCGCAAGGTGTATGTGCCGGGCGTGCGGCACACCGACATCCGCGTGCCCCTGCGCGAAGTGCAGCTCACCAACGGCGAGGTGGTGAGCCTGTACGACACCTCCGGCCCCTACTCCGACCCCAGCGCCGACATCGACGTGCGCCGTGGCCTGCCCGACCTGCGCGGCCCCTGGCTGGACCAGCGTGCCGACACCGAAACCTACGCCGGCCGCGCGCCTGAGGCCCTGGACGACGGCCACCGCCGCGCCCCCGACGCCACCGACCCCGAAGTGCAGCGCATTGCCGCCCTGCGCGCCGAAGCCGCCGCGCTGCAACGCCAGCCCCGCCGCGCCAAGGCCGGCGCCAACGTGACCCAGATGCACTACGCCCGCCGTGGCATCGTGACCCCCGAAATGGAGTACGTGGCCCTGCGCGAAAACGCCCGCATGGAGTGGACCGCCGAGTACCTGGCCGATGCCGAACGCGCCCTGCGCCTGCGCGGCAACGCCATGGGGGCCAGCCTGCCCGCCGTGGTGACGCCCGAGTTTGTGCGCGACGAGGTGGCCCGTGGCCGCGCCATCATCCCCGCCAACATCAACCACCCT
>PNML01000213.1 GCA_013823635.1 Polaromonas sp. | reverse complement strand
ACGGATCAATATGCGCAAACTCAAAGACGCCCTGCGTCTCAAACTCGAGGGTGGACAGTCCCACCAACAAATCGCCCATGCCTTGGGGCTCTCCAAAGGCGTGGTCACCAAATACGTGGGCCTGGCGGCAGCCGCCGCGCTGGACTGGCCGGCCATCGCGGCCATGGACGAGGCCACGCTGGAGCGCCGCCTGCTGGCCTCCACCGCCCCAGTGACCGCTACGCCCAGGCCGACTACGGGCGCATACACCAAGAGCTTGGCCGCAAGGGTGTGACCCTCATGCTGCTGTGGGAGGAATACTGCGCCCAAGTCGGCGACGAGCACAGTGCCGACAACCCAGTCAAGCCCTGGCGCTACTCGCAGTTCTGCGAGAACTACCGCCAATTTGCCAAACGCCTCAAGCGCTCCATGCGCCAGGTACACCGCGCCGGCGAGAAGCTGTTCATCGACTATGCCGGCCCCACCCTCGCGCTGGTCATCAATGGCCAGGAGGTCGGGCGGGCCAATCTATTCGTGGCCGCCATGGGCGTCTCGGGCTACTGCTTTTGCTTGGCCACGCCTGCGCAAACGGCGGCCGACTGGCTGGGTGCCACGGCACAGGCGCTGGCGTTCTATGGCGGCGTGCCCCAGCTCATCGTGCCCGACAACCCACGCGCCCTGGTGAGCAAGGCCGAGCGCTACGAGCCCGTGCTCACCCAGACCGTGCAGGACTTTGCCCGCCACTACGGCTGCTCGGTGCTGCCCGCACGCGCCTACCATCCGCAGGACAAGCCCAAGGTCGAGCTCAGCGTGCTGCTGGTCGAGCGCTGGATCCTGGCGCGCCTGCGCAAACACCAATTTGCCAGCGTGCAGGAAGTCAACGCGGCCATACTCCCTTGCTGCACTGGCTCAACCAGCGCGCCTTTCAAAAGCTGCCCGGCAGCCGCGCCAGCGTATTTGCCCAAATCGACGCCCCGGCCCTGATGGCCCTGCCGCTGCAGCCTTGGGAGTGGGCGCTCTTCAAGACGGTGCGCGTGCACATCGACAGCCATGTCGAGTTTGAGGGTCACCGCTACAGCGTGCCCAACGCCTTGGTCGGCTTGGCGCTGGAGTTGCGCGTCACCGCGCATGCGCTGGAGGCCCTGCACCGGGGCAACCGGGTTGCCAGCCACATGCGCTGCGCCCATAAGGGCGGCTTCACCACGGTACCTGAGCACCTGCCTGAGCGCCATCAGCACCAGGCGCAGTGGACGCCCGAGCGGCTGGTGCTCTGGGGTGAGCGCATCGGGCTGGCCTGTGCAGCCACGGTGCAAAAGATGCTGGAGCGACAACATCACCCCGAGCACGCCTACCGCGCCTG
>PNML01000212.1 GCA_013823635.1 Polaromonas sp. | reverse complement strand
CATGCCCATGATGCGTTCCTGCGTCTTGGGGTGTTCCAGCAGGCTGCAGAAGGCCTGGCGCTCCAGCGTCATCAGGTAGGCCTCGCTGACCAGCGTGCCCGCCTCCACCTCGCCGCCCGTCAGCACACCGGCAATCAGGCCCGCGATGTGGAAGTCGTGCTGGCTGATGAAGCCGCCGTCGCGCATGTTGACCAAGCTGCCCAAAATGGTGGCCTTGCCGCTGCGGCCCGCCACCGGGAACAGGCGCTGGTGCGGGGCGCGGTAGCCGCCCTGGAACAAAGCCTTGGCCTCGTTGATGGCCACAAACAGCAGCTCGTCCTTGTGCGGCACGATAACGTCGCTGTCCAGCACATAGCCCAGCTTGCGGCTCTCCAGCGCGCTGGTGCCCACCGAGGCCATGGCGGCGGCCTTGAAGCCTTCCGTCAGGAAGGGAATCAGGTCATTGCCCGTGCTGGCGGCGGCGGCTTCGGCGGCGCGGCGGGCGATGTAGGTCAGGCCACCGGCACCGGGCACCAGGCCCACGCCCACTTCCACCAGGCCGATGTAGCTCTCCATGTGCACCACGCGGCGGGCACTGTGCACCGCCAGCTCGCAGCCACCGCCCAGGGCCAGGCCGCGCACAGCCGACACCACGGGCACGGACGCATAACGCAGTTTGAGCATGACGCGCTGCAACTCGGCCTCGGCCTCGTTGATGGCGGCGGCACCGCCCATGAGGAAGCCGGGCAACATGGCTTGCAGGTCGGCACCCGCAGAAAACACCTCGTCGCCCGACCAGATCACCACGCCCTGGTAGCTGGCCTCGGCCAGGTCCACGGCTTGGGCCAGGCCCTCGGCCACGTCGGGGCTGATGGCGTGCATCTTGGTCTTGATGGTGGCAATGACGATCTCGTCATCCAGCGTCCACAGGCGAACGGCGTCGTCCTCGTGCAGCGTGGTGCCTGCGGTGCGGTGGTCGGGGCCAGCCTCGCCCAGCAACAACTCGGGGAAGTGCTGGCGGGCATACACGGGCAACGTGCGGCGGCCTTCAAACTGGCCGGTGCTGGGGTTGAAAGAGCCTTGTGCGGTGTGTACGCCACCGGCGTCTGCCACGGGGCCTTCAAACACCCACTGGGGCAGCGGCGCGTTGCACAGGGCTTTGCCCGCGTCAATGTCTTCTTGCACCATCTTGGCCACGTCCAGCCAACCGGCTTCCTGCCACAGCTCGAAGGGGCCTTGCTTCATGCCAAAGCCCCAGCGCATGGCCTGGTCCACGTCGCGGGCGGTGTGGGCAATGGTGCCCAGATGCACGGCGGCGTAGTGGAAGGCGTTGCGCAAAATGGCCCACAGGAATTGGCCCTGTGGCCCTTCGGCATTGCGCAGCAGCGCCAGGCGCTGGGCGGCGGGCTTTTTGAGCATGCGGGCGTACACCTCGTCGGC
>PNML01000211.1 GCA_013823635.1 Polaromonas sp. | reverse complement strand
GATGGGCGCCGCTGGCCGGGTCGAGGCGAACAGCAAGGCCAGAAGGCCGAGCAGGGCGGTGCACAGTCCGATGCCGATCAGGTGCGTGCCATCGCGAACGAGTACGCCCAAGGGGGCGCCCAGCGCCGTGCCGCCATAGGCGGCGATGCCGTTCCACGACATCACACGGGCCGTGTTCTGGGTGCCGTACAGGCCAATGGCCCAGGTGCAGCACGGCGTCGAGACCAGGGCAGAAGACACGCCCAGGACCACACGCCCCGCCAGCAGCAGCCCTGTGCCGAGCCATAGCTGGGCATGCAGGAAGATCGCGAGGCTGGTCAACACCCCGCTGAACACCAGCCCGCCGAGTCCGTACAGCACCACGCGTTTGGACCCCCATCGGTCGGCCAGTTGGCCGCCCAGCGGGCGCGACAACAAGGTGGCCATGTACTGCACGCCGATCACCAGCCCGGCAAACACAGGGCCCAGGTTCAAGTCGCTCAGCACATAGCCGGGCAGCACCGCAAGCGGCAGCCCGTTGCAGACGTAGGACGCGAAGTTGAAACAGGCAATGGAAACGATCCCGAGATTGATCCGCCCCGGAGATGCTGCGCTGTGATTCACGGGGCGCTGGTCCTGGCGTTTCGAAACGTTGTCGGTTCCGTGGGGAGGCATGGCTGATTGGGGTGGTTGCACGTCAGCACCGTGGCCATCACAAAGTCCACGGAATACCGCCGCCAGGCAGACGAACCCTCTGGTGTGGTGGTGTCAAAGCCGGCCAGGGTGGAGACGATGTATCGGCTGGTGAAGCCCCCGGTGGTGAGCAGGCCTGACGCAGCACAGAACAGGCGTGCGTCCACGCCAGTCACGAACTCACCGCTGGCTTCGCCGCGCCGCAAAATGCCCTCCATCAGGCGGATCAGGATCGGCGCGAGTTTCGTGAACCGGTTGATGTGGCCGGTCTGGAGTTCGTGCTGACGCAAGCTCTCCTGGGCCAGGGCGCTCAGCGCCGGGTGCGCGCGGTACCGATCGAAGGAGTGTTCCAGCAACACCCGCATGGCTTGGGGTGGGGGCAAGTGGTCCAGTTCGAGGGCCAGCAGATCGGCCAGGACGTCCTGGACCGATTCATCCAGAACGCTGGAGAACAGGTCTTCCTTGCTGCTGAAGTAGTGATAGACCAACTGCTTGGTGACCCCGGCGGCGCGCGCGATGTCGTCGATGCGTGCGCCGGCGAGCCCTCGCTCTGAAAACGCCAGCCTGGCTTCCTTCAACACCCGTGCCAGGGTCTGGCGCTTTCTCGGGAGGGAGGTGGGCGGTTCGCCGTCGTGCGTGGGCATCGGCATGGTGTGGGTCTCCTGAGGCTTCGGGTGCGTTTGACCGTGCGTCAAACGAAGCTTTGCACAGCCGCCCGACATCTCACTAAGCTCCATGTCGAACCACCGAACACGGGACCGAGG
>PNML01000210.1 GCA_013823635.1 Polaromonas sp. | reverse complement strand
CGATCACCTTGTTCCAACGCTCCACACCACCGACGCTGTCTTTGATGTAGTCGTCGCGCAGCACTTCGTTGAGCGCATTGAGCATGGGCACCTCTTTTTCGACCAGCTGGCCGTTCTGCACGTTCAGCACCTTGTAGAACTGGCCGCGCAGCTGGTGGTCATCGGTGCGCTTGCCCTCTTCGTAGCGGCCCTTCAGGCCTGTTGAATAGAAGGTGGCGGCGTTGGACGACTCATCGGCACCGAACAGGTCGATGGTGACGCTGAAGTGGAAGTTCAGGTAACGCTGGATGGTGGGCAGGTCGATGACGCCCGCCGCGCGCAGCTTGGCCGGGTCGTCGGTTTTCAGCTCGTTCATCACCTGGCAGGTGCGGTTGATGACGCGGCTCACGCCCGACTCACCCACGAACATGTGGTGCGCCTCTTCGGTCAGCATGAACTTGGTGGTGCGGGCCAGCGGGTCGAAGCTGCTTTCAGCCAGCGCGCACAGCTGGAACTTGCCGTCGCGGTCGGTGAAGTAGGTGAACATGAAGAAGCTGAGCCAATCGGGCGTTTCTTCGTTGAAGGCTTCGAGGATGCGGGGGTTGTCCACGTTGCCGCTGTTGCGCTCCAGCAGGGCTTCGCCTTCTTCGCGGCCGTCCTTGCCAAAGTACTTGTGCAGCAGGTAAACCATGGCCCACAGGTGACGGCCTTCTTCCACGTTCACCTGGAACAGGTTGCGCAGGTCGTACTGGCTGGGGCAGGTCAGGCCCAGGTGGCGCTGCTGCTCCACCGATGCGGGTTCGGTGTCACCCTGCGTGACGATGATGCGGCGCAGGTTGGCACGGTATTCGCCGGGCACGTCTTGCCAGGCGTCTTCGCCCTTGTGGTCACCGAAATGGATCTTGCGGTCCTTCTCGGCGGGGTTCAAAAAGATGCCCCAGCGGTAGTCGGGCATCTTGACGTGGCCGAACTGCGCCCAGCCCTGCGGGTCAACGCTGACCGCCGTGCGCAGGTACACGTCAAAATTCTGGCTGCCGTCCGGGCCCATGTCACTCCACCACTGGAGGTAGTTGGGCTGCCACTGCTCCAGTGCACGCTTCAGGGTGCGGTCTTCGCTGAGGTTGACGTTGTTGGGGATTTTGTCGCTGTAATCGATGGTGGACATGAGGTGTCTCCGAAGTCTGAAAGAAGCTCGGGGGTTGAAGTTCGGTTGCAGCACCCCGCCCGGACCGTGCTGCACAACGTCAATCGGTGAGGGGCCAGCCGCTCAGACGCGTTCCCAATTGAAGGCGGCCTTGTCCCCCTTGCCAAACACCTTGAGCGCACCCTTTTCACCCACGGCGTTGGGGCGCTGGAAGATCCAGTTCTGCCAGGCGGTCAGGCGGCCAAACACTCGGGTGGCCATGGTTTCCACGCCGTTGAAGCGCAGGTTGGCCTCCATGCCGGTCAGGGCGTCGGGGCTCATGG
>PNML01000209.1 GCA_013823635.1 Polaromonas sp. | reverse complement strand
CTTTTGGCCACCGGGCACGTATTCCTCGCTGTCCAGCTCAAAGCGCATCACGTCGCGGCCCACTTTTTTGTAGAAACCGGACTTGGTTTTTTGGCCCAGGTGGCCCAGTTCCAGCAGCTTGGTCAGCACCGCCGGGGTCTCGAAGCTGCCGTAAAACGGGTCGGTGTCCAGGCTCAGCGTGGTTTGCAGCGTCTTGATGACGTGGGCCATGGTGTCCAGGCCCACCACGTCGGCGGTGCGGAAGGTGCCGCTGCTGGCACGGCCCAGCTTTTTGCCGGTGAGGTCGTCCACCACGTCAAACGTGAGGCCGTAGCGCTCCACCTCTTTCATGGTGGAGAGCATGCCCGCGATGCCCACGCGGTTGGCCACGAAGTTGGGCGTGTCTTTGGCGCGCACCACGCCCTTGCCCAGGCCGGTGGTGACGAAGGCTTCCAGCTGGTCGAGCACACCCGCGTCGGTGGTGGGCGTGGCGATCAGCTCCACCAAAAACATGTAACGCGGTGGGTTGAAGAAGTGGATGCCGCAAAAGCGCGGCTTCAAGGCCTCGGGCAGCGCCTCGGACAGCGCCGTGATGGACAGGCCCGAGGTGTTGGACGCGACGATGGCGCCCGGCGCGATGTGCGGGGCAATTTTGGCGTACAGGTCGTGCTTCCAGTCCATGCGCTCGGCAATGGCCTCGATGATGAGGTCACAGCCTTGCAGCAGGTCCAGGTGCTCTTCGTAGTTGGCCGCCTGGATCAGCACGGCATCGTCGGCCACACCCAGCGGCGAGGGCTTCAGCTTTTTGAGGTTGGCGATGGCGCGGTTGGCAATGCCGTTTTTGTCCGTACTTTTGGTGTCGGCCAGGTCAAACAGCACCACCGGCACCTTGACGTTGACGAGGTGGGCGGCAATTTGCGCGCCCATCACGCCTGCGCCGAGCACGGCGACTTTTTTCACATTGAATCGGTTCATGGGGTCTCCTGGGCGGGTGTGTGCGCCAGCGGCCACTGGCCCGCTGCGCGGCGCACACCCAACAAAACGGTCATAGCAAACTGTTCAATCACATCAAGCGCTGGAGGCATTTTTGATTCAAAAAAGCCTCTGCGCCTGACCGGTTGACCGCTCAGGCCAGGGCCAGGTCGGTGTCCATCAGCGACTTGGCACCGGCGCGGGCCGTCACCATCAGCGTCATGGTTTCGGGGAACAGCTTGGCAAAGTAAAAGCGTGCGGTTTGCAGCTTGGCGGGGTAGAAGGGGTCGGTGTTGCCAGCGGCGATTTCCTTCAGCGCGACCGAGGCCATGCGGGCAAAGAAGTAGCCAAACACCAGGTGACCGGCCACGCGCAGGTAGTCCACGGCGGCGGCGCCCACTTCGTCGGGGTTTTGCATGCCCTTGAAGCCGATTTCGGTGGTGAACTTGGTGATCTTGTCGCCCAACATGGCCAGGGGGTTGATGAACTCGGCCATCTTCTCGTTCACGCCCTCCTCTTCCACCAGCGCGCCC
>PNML01000208.1 GCA_013823635.1 Polaromonas sp. | reverse complement strand
CTGGCACTCGCGTACGCCGGCACGAGCCAGAAGTTCAGCGGCCACATGGCCGCCTTGGCCAGAAACGCCACGCCCAGGATGGCGCAGCCCGCGTGGAGCAAAGCCCGATCGGCGTCCGCCACCTCGGGCAAACGCGCCGCGAGGTCGGCCATGTTGAGCGTGCCGGAGATGCCGTAGATGAGTGCGGCGCCCACCAGGAAGAGGGAGGACGCTGCGAGGTTGATGGCGATGTAGTGCAGGCCGGCCTTCACGCGGGCCGGGCCTGAGCCGTGCAGCAGCAGGCCGTAAGAGGCGGCAAGCATGACCTCGAAAAACACGAAGAGGTTGAACAGGTCGCCGGTGAGGAAGGCACCGTTCAACCCCATGATCTGGATCTGGAACAGCGGGTGGAAGTGCGCGCCCGCCTTGTGCCAGCGCGCCAGCGAGAACAGCAAAGCCATGAGCGCGACCAGCGCGGTCATCACCAGCATCAGGGCCGAGAGCCGGTCGAGCACGAGTGCGATGCCGTAGGGCACGTCCCAGTTCGACGGAAGGTAGATGCCGAAGGCGCTCGGTTCGTCTTCGGCCTTGACCCAGAACACCAGCAGCACGGCCACCACCAGGTTGGCGGCGGTGGCCAGCAGGCCCAGCGTGGCCTTGGTGCGGTGGCGCCGTTCGCTCACCAGCATGAGCAGGCAGGCGGCCAGCAGCGGCAGCAGCACGGGTGCGACCATCAGGTGCGGCATCAGGGCCTGGGCCAGCTCCCTCATTCAGCGTCCTCCCGGCCGTCCACATGGTCGTTGCCGGAGAAGCCCCGCTGGGCCAGCATGACCACCAGAAACAGTGCGGTCATGGCAAAGCCGATGACGATGGCGGTGAGCACCAGCGCTTGCGGCATCGGGTCGTCGTAGAACTCGAAGGTGGGCGGAAAGCCCGCCACCATGATGGGCTCGCTGTCCACCGAGAGCCGGCCCATGCTGAAAATGAACAGGTTCACGCCGTAGCCCAGCAACGCCAGACCCATGATCACCTGGTAGGTGCGGGGGCGCAGCATGAGCCACACGCCGCAGGTGGTGAGCACACCAATGGCCAAGGCCAGCACGATTTCCATCAGGTATCTCCCCGTTGTTGTCCGCCGGCACCCCGGGCGTCGGTGCTCACGCGGCGGTGGCCGCGCACCGACTGGTGGCCCAGCGCCGTGAGGATGAGCAGCGTGGCGCCCACCACCAGGGTG
Source organism: Polaromonas sp. (assembly GCA_013823635.1). Taxonomy (GTDB): domain Bacteria; phylum Pseudomonadota; class Gammaproteobacteria; order Burkholderiales; family Burkholderiaceae_C; genus UBA2334. The sequence continues at coordinate 275 of PNML01000208.1, read as the reverse complement.
AAGACGCCGATGTCGTAGAACAGCGCACTGGCCACGTGGATCTCGCCGAGCAGCGGCAGATCGAGGTGGGCGGTGTGCGTGGTGAGGAAGGGGTAACCAAAGAAGAGCGCCCCCAGGCCGGTGAAGGTGGCCATCAGCAGGCCCATGGCGATCCAGCGCACCGGGCGCAGGTTGATGTTGGCCTCGACCCACTGCGTGCCCGAGACGATGTACTGCAGGATGAAGGCGGTGGAGAGCACGAGCCCGGCCACGAAGCCGCCGCCGGGTTCGTTGTG
>PNML01000207.1 GCA_013823635.1 Polaromonas sp. | reverse complement strand
TGACTTCTATGAGAAGGAAATCGAAGACGCGCGCCAGACCGGCGTGATGTTCTCGCTGCACGTCAAGGCCACGATGATGAAGGTCTCGCACCCCATCGTGTTTGGCCACTGCGTCAAGATCTTCTACCGCGAGGCCTTCGAGAAGCACGGCGCCCTGTTCCAGGAGTTGGGCATCAACGTCAACAACGGCATGGTCGATCTCTACAACAAGATCGCCACGCTGCCGCAGAGCAAGCAGGACGAGATCAAGCGCGACCTGCACGCCTGCCACGAGCACCGCCCCGAACTGGCGATGGTGGACTCGGCCAAGGGCATCACCAACTTCCACTCGCCCAACGACATCATCGTTGACGCCTCGATGCCGGCCATGATCCGCAACGGCGGCAAGATGTGGGGTGCGGACGGCCGCCTGAAGGACGTCAAGGCCGTGATGCCGGAGTCGACATTCGCCCGGATCTATCAGGAGATGATCAACTTCTGCAAGTGGCATGGCGCCTTCGACCCGAAGACCATGGGCACGGTGCCAAACGTCGGTCTGATGGCTCAGCAGGCCGAGGAATACGGCTCGCACGACAAGACCTTCGAGATCCCCGAGGCCGGCACGGCCAACATCACCGATCTGGACACCGGCGAGGTGCTGATGAGCCAGGAGGTCGAGCAGGGCGATATCTGGCGCATGTGCCAGTGCAAGGATGCCGCCATCCGCGATTGGGTCAAGCTGGCGGTCAACCGTGCGCGCAACTCCGGCATGCCGGTGGTGTTCTGGCTCGACCAGTACCGCCCGCATGAAGCGCAGCTGATCACCAAGGTCAAGATGTACCTTCACGAGCACAACACCTCGGGTCTGGACATCCAGATCATGAGCCAGGTGCGCGCGATGCGTTACACGCTGGAGCGCGTGATCCGTGGCCTGGACACCATCAGTGCCACCGGCAACATCCTGCGCGACTACCTGACCGACCTGTTCCCGATCATGGAACTGGGCACCTCGGCCAAGATGCTGTCCATCGTGCCGCTGATGGCCGGCGGTGGCATGTATGAGACCGGTGCAGGTGGCTCGGCGCCCAAGCATGTGCAGCAGCTGGTGGAGGAGAACCACCTGCGCTGGGATTCGCTGGGTGAATTCCTTGCCCTGGCCGTGAGCCTGGAGGACCTGGGCCTGAAGAACAGCAACCCCAAGGCCAAGCTCCTGGCCAAGACCCTGGACGCTGCCACTGGCCAGCTGCTGGACAACAACAAGAACCCCAGCCCCAAGACGGGTCAGCTGGACAACCGCGGCAGCCAGTTCTACCTGTCCCTGTACTGGGCGCAGGCACTGGCCGCGCAGAGCGAGGATGCCGAGCTGGCCGCGAGGTTTGCGCCCTTGGCCAAGGCCTTGGCCGAGAACGAAGCCACCATCGTGGCCGAACTGGCGGCCGTGCAGGGCAAGCCGGTGGATATTGGCGGCTACTACATGCCTGACATGGCCAAGCTGGAAGCGGTGATGCGCCCGAGCGCAACCTTCAACGCCGCGCTGGCCTCGGTCGCTGCCTGAACGCCTGCAGCCCACCGATGAGGCTGGCCCCTGGGCCAGCCGTCTCTTGGGC
>PNML01000206.1 GCA_013823635.1 Polaromonas sp. | reverse complement strand
GCGTGTGCGGTGCCCGGCATCATGGCCACGCGCACCATCACCCACTGGCGCGACCGCTGGCTGACCATTCTGGTGGCCCCGCTCATGACGTGTTCGGCCCGTTTGCCGGTGTATGCGCTGCTGATTGGCGGCTTCATCCCCGACCAGACGGTGGGCGGCTGGTTCAACCTGCAAGGCCTGGTGCTGTTTGTGCTCTATGTGGCGGGCATTGTGTCGGCCATGGCGGTGGCGGGGGCCATCAAGCTGTGGCGCGGCCACGCCACGCCCACCCCGCTGCTGATGGAGTTGCCTGCCTACCGCTGGCCCAACCCGCGCAACCTGGCCCACGGCCTGTGGGAGCGGGCAGGCATTTTTGTCAAACGCGTGGGCACCATCATCCTGTCGCTGACGGTGTTGCTGTGGTTCTTGTCCAGCGTGCCCGCCGCCCCCGAAGGGGCCACCGGACCCGCCATCCAGTACAGCCTGGCGGGCCAGCTGGGGCAGTTGATTCAGCCGCTGTTTGCGCCGCTGGGTTTCAACTGGCAAATCGTGGTGGCCCTGGTGCCCGCCATGGCCGCCCGCGAGGTGGTGGTGGGTGCCCTGGGCACGGTGTACGCCCTGTCGGCCCAGGGTGAAGACGTGGCCGACCAGCTGGCGCCGCTCATTGCCCACGACTGGTCGCTGCCCACCGCGCTGGCGCTGCTGGCCTGGTTTGTGTTTGCGCCGCAGTGCATCGCCACCCTGGCGGCGGTGCGACGCGAGGCCGGTGGCTGGCGGCCCGTGCTGGGCATGGCGGCCTACCTGTTCGGGTTGGCCTACGCGGCCACCTGGGTCACGTACCGCGTGGCGCTGCACTTCCTGGGAGCGGGTGCATGACCGGCATGACTGCACAACTGTGGGTGGTGGGCATTGGCGTGGCGCTGGCGCTGGGTTACACCGTGTGGGCGGCGGTGCGCAAGTTCAAGCGCGTGCAGGCCGGGGGCTCGGCCTGCGGTGGCTGCTCGGGCGATGCGTGTGGCAGTGGGGGCTGCAGCACGGGGCCGGGGACTGCAGCGGCAGGTCGCGGTCGTGCGGATTCAGGCACCGGGGGCCAGGGCCTGCAGGCCCAGCCCATTCACTGGCAGCCCAGCACGGGGCGCTCGCAGACCAAGCCGCCTGTGGCTTGAGCGGCGGTGGTGTGAGCGGGCTCAGGCTGCCCCTGCCAGGCTGAGCACCAGCACCTTCAGGGCGCGGTCGGGCGAGGCGTCGGCAAAGGCCGCCGGGTTGGGCAGACGCTGCTCCACCACCAGGCTGGGGGCGTGCTCGGCCACCTGCTCGCGCAGCCAGGCCTCGCTCAGTTCGGGTGCGTTCAGGCACAGCAGCACCTGGCCTTCGGGGTTGAGCAGGTCGGGCAGGCGGCGAATCAGCCGGGCGTAGTCTTTGGTGGCCACAAAGCTGCCCTTCTGGTGGCTGGGCGGGTCGGCCACGATGAGGTCGTAAGGGCCCATGCGCGCCACCTTGCCCCAGGACTTGAACAGGTCGTGCGCCATGAAGCCAGCCCCCGCCGACAGCCCATTGAGCGCGTGGTTGTGCTGGCCCAGGCCAATGGCGCCCTGGCTCATGTCAATGTTGACCACGCGGCGCGCACCGCCTTGCAGCGCCGCCACCGAAAACGCACAGGTGTAGGCAAACAGGTTGAGCACCTTGATGCCTGGCCAGG
>PNML01000205.1 GCA_013823635.1 Polaromonas sp. | reverse complement strand
GGGGCCCCAACATCACCCCCGGCTACTGGCGCGCCCCAGCTGAAACCGCCGAGGCCTTTGACGACGAAGGCTACTTCTGCTCGGGCGACGCCGTGCGCTGGATCGACGAAACCGACATCCACCAGGGCCTGGCCTTTGATGGCCGCATTGCCGAAGATTTCAAGCTGGCCACCGGCACCTTTGTCAGCGTGGGCCCACTGCGCGGCAAGATCATTGCCACTGGCGCACCCTACGTGCAGGACGCCGTCATCACCGGCATCAACACCAAAGAGGTGGGTGCCATGGTGTTCCCCACCGCTGCCGTGCGCACCTTGAGCGGCCTGGGCGCAGATGCTTCCATGCACGACGTGGTGGACAGCGAGCCCGTGCTGGCCTTCTTCCAGCAGGTGGTGGACCAGCTGGCGACCACCGCCACCGGCAGCGCCAACCGCGTGGCCCGCCTGTGCCTGCTGGCCGACCCGCCCACGCTGGACCGGGGCGAGGTGACGGACAAAGGCTCCATCAACCAGCGCGCCGTGCTGGCCCACCGGGCCGACACCGTGGCCAAGCTGCACGCCGACGGGCTGCGCTTCATCCTGAAACCCAGCCAGGGCTGAAGCGCACCACGGCCACCACCGCCCCGCACAGACCACAGACACCCACACTTTCAGAAGGCAACCCACATGGCAACCAAAGGCTTTTTCTCCGCGTTCGACGATGTCTGGATGCTCGACGGCGTGCGCACCCCCATGGTGGACTACTGCGGCGCGTTCAGCCAGCTCTCGCCCACCGACATGGGCATCAAGGTGGCGCGCGAAATTCTGAAGCGCACCGGCGTCCCTGCGGCCGACATTGGCTCGGTCATCACCGGCAACATGGCCCCTGGCGACTTTGGGCAGTTCATGCTGCCACGCCACATTGGCCTGTACGCCGGGGTGCCGCAAGAGGTGCCCGCGCTCATGGCGCAGCGCATTTGCGGCACGGGCTTTGAGCTGTTTCGCCAGGCGGGCGAGCAGATTCAGGGCGGTGCCTGCGACGCCGCCCTGGTGGTGGGCACCGAAAGCATGACGCGCAACCCCATTGCTGCCTTCGACCACCGCACCGGCTTCAAGCTGGGCGCGCCCGTGGGCTTCAAGGACTACATGTGGGAGGCGCTGAGCGACACGGCCCCCGGCATCAACATGATCCAGACGGCCGAGAACCTGGCCAAGAAATACAGCATCACCCGCGAGGAGGTGGATGCCTTTGCCAGCGCGTCGTTTGCCAAGGCCGTGGCGGCGCAGGCATCGGGCTTCCTGGCCGGGGAAATCGTGCCCGTGGCCAACGAGACGTTTGAGCTGGAGGGCTACGCCAGCCGCCACATCCGCCTGACCGGCAAGGCCAAGGAAATCAGCGCCGACACCCACCCCCGCATTTCCCCGGTGGAGGTGCTGGCGCAATTGCGCCCCGTGTACGCCGGCGGCGTGCAAACGGGTGGCAACAGCTCGGCGCTGGTCGATGCCGCAGCGGCGGCCATCGTGGCCAGCGGGGCCTACGCCACCGCAGGCGGGCACCAGCGGTTGGGCCGCATCGTGGCCGCCGCCGTGGTGGGTGTGCCGCCCGAGATCATGGGCATTGGCCCGGCACCGGCCATCCGCCTGCTTCTTGAGCGCACCGGCCTGAAGCTGGACGACATTGGCCGCCTGGAAATCAACGAAGCCCAGGGCGCACAAACCC
>PNML01000204.1 GCA_013823635.1 Polaromonas sp. | reverse complement strand
ACAAAGCGGCGGCCTTGCAGGGCTTTGAGCACGATGCTCATGTGCTCTCGCACCGACAGCTCCTCGCGGCTGATGTGGTGGTGCTGCACCAGCTTGGCCCGGCGAACAATGTCGGCCCAGGCCTGTTGCAGGTCCAGCACGTTGACGTCGGGCAGGCGCTGTTGCAGGGCTTGCTCCATGGGCACCTGGGCGCGCCAGAAGTCGCGGCCCAGTTGGGGCAGCTCGTTCAGGTTGAAGGCCGCGAGCTTCATCTGCTCGTATTCCAGCAGGCGGCGCACCAGCTCGGCGCGGGGGTCCTCGGCTTCTTCGCCGTCGGCCTTGGGGCGCGGGGGCAGCAGCATGCGGGATTTGATTTCAATCAGCATGGCTGCCATCAGCAGGTACTCGGCGGCCAGCTCCAGGTTGGCGGCGCGGATGTCGTCCACATAGCGCAGGTACTGCCGCGTGACGGCCGCCATGGGGATGTCCAGGATGTTGAAGTTCTGCTTGCGGATCAGGTACAGCAGCAAGTCCAGCGGGCCCTCGAAGGCCTCCAGAAACACCTGCAGCGCGTCGGGCGGGATGTACAGGTCCTGCGGCAGCGCAAACAGGGGCTCGCCGTACAGGCGGGCCAGCGCCACTTGGTCCACCACGTCGGGCAGGCCAGGCATGGGCCCATCGGGCGCGAGCCCCGGCAGGGTCTCTTCGCCGGTGGCGCTCACTGCTCGGTGGGAGAGGTCTGGTAGGGGTAGGGCTTCTGCGCAATCTGGCCGTCGAGCAGGTCTTGGTGCACGCTGCGGTCAATCTGCTTGTCCCACAGCAGTGCGCGGCCCTGGCGCTGGCCCGCCTCCATGGCGGGGTTGGCCTGCTTCAGGGACTCGATGAAATCGGTCGCTTCCGAGGTGTAGTGGGCGCGGGCAAAGAAGGGCATGGAATGGGTCTCGCAACACAGCAAAGGCGCAATTTTACGGGCAGCGCCTGGCGAACCCACGCAGCCATGGGCCAGCGTCAGATCACGGCATGCAGGTGTCGGATGAAGCCCGAGCGCTCCATGAGCGAGCGCGGTTGCGGCTGCAGGTGGCTCACGCTCAGGTGGCCGCCGTGTTTTTCCACCACCTTCAGCAGCTGCTCCAGCGCGTCCAGCCCGGTGGTGTCCAGGGAAATGAGCATGCCCACGTCCAGCATGACGTGGGTGCCGTGGGGCGTGGTCTCAATCAGGGTGGCCAGCGCGTCCACCTTGGCCACGGCACCAAAAAACAGTGAACCGTACAGGCGAAAGGTGATGTGGCCCTCGCTGCGCGCCACTTCCTCGGCCTGGAACAACTCGCGCTGGCGGCGCACAAACAGCACCACGGCCAGCACCAGCCCCAGCTCCACCGCCACCGTCAGGTCGAACACGATGGTGACCAGGAAGGTGGACACCAGCATCAGCCGGTAGTGGCTGGAGAACTGGCGCAGGCGGGCGAATTCCCGCCATTCGCCCATGTTCCAGGCCACGAACAGCAGCACACCCGCCAGCACCGCCAGCGGAATGTGCGCCGCCAGGGGCGCCGCGGCCAGCACCACCGCTGCCAGGGTCAGCGCGTGCACCACCCCCGCCACCGGCGAGGCGGCGCCCGAGCGGATGTTGGTGACCGTGCGCGCGATGGTGCCGGTGGCGGGCATGCCGCCAAAAAACGGGACCACAAAGTTGGCCACGCCCTGGGCCATCAGTTCCTGGTTGGGGTCGTGCTTGGGGAAATCGCTGAGCTGGTCGGCCACCCGGGCGCACAGCAGCGACTCGATGGC
>PNML01000203.1 GCA_013823635.1 Polaromonas sp. | reverse complement strand
CCTGAATCCGTGACCTCCAATTCACCGAAATTTCAAAGCGACAGAAATCACACTGGTGGAACCCATTTTCCAGCCTGATTCCTTGATTTCGCTGCCGATCACTCGCTTGTTCCCCACAAAATGCCCGCCACAGCCACCCCATGCACACGCATCTGCCGTCCAAACGCGCAAGTCAGCCGTGTGCGGGCGCACCAGCGCCTGGGGTCATCCCCATCGGGCTTTTTTCGCTTGGATCGGGCAAGCGCGTTGGCGCTGGCGTCTGCCTTTGCCGTTTCAGGCGGTATCGAGTTGATGCCAGTGACGCTCAAACACCAGAAACGCCGTGTCATTGGCCCCCAGGCCCAGCACCCACTGGCGCGCGTGGCTGATCAGGCGAGCGGCCTTGAACATCAGCTCCTGCATCACCGTGCGAATCCGTCTGCGTTGTGCGGTGTGACGCACCGGCGCATCGGGCTCATGAAGCGTGTGCTGGCCCACCAAGCGCAGCAAATTCATGGCCACCGCAGCCAGTGCACACACCAGGTAGTTCGTATCGAACTTGCCCGAGGGCAAGCGAACGAGGTCCATGTCGGTCTTGAACTCCGAGTGAAACTGCTCGTGCGTGCCATGGTCCGCATACAGCGCAATCACCTGCTCAGGGCTGAAAGCCGCGTCTGGCAAAGTGGTGCTCCAGCCCTCCAGCACGTACTCGGGCAGCAGCATCTGCTGGCCCCGCTTGTCGACGGTGCGCTCAGTCAGCCGATAGACACGGCGGGCCGCCAGCACCTCATGGCCATGCTTGAGCTCAACGCCGTCAGCCCACAGGCACTGGCGCTTGCCCTCGCGCAACGTGACCCACACAGTGTTGGCATCAGACACTTTGGCCTTGGCAACCGTCTCCACCGGCGTGGTGCGCGGGTTCCACTTGATGATGAAGGCCACCTCACGCCCCAGCGCCTTGGCCTGTTGACCGATGGCGCACATCAGCTTGGCCGAGTCAAAGCCCGAGTCGGCGCGAAACAGCAAAGGGGTGCCCTGACCAGAGGCACCCATAGCGGCTGTAGCACCAGTACCCAAGCTCCCACCCGCACCCGTATCCGAACCCGCCGACTGGGTCAGCTTGGCTGCCAGCGGCAGCACCCGCTCGATGTTGTATTCGGTCTCACTGGCCGAGTGCTGTGTCCCAGGGCGCAAGGCCAACTCCAGGCAAAAGCCTTGGGTGCCCAGGTAGGCCACCCAGGGGCAGTAGCCATCGACACCGGCATAGGTGCGGCCCACATGCTCTTTGGCCGTGCCGCTGTTGTCCATGGCGAAGGTATCCACATCCAGCGGCATGTACCCACAGGGCAGCACACCGAAGTCAACGTGCTTGCCACCAATCTTGAGGCCAAGCACGGCGGCATTGATGCGGTCGGCCAGGTCAAACCACGACACAGCATGCGTGTCCATGCGTTGGCGCAGGGTGGGCGACGAGGGCACAGCACGCAAGCCCAGCGCACGGGCGAAGAATGCGTCTTTGCGCTGGCCTTCGATGGCATCGAAGTCGTTCTTGCCCAGGCACAGCAGACCGAGGTAGCTTTTGAGGATGTCGCTGTTGGCAATGCCACTGCGCACCGAGAAGGCCGGGTCGACCAAGCTGTTGATGTTGATGCGCTTCAAATACTTGCCAACCAGTGCCAGACCGGCTTGGTTGCTCAGGTCGTAGGGCAATTGTTTGAGAATGAAATCGGACATGTGGGCCTTCACCTGCTGGGTGAAAGACACATGAGGCCTAAGCTGTTGATTTCAATGGGGAATCAGCGGTTTTTTGATGAGCAACTCACGGATTCAGG
>PNML01000202.1 GCA_013823635.1 Polaromonas sp. | reverse complement strand
ACGGAAGCGGCGTTTTGCAGCGCGGTGCGGGTCACTTTCGTGGGGTCCAGAATGCCCATTTCGATCATGTCGCCGTAGGTGTCGTTGGCGGCGTTGAAGCCGTAGTTGCCCTTGCCGGCCAACACCGCGTTCACCACCACAGAGGCTTCGCCGCCGGCGTTGTACACGATCTCGCGCAGGGGCGCTTCGATGGCCTTGAGCACCAGGCGGATGCCGGCTTCCTGGTCAGCATTGTCACCGGCAATGGTGCCAGCGGCCTGTTTGGCGCGCAGCAGGGCCACGCCACCACCGGCCACAATGCCTTCTTCCACGGCAGCGCGGGTGGCGTGCAGGGCATCTTCCACGCGGGCTTTCTTTTCCTTCATCTCGACTTCGGTGGCAGCGCCCACCTTGATCACGGCCACGCCACCGGCCAGCTTGGCCACGCGCTCTTGCAGCTTCTCGCGGTCGTAGTCGGAAGTGGCTTCTTCGATCTGGATGCGAACCTGCTTGACGCGGGCTTCGATGTCAGCGGCTGCACCGGCACCGTCGATGATGGTGGTGTTTTCCTTGCCCACTTCGATGCGCTTGGCTTGACCCAGATCGGCCAATGTGACCTTTTCCAGGGTCAAGCCGACTTCTTCGGCGATGACCTTGCCGCCGGTCAGGATGGCGATGTCTTCCAGCATGGCCTTGCGGCGGTCGCCGAAGCCAGGGGCCTTGACGGCCACCACTTTCAGGATGCCGCGGATGGTGTTGACCACCAACGTCGCCAGGGCTTCGCCTTCGACGTCTTCGGCAATGATCAACAGGGGACGACCCGCCTTGGCGACTTGCTCCAGCGTGGGCAGCAGGTCACGGATGTTGCTGATCTTCTTGTCGAACAGCAGCACGAAGGGGTTGTCCAGCAGGGCGGCTTGCTTCTCGGGGTTGTTGATGAAGTAGGGGCTCAGGTAGCCACGGTCAAACTGCATGCCCTCGACCACGTCGAGTTCGTTTTGCAGGGATTTGCCGTCTTCCACGGTGATCACGCCTTCTTTGCCCACTTTGTCCATGGCGGTGGCGATGATTTCGCCAATGCTGGAGTCAGAGTTGGCGGAGATGGAGCCGACCTGGGCAATTTCCTTGCTGGTGGTGGTGGCTTTGGAGGCCTTCTTCAGCTCAACGATCAGGGCTTCCACGGCCTTGTCGATGCCGCGCTTCAGGTCCATGGGGTTCATGCCGGCAGCCACGTACTTCATGCCTTCGCGCACGATGGCCTGGGCCAGCACGGTGGCGGTGGTGGTGCCGTCACCGGCGTTGTCGGAGGTCTTGGAAGCCACTTCCTTGACCATTTGGGCGCCCATGTTCTGCAGCTTGTCTTTCAGCTCGATTTCCTTGGCCACGGACACACCGTCCTTGGTCACGGTGGGGGCGCCGAAGGAACGCTCCAGCACCACGTTGCGGCCTTTGGGGCCCAGGGTCACCTTCACTGCGTTGGCCAGGATGTTGACACCCTCGACCATGCGGGCGCGGGCTTCGCCGCCAAAAATCACGTCTTTTGCTGCCATGTGTGGCTCCTGTGTCTGAAAATATGAATGAAAAAGGCTTGTGGCGCCTGTCTAGAAAGCGCCGTCAGCCATCAATAACTGTGGTGAATCACTTTTCGACGACAGCAAACAGGTCGTCTTCTTTCATGACCAGCAGTTCATTGCCATCGACCTTGACGGTCTGGCCGCTGTACTTGCCAAACAAAACGCGGTCGCCGACCTTGACGTTCATGGCAGAGAGTTCGCCCTTGTCGTTTTTCTTGCCGGGACCAACGGCCAGGATTTCACCCTGGTCAGGCTTTTCA
>PNML01000201.1 GCA_013823635.1 Polaromonas sp. | reverse complement strand
AAAAAAGGCAAGCTCAAGCAAGACAAGCTGGACCAGCGCATGGCGCTGCTCAGCACCACGCTGAGCTACGACGACCTGAGTGACGTGGACCTGGTCATTGAGGCGGTGTTTGAAGAAATCGGCGTCAAAGAGGCCGTGTTCAAGGAGCTGGACCGCGTGTGCAAGCCGGGCGCCATCCTGGCCAGCAACACCTCCACGCTGGACGTGGACAAAATCGCCAGCTTCACCGCCCGTCCGCAAGACGTGGTGGGCATGCACTTCTTCAGCCCTGCCAACGTGATGAAGCTGCTGGAAGTGGTGCGCGGCAAGGCCACGGCACACGACGTGCTGGCCACCGTCATGGCCATTTCCAAGAAGATCAAGAAAACCGCCGTGGTGTCCGGCGTGTGCGACGGCTTCATCGGCAACCGCATGATCGAGCAGTACGGCCGCCAGGGTGGTTTCCTGCTGGACGAAGGCTGCACGCCTCAGCAGGTGGACAAGGCCATTGAGAAGTTCGGCTTCGCCATGGGCCCCTTCCGCATGGGCGACCTGGCGGGCAATGACATTGGTTGGGCCATCCGCAAGCGCCGTTATGTGGAAAAGCCCCACATGAAGTACAGCAAAACCGCCGACCTGTTGTGCGAAAAAGGCCGCTTTGGCCAGAAAACCGGTGCCGGCTGGTACGACTACGTGCCCGGCAAACGCGACGCCATCCCCAACGCCGAAGTCGAGCAAATGATTGCCGACCACCGCGCGTCGCTGGGCATCACGCCCCGCAAAATTTCGGACGAAGAAATTGTGCAGCGCCTGGTGTTCAGCCTGGTGAACGAGGCCGCCCACATCCTGGAAGAGGGCATTGCCAACAAGGCCAGCGACATCGACATCGTCTACATCTTTGGCTACGGCTTCCCCGTGTACCGCGGTGGCCCGCTGAACTACGCGAACGAAATCGGGCTGTTCAACGTGGTGCAGGCCATGAAGCGCTTTGCCAAAAACCCGCTGGACGACGCCAAGTTCTGGCAGCCCGCCCCGCTGCTGGCCCGCTTGGCCGCCGAAGGCAAGACCTTCTGAGCCGCTCGCCCAGCGTTGTTGGCCATTTTTAGCATCCAATATGCCGCTGGCGCTTGATTGATAAGCGTTGGCAGCTCTTATTTCAGGAATTCATCATGACCCAAGCCGTCATTGTCTCCACCGCCCGCACGCCCCTGGCGAAAAGCTGGAAGGGTGCCTTCAACATGACCCACGGCGCCACCCTGGGTGGCCATGCCGTGCAGCACGCCGTGCAACGCGCGGGCATTGACCCCGCGCTGATCGAAGACGTCATCATGGGCTGCGCCAACCCCGAAGGGGCCACGGGTGCCAACATCGCCCGCCAGATTGCCCTGAAAGCGGGCTTGCCCATCAGCGTGTCGGGCATGACGGTCAACCGGTTTTGCTCGTCCGGCCTGCAAACCATTGCCCTGGCCGCGCAGCGCATCATCGCGGGTGAGGGCCAGGCCTATGTGGCCGGTGGTGTGGAAAGCATTTCCTGCGTGCAGCAGGAAATGAACATGCACATGCTGCGCGACCTGAGCCTGGCCAAGCAAAAGCCCGAGATCTACTGGAACATGCTGCAAACCGCCGAGCAGGTGGCCAAGCGCTACGGCATCAGCCGCGAGGCCATGGACGAGTACGGTGCCGCCAGCCAGCAAAAAGCCACCGCCGCCCTGGAAGCCGGGCTGTTCAATGCGGAAATCGCACCTATCACCGTCACTGCGGGTGTGGCCGACAAGGTCATGGGCCTGATGACCAAGCAAGTGACCGTGAGCCAGGACGAGGGCATACGCGCGGGC
>PNML01000200.1 GCA_013823635.1 Polaromonas sp. | reverse complement strand
GCCTTTGCCACCGAGCAGATCGCGCAGCAAATGGCCGACTTCAAGCGCCTGGGCGTGCTGGGCCAGTGGGACAAGCCCTACCGCACCATGGACTTTGCGACCGAGGCCAACGAAATCCGCGCCTTCAAGCGCGTGATGGAGCGCGGCTTTGTGTACCGGGGCTTGAAGCCCGTCTACTGGTGCTTCGACTGCGGGTCATCACTCGCCGAATTCGAGATCGAATACCAGGACAAAAAGAGCCAGACGCTGGACGTGGCTTTCCCGTGTGCCGAACCCGACAAACTGGCCGCCGCTTTCGGCCTGCACAGCCTCGCCAAAGAGGCGTTTGTGGTCATCTGGACCACCACCGCCTGGACCATCCCCGCCAACCAGGCGCTCAACCTCAACCCCGAGCTGGTCTACGCCCTGGTGGACACGCCCAAGGGCCTGCTGATCCTGGCCGACACGCTGGTGGAAAAGTGCCTAGCCCGCTTTGGGCTGGAAGGCAACGTGGTGGCCCACGCCAAGGGCGCCAAGCTGGAGAAAATCAACTTCCGCCACCCGCTGGCGCATGTGCACGAAGGCTACAACCGCCTGTCGCCCGTGTTCCTGGCCGACTACGCCACCGCTGACGACGGCACCGGCATCGTGCACTCGTCTCCTGCCTACGGCGTGGACGACTTCAACAGCTGCGTGGCCAACGGGTTTGCCTACGACGACATCCTCAACCCCGTGCAAGGCAACGGCCAGTACGAGACCGAGTTGCCGCTGTTTGGCGGCATGAACATCTGGAAGGCCTGCCCCGTCATCATCGACACGCTGCGTGACAACGGCCGCCTGATGGCCACCGAGGTCATCACCCACAGCTACCCGCACTGCTGGCGGCACAAGACGCCGGTGATCTACCGCGCTGCCGCCCAATGGTTTGTGCGCATGGACGAAGGCGACGGCATCTTCACCACCGACAAGGCCCCGCAAACCCTGCGCCAGATGGCGCTGGCCGCCATCGAGGACACCGGCTTCTTCCCCGAAAACGGCCGCGCCCGCCTGCGCGACATGATCGCCAACCGGCCCGACTGGTGCATCAGCCGCCAGCGCAGCTGGGGCGTGCCCCTGCCCTTCCTGCTGCATGTGGACACGGCCGAGCCGCACCCGCGCACGCCCGAGATCGTGGACCTGGCCGCCGAGGTGGTGGAACAGGGCGGCATCGAGGCCTGGAGCAAGCTGTCGGTTGCTGACATTCTGGCCCGCATCGCCGATGGGGCGGACGCTGCCTGCTACACCAAAAGCACCGACATCCTGGAGGTGTGGTTCGACTCTGGCACCACCCACACCACGGTGCTCAAGGGCAGCCACGGCCAGCGCGGGGCCGACGGCCACCTGCTGCACGCCCACGACGACGGCTGCGAGGCCGACCTGTACCTGGAAGGCCACGACCAACACCGGGGCTGGTTCCACAGCTCGCTGCTGACGGCCTGCGCCATGTACGGCCGCGCCCCGTACAAGGGCCTGCTGACCCACGGCTTCACCGTGGACGGCCAGGGCCGCAAGATGAGCAAAAGCGTGGGCAACGTGGTGGCCCCGCAAACCATCAGCAGCAAAATGGGCGCGGAAATCATCCGCCTGTGGTGCGCCTCCACCGACTACTCGGGCGACTTGGGGATCGACGACAAAATCCTGGCCCGTGTGGTCGATGCCTACCGCCGCATCCGCAACACGCTGCGCTTTTTGCTGGCCAACATCTCCGACTTCAACCCCGCCACCGACGCGGTGGCCGACGCCGACCTGCTGGAAATCGACCGCTACGCGCTGGCCCGCGCCGCGCAGCTTCAAACCGAT
>PNML01000199.1 GCA_013823635.1 Polaromonas sp. | reverse complement strand
CCAACCTGTTGCGCAACGCCGTGATGATCCCAGCTGTCACCAACCACGACGATGCCGACATCACCGACCTGGAAGCCTTCCGCGTCTCCACCAACAAGGAGAACGAGAAGTCGGGCATCAAGGTCACCATGCTGGCCTTCCTCATCAAGGCCTGCGTGGCGGCGCTGAAGAAGTTTCCTGAGTTCAACAGCAGCCTGGATGGCGATGCGTTGGTTTACAAGCAGTACTACCACATCGGTTTTGCCGCCGACACGCCCAACGGCCTGGTGGTGCCCGTCATCAAAGATGCCGACAAAAAAGGCATCTTCCAGATCAGCCAGGAAATGGGCGAACTGGCCAAAAAAGCCCGCGACGGCAAGCTGGGCCCCGCCGACATGAGCGGCGCCAGCTTCACCATCAGCAGCCTGGGCGGCATTGGCGGGCGGTACTTCACACCCATCATCAACGCGCCTGAAGTGGCCATTTTGGGTGTGTGCAAGAGCACCATGGAACCCGTGTGGGACGGCAAGGCCTTCCAGCCGCGCCTGATGCTGCCGCTGAGCTTGACGTGGGACCACCGCGTGATCGACGGCGCCGCTGCGGCCCGCTTCAACGTGTATTTGGGCCAAATCCTGGCGGACTTCCGCCGGATCATGCTTTGACGTGACGCGGTCCTTGGCGGCTGCATGCGGGGCATTGAGTCCCGCCTCATGCTGTCAAAGGCCCAGAAATCGGCGGGGCCCAATGCCCCGCACGCGGCAGCGGGCACCGATGCGTTCGGTGCCTTTCAGAACAGAGACACATGCTGAGTAGGAAAAACAATGGCACACATTGACATCAAAGTCCCCGACATTGGCGACTTCGACGAAGTGGCCGTGATCGAATTGCTGGTCAAACCCGGCGACACGGTCAAGGCCGAGCAAAGCCTCATCACCGTGGAGAGCGACAAAGCGTCCATGGAAATTCCGTCCAGCCACGCTGGCGTGGTCAAGGAGCTGAAGGTGGCCCTGGGCGACAAAGTCAGCGAGGGCTCTGTGGTGCTGGTGCTGGAGGCAGCGGGTGAAAGTTCAGCATCAAATACCGCTCCAGCGCTTGCTGAACCTGCGCTAGCAGCTACACCTGTGGTAGCGGCTGCTGCACCTGCTCCTGCAGCAGCCGCTGCTGCGCCCGTGGCAATGCCCAACGCCGCCAGTTTTGGCGGCACGGCCGACCTGGAGTGCGACGTGCTGGTGCTGGGCGGCGGCCCCGGCGGCTATTCCGCCGCCTTCCGCGCTGCGGACCTGGGGCTGAAAGTGGTCATCGTCGAGCGCTACGCCACCCTGGGTGGCGTGTGCCTGAACGTGGGTTGCATCCCCAGCAAAGCGCTGCTGCACGTGGCCGCCGTCATGGACGAAGTGGCCCACCTGGGCGATCTGGGCGTGGACTTCGGCGCCCCCGTGGTCAACATCGACAAGCTGCGCGGCCACAAAGAAAAAGTCATTGGCAAGCTGACCGGCGGCCTGGCCGCCATGGCCAAAATGCGCAAGGTCACCACCGTGCGCGGCTACGGCGCGTTTGTGGGCCCCAACCACGTGGAAGTGGAAGAAACCACCGGCACTGGCCAGGAGAAGACAGGCACCAAAAAAGTGGTTGCGTTCAAAAAAGCCATCATCGCCGCGGGCAGCCAGGCCGTGCGCCTGCCGTTCATGCCCGACGACCCGCGCGTGGTCGATTCCACCGGCGCACTGGCCCTGAAAGAAGTGCCCAAACGCATGCTCATTCTGGGCGGCGGCATCATCGGCCTGGAAATGGGCACCGTTTACAGCACCCTGGGCGCACGCCTGGACGTGGTGGAGATGATGGACGGCCTGATGCAAGGCGCCGACCGTGATCTGGTCAAGATCTGGCAAAAGATGAACGCCAAGCGGTTT
>PNML01000198.1 GCA_013823635.1 Polaromonas sp. | reverse complement strand
CGGTGCCTTCAACGACGCGGTGCTGACCCTGTCCGACCCGGCGCAGGACGCCCCCGTGCGCCAGGCCCTGCAAGACCGGCTGGCGGCCTACGGCGGCATGACGCCCTACGGCCATGAGCGCATGGTGTCGGCCCGTTTTTTGAGCGAAGAACTGGCCCAGCTGGGCAACATGGCGGCCACGTTGCCGCCCATTTTTCTGGCGGTGGCGGCGTTTTTGCTCAACGTCACGCTGTCGCGGCTGGTGGCCACCGAGCGCGCCAACATCGGGCTGCTGAAAGCCTTTGGCCACAGCAACCTGACCGTGGCGCGGCACTACGGCGGCATGGCCTTGCTGCTGGGCGGCATGGGGCTGGTGCTGGGCCTGGCGCTGGGCCATGTGTTTGGCGAGTGGATGTCCAGCATCTACCGCGCCGTGTACCGGCTGCCATCGTTGCCCTTTCAGACCGATGGCCGCACCTGGGCGCTGGCCGTGGGCGTGGGCCTGGCCGCCGCGCTGGCCGGGGCCTTGTCTGCCGTGGGGCAGGCCGTTCGGCTGACCCCTGCCGCCGCGCTGGCCCCGCCGTCGCCGCCGCACTTTGGGGGGAGTGGGCAACGTGGCGGCACATCGTGGTTGGGTCAGCTGGACCCGCTGACCCGCATTATCTTCAGGCGGGTGGTGAGTGCGCCCCGGCGCTCGCTCAGCACGCTGGTGGGGGTGGCGCTGGCGCTGTCGGTGCTGGTGGTGTCGCAGCACTTTCCGGCGGGCATAGAGCGGTTTTTGCAGGTGACGTTTCGCATCGCCAAAACGCAAGATGCCACCGTTACCCTCACCGAGGCCAACGGCCCCGCCGCCCTGCACGCACTGGCCCGCCTGCCTGGCGTGGAGGCGGTGGAGCCGTTTCGCGCCGTGGGCGTGACCTACCGTTTTGAGGGCCGCGAGGTGCAAGACGCCCTCATGGGCCTGCCCGAGCAGCCGCTGCTGGAGCGCCTGGTGCAAAACACATCAGGCGGTGACGGCCTGCAAGCCATTGCCCTGCGCGGCGACGGGCTGGTGGCCTCGCGCGGGCTGGCGCGGCAGTTGCACGCGCAGGTGGGCGACGTGGTGCAAGTGCAAGTCACGCAAGGCCGCCGCCAGCAGCTGGATGTGGTGGTGGTGCAGGTGGTGGACCTGTGGGTGGGCTCCAGCGGTTACATGGAGCTGGGTGCGCTGGGCAGGCAGCTGCAGGAGCCGGGCCGCATTTCGGGTGCGCAGGTGCGCCTGCGCCCCGGCAGTGCAGACGCCTTCAACGCTGCCGTGGCCAACAGCCCGGCGCTGGCCGGGGTCAGCCATGTGCGCCAGGCCGAGGCGTCCATGCGGCAAACGTTTTCGCAAGGCTCGGGCTTCATGTCCACGCTGTTTTTGACCTTTGCCGGGATGATGGCCGCCGGGGTGGCCTACGCCACCGCCAGCGTCACCCTGGCCGAGCAGCAGCGCGACCTGGCCACCTTGCAGGTGCTGGGCTACACGCGCTGGCAGGCCAGCTACGTCATGCTGGGCGAGCTGGCGCTGCTGACCGTGGTGGCGCTGCCGCTGGGCCTGTGGGTGGGCTACGGCTTTGCCGTGTGGCTGATGGGCACCATGAGCAACGAGCTGTTCACCTTTCCGCTGGTGGTGGACCCCGCCGCCTACGCCCGCTCGGCCCTGTTTGTGCTGGCCACCGTGGCCGTGTGCGGGGCCTGGGTGCGCCGGGGCGTGGACCGCATCGACCTGGTGGCCAGCCTCAAATCCCGGGAGTGAGTACACAACATGACGCAGGGAAACCAACCATGACCTTGAGCAAAACACAACGCAGCATCGCCCTGTGGGCGGGCTTGGGCACCGCCTTGGTGGCGGCTGCCGCCTGGGCGCTGTGGCCCCGGCCCCTGACGCTGGAGCTGAC
>PNML01000197.1 GCA_013823635.1 Polaromonas sp. | reverse complement strand
GACGCAGCCCCAGCGCGTTGGCAGTGTGGGCATTGGCACCGCGGCAGGTGAGCCGCAGCGTCACGCAGGCTTGATGAACGCCTCCACCTTGCCCTTGAGCTTGAGCAGCAGGGGCTGGCCTTTGCGGTCCACGGTTTTGCCAGCGGGCACCTTCACCCAGCCTTCGCTGATGCAGTACTCGGCCACGTCGAAACGCTCTTTGCCGTTGAAGTGGATGCCGATGTCGTGCTCAAAAATGTCGCGCACAAAGTGGGGGCTGCGCGGGTCCTGCGAGAGGCGGTCGGGGAGTGGAGGAAGGGTTTGTGTATCGGTCATGTGGGCAAGACACAGAGAGTGGAACAATCCCCCGATTGTCCCGGATACCGCATGACACCCTCCACCCCTGACCACTCACTCCAAGGCCTGCAAGCCCGGCACGGCGAACGCTACCGCTGGCTGCTGCTGTTGTCGGTGATGGTGGGCACCATGGCCGCGGTCATGTCGTCCACCATCATGAACGTGGCCATCCCCGACATGAGCCTGCACTTCACGCTGGGGCAGGAGCGGGCGCAGTGGGTCACTTCGGGCTTCATGGTGGCCATGACGGTGTCCATGCTGACCACACCCTGGCTGCTGGGCCGCTTTGGCTACCGGCGCACCTACGTGGCCTGCACCTGGCTGCTGATGGCCGGGGGCATGGCGGGAGGTTTTGCCACCCACTACCCGCTGGTGCTGGCCGCCCGCGTGGCCGAGGGGCTGGCCGCCGGGGTGCTGCAGCCCATTCCGGCCATCATCATCCTGCGGGCCTTCCAACCCAGCGAACAGGGACGCGCCAGTGGCCTGTTTGGCATGGGGGTGGTGCTGGCCCCGGCGCTGGGCCCCAGCATCGGTGGCCTGCTGGTGGATGCGTTTGGCTGGCGCAGCATTTTCTTCATGGTGGTGCCGTTCTGCCTGGCCTCGCTGTGGCTGGCGCGGCGCTATGTGCCCACCACGGCCCCCGGCGGCGGTGCGGCCAACGCCCGGGGGGCGGGGCTGGATTGGGGCGGACTGCTGCTGGCCTCGGCGGGCACGCTGTGCCTGCTCAACGGGCTGGTGGCCCTGCACGGCACCGAGTCGTCACAGGCGTTCGGGCTGCTGGGACTGGCCGGGGGACTTCTGCTGGCATTTGTGGCCTGGCAACGCAGGGCGCTGCAGCGGCGGCTCCACCCCCCGGCCACCACGGCAGAACCGCTGATGAATTTGTCGCTGTTTGCCGACCGGCGCTTTGCCATGGGCAGCATCGTGGCCTTCATCTACGGCGTGGCGCTGTTCGGCTCCACCTACCTGCTGCCGGTGTTCATGCAGATGGGGTTGGGGCTGTCGCCGTCGTATGTGGGCAGCATCCTGCTGCCGGCGGGCCTGGTGCTGGCGGTCACCATCGCGGGCGTGGGCCGCCTGGCCGACCATCAACCCACACACCGGCTGGTGAGCACGGGACTGCTGCTGCTCTCGCTGTCGTTTGCGTTGATGGTCACGGTGGACCTGCAGCAACCGACGCTCATCATCCCACTGCTGGTGAGCTGGGCCATCCTGGGGCGCATCGGGCTGGGTTTCATCCTGCCCTCGCTCAACCTGGGGGCCATGCGCGGGCTGGACAAAACCCTGATCCCGCAAGGCGCCAGCGTCATCAATTTCTTGCGCATGCTGGGCGGGGCCACCGGGGTGAGCCTGTGCGGCATTGTGCTGGAGTGGCGGGTGGCGGCGCATGGCGCACGGCTGGACACCGGCCCGGCCAGCGCGGGGCGGATGCTGGCCTTTGGCGAAACCTTCTGGCTGCTGTCTGGCCTGTGCGCGCTGGCCCTGGTGGCGGCCTGGCGGCTGCGCGACAAGGCCTGACGCAACCGGCGCTGGGTGGTGGTGGGAACACCGTGTTCCAATCGAGGGTTTCCCCGCACCCTGCGTGCCCATCTGGCGTTTCTCA
>PNML01000196.1 GCA_013823635.1 Polaromonas sp. | reverse complement strand
GTGCGCAGCTCGGCCTGGATGGCGCGTTCGTTGGCCGAGTCCAGTGCGCTGGTGGCCTCGTCAAAAATGACGATGGGCGGGTTTTTCAGCAAGGTGCGGGCAATGGCCACGCGCTGCTTTTCGCCGCCCGAGAGCTTCAGGCCCCGCTCGCCCACCGGCGTGGCGTAACCCTGGGGCAGGCTGGTGATGAAGTCGTGGATGCGGGCGGCGCGGGCGGCGGCGTGCACCTCGTCGGTGGTGGCGTCGGGCCTGCCATAGCGGATGTTGTACTCAATGCTGTCGTTGAACAGCACGGTGTCTTGCGGCACGATGCCGATGGCTGCGCGCACGCTGGCCTGGGTGACGTGGCGGATGTCCTGCCCCGCGATGGTGATGCGGCTGTCCGCCCCCGCAGGGCTGATGTCGTAGAACCGGTACAGCAGCCGTGCCAGCGTGGACTTGCCCGAGCCCGACGGCCCCACCACCGCCACCGTTTTGCCGGGCGGGATCTCAAAGCTCACGCCGTGCAGGATTTCGCGGCTGCTGTGGTAGCCGAAATGCACGTTCTCGAAACGCACCGGGGGCTGGTTTTCAATCAAAAGTGGCTGTGCGGCAACATCGTCGGCCACTTCACGCTCCTTTTCCAGGAGGGTGAACATCTTGTCCAGGTCGGTCAGGCTTTGCTTGATTTCGCGGTACAGCACACCCAGAAAACCCAGCGGGATGTAGAGCTGGATCATGAAGGCGTTGATCATCACCAGGTCGCCCAGCGTCATCTGCCCCGCTGCCACGGCGCTGGTGGCCCGCCACAGCATGGCCACCAGCGCCGTGGCGATGATGAGCTGCTGCCCGGTGTTGAGCAGGCTGAGCGTGGTCTGGCTTTTGATGCGGGCGCGGCGCAGTTTTTCCAGGCTGCTGTCGTAGCGCTGGGCCTCAAAGCCCTCGTTGTTGAAGTACTTGACGGTTTCGTAGTTCAGCAGCGAGTCGATGGCCTTGCTGTGCGAGGCCGAGTCCAGCTCGTTCATCTCGCGCCTGAACTGGGTGCGCCACTCGGTCACCGTGACGGTGAAGGCGATGTACAGCACCAGGGCCAGCAAGGTGGTGTACACGTACCAGGCCTCGAACTTGGTGCCCAGCAGGGTCAGCACCATGGCCACCTCGATGAAGGTGGGCACGATGCTGTAGAGCGAGTACGAAATGAGCGACTGCACACCGCGCGTGCCGCGCTCGATGTCGCGGGTCATGCCGCCGGTCTGGCGCTCCAGGTGAAAGCGCAGGCTCAGGGCATGCAGGTGCGCAAAGGTTTGCAGCGCAATGCTGCGCGTGGCCCCTTCGGTGGCCTTGGCAAACACCAGTTCGCGCAACTCGGTGAACAGGCTGGTGGAAAACCGCAGCGCCCCATAGGCCAGCAGCAGGCCCACCGGCACGATGAGCAAGCCCTCCATGCCCGGCGCCAGCCCGGTGGCCGCCCCCACAGCCGGGGTCATGGTGTCCACCAGGTCTTTCAGCAGCAGGGGCACGCTGACGTTGGCCGCCTTGGCGCCCACCATGAAACCCAGCGCCAGCACCACCCGCCACTTGTATTGCCACAGGTAGGGCAGCAGGCGTTTGAGCGTGACCCAGTCCGAGCGCCGGGCGTTGCCCGCGGGGGGAGGCGAATGGGGGTAAGCCCCCGCCGACGAAAGGCCTGATGGACGCATGGCTGACAATGGTGTTTTGTTGTCTGCCGATTGTGCCCATGTCCGATACCCTGCCCCACCACCTGCCCCCCGTCCCCCTGCCTTCCGACAAGGAATTGGTGCTCAAGGTCATTCCCATGCCGGCCGACTGCAACGCCAGTGGCGACATCTTTGGCGGCTGGGTCATGGCCCAGGTCGACCTGGCCGGTGCCGTGCTGCCCGCGCGCTACACACAAGGCCGTTTTGTGACGGTGGCGGTCAACGAGTTCATCTTCAAGCAACCCGTGAAAGTGGGC
>PNML01000195.1 GCA_013823635.1 Polaromonas sp. | reverse complement strand
TTTCAACGTGGCGCTGTTCGACAACGAAAACACCCGACCCACACCCTTCCGCAGCAAGGCCACCGGCGAGCCACCGCTGATGCTGGCGCTGTCCACCTTCTTTGCGCTGCGCGACGCGGTCAGCGCCAGTGCCAACCACCGCAAGGTGGTGCACATGGACGCTCCGGCCACGCCCGAGCGCATCCTCATGGCCTGCGAGGCGCTCAAGCACTGACGGGGCCGAGGCAGCCCCCTCGGGCCCTTGTCCCAGTGGCCGTCAGCAGTTGGCGGTGCTGGGTGCGCAGTGGCGCTCGGCCATCTGCGTGGTGCCGCCCGGTTTTTTGGCGGGGGCGGCTTTTTTGGCCTGGGCCTCTGTTTTGGCGGGCGCGGCGCGGGCGGGCATTTCCCCCAGCTGGCCTTCGGTCAGCGTGTCGAGCTGAAACTGTCCGCTGCGGTCCCACAGCCAGGTGTCGGTGTAGGTGACTTTGCCCAGCTTCACGGCCACCGGGTAGGGGGCTGCGTTGCGCACCGTGCGTTCAATTTCGGCCACCACTTCCGGCGCATGGTTGGGCGCGCGCATCCAGCTCAGGCCACTGACGTTGCCCTGGCCGTCCACGTGCACCTGCAGCACGCCCACGGCATACAGCAGCGGCGGGAGCTTGCCTTTGAAGATGCGCTGGCTGTTCTTGGCGTAGAGGTGGGCGGCGGCGTCGGCCCGGTACTCGCGCGCGGTCTGCGCCCTGGACACGGCCGCAGGGGCCGGTGGCGTGGCCGCCGGTGTGGCGGTGCTGGCCGGTGCCGGGGTCACGGGTGGTTGGACCAGGGGGGGCTGGGTGGTGTCGGGTGGCAAGGGCGTGGCGCAACCGGCCAGCAGGGCCGCCACGGCGGTGGCCCAGGCCAGCGACCGTCTCCGCGCGGGGCCAAAGTGGGGGGTGGAGGCAAGGGCCAACAAGGGTGTCATGGGGTTCCTGGGGCGGGCGGGCAATGGGTGAAGAGGGGTGAGGTGTGGTGAGGTGGGGCAGGGCCGCCAAGCGGCATACTTTGCCAGAGCAGTGTGTGGATCAACCGGGGGAACGCCCCCATGGAGCGCAGATTTTGAACGATTTGGCCAATTTTTTCGAGCGCCTGGCACAGGCTCCCGCCATCCTGGTCACCGTGGTGCGGGTGCAGGGCTCTGGCCCGCGCGAGGTGGGTGCCTGGATGGCGGTGTTTGCCCAAGGCCAAGTGGGCACCATCGGTGGCGGGCACCTGGAATGGCAGGTGCTGGCCCACGCCCGCGCAGCCCTGGCGGGTGCGCCCTTGGTGCGCACGCAGCGCCACGCACTGGGCCCCAGCCTGGGCCAATGCTGCGGCGGTGTGGTGCACCTGGAGCTG
The DNA here is from genome assembly GCA_013823635.1 of Polaromonas sp. GTDB lineage: Bacteria > Pseudomonadota > Gammaproteobacteria > Burkholderiales > Burkholderiaceae_C > UBA2334. The sequence goes on along the minus strand of PNML01000195.1, from coordinate 686 downwards.
GAGGCCGTGGCGCAGGCCGATGCCCCCCGCCTCAGGGGGCAGTTGCTGGCCACCCACCACCCGCTGGCCCTGTTTGGTGGTGGCCATGTGGGCCAGGCCCTGGTGCGTGCGCTGGCCCCCTTGCCGTTTGCGCTGACCTGGGTGGACAGCCGCGACGGCATTTTCCCTGCCGAGGTGCCGCCCGGCGTCCGGTGCGAGCACTCCGACCCCGTGCACCACGCCGTGCGCGATGTGGCCGCGGGCAGTGCGGTGCTCATCATGAGCTTCAGCCATGCCGAAGACCTGGATGTGGTGGCCGAGTGCCTGTTGCGCCAGCGCCAGGCCCATGACCTGCGCTGGGTGGGCCTGATCGGCAGCCGCAGCAAGTGGGCCAGCTTCCAGCACCGGCTGGTGGCGCGTGGCTTCAGCGAGGCCGAGTGCGTCCAGGTGACCTGCCCCATCGGTATGCCGGGCATCACCGGCAAACAGCCCGAGGTGATTGCCGCCTCGGTGGCGGCACAGTTGTTGCAAGTCTTTGCGCTGTGATGGATGCCAAAACTGTATACACTTTGCTTTCCGGTCGCAGCGGTGCCGATGTGTGGATGCCGTGCAAGTGCCAACCCACTTGCCGGTGCGCGACCCGACGTTGGCTCACAGTGCCCGCAGTGGTGAGCTGACCGGAGAACCGCATGGAAACCTACTTGCTC
>PNML01000194.1 GCA_013823635.1 Polaromonas sp. | reverse complement strand
TTGGATGGTCATGGGGTGGTGTCTCCTCGTGTATGGGTATTTTTTGAATAAAAACAGCTTCTATCGCTTACCTGTATTGGGTTTCAAGCTACTGTTTCAGTGGATTTTTCAGACACCCCTGACACCAGGGCCGAGAAATCGGCAATCACCCGGTGGGGTTCACAGGCGGCAATGGGTTGGCCCATGTTGTAGCCATAGGGCAGTGCCCACACGGTCACACCAGCGGCTTTGGCGGTGGCCACGTCGATGGACGAATCGCCCACAAACAGCGCGCGCTCAGGCGACACGCCAAACTGGCTGAGGCAGGACTGCACGCCCAGCGGGTGGGGCTTTTTGGTGGCCAACGTGTCGCCACTGACCACCTGGTCGAACACGGGAGCGAGCTGGTGTGCGTCCAGCACCACCTGGGTGTAGCGCCCCTCCTTGTTGGTGACCACGGCCAGCTTCACGCCCTGGGCCTTCAAGGTCTGCAACACCTCGCGCACATGGGGGTACAGGTGGCTGCGCGTGCCGCAGCGCTGGCCGTAGTGCTGCACAAACGCGGCGTTGATGGCGGCAAAGTCTGCCGCCGCGCGCACCGCCGCGTCGGTGGTGCCCCGCGAGGCCGCCAGCGCCTGCACCAGCAGGGTTTGGGTGCCATGGCCTATCCAGTCGTTGACCTGCTGCTGGGTGACCGGCGGCAGGCCGAACTGGGCCAGGGTGTCGTTGGTGGCATCGGCGATTTCGGGGGCGGTTTCAATCAGGGTGCCGTCCAGGTCAAACATGACCAGGTCCCAGGCGCGTGCGCTCATGCGGCCACCACCTTCTGCACAGCGGCCACCACCGCCTGCGCGGTGATGCCAAAGTGGGCGTACAGGTCTTTGGCGGGGGCCGACTCGCCGAACGTGGACATGCCAATGACCTCGCCGGTGCGGCCCACGTACTTGCGCCAGAAGTCGGGGTGGGCCGCCTCAATGGCCACCGCGGGCAGCGCCAGCGGCAACACCTGGTCCTGGTAGGCGTGGGGCTGGCGGTCAAACAATTGGGTGCAGGGCATGGACACCACGCGGGTGGCCAGCCCCAACGCGGCCAGCGCAGACTGGGCCTGCAAGGCCAGCTCCACCTCGGAGCCGGTGGCCACGATCACGGCCTGCGGACGGTCCATGTCGGCCAGCACATACCCCCCCTGGCGGATCTGGCCGGCCAGGATGCGCTCGGTCACACGCGGCAGGTTCTGGCGGCTCAGGCACAGGGCGCTGGGGCCGTCGCGGCGCTCGATGGCGCAGGCCCAGGCCACGGCGGTCTCCAGCCCGTCGGCGGGGCGCCACACGTCCAACCCAGGGATGATGCGCAGGCTGGGGATGTGCTCCACGCTCTGGTGGGTGGGGCCGTCTTCGCCCAGGCCGATGCTGTCGTGCGTGAACACGTGGATGACGCGCTGCTTCATCAGCGCGGCCATGCGGATGGCGTTGCGGCTGTAGTCGCTGAAGGTGAGGAAGGTGCCACCGTAGGGGATGAAGCCGCCGTGCAGGGCCATGCCGTTCATGGTGGCGGCCATGCCGAACTCGCGCACGCCGTAGCTGAGGTGATTGCCCCAGGTGTCACGGCCCGCCCTCACGCAGCCCTTGAAGTTGGTGAGGTTGGAGCCGGTCAGGTCGGCGCTGCCGCCAAAAAACTCGGGCACCAGCGGGGCCAGTGCGTCCAGCGCGTTCTGGCTGCTCTTGCGGGTGGCGAAGGCATCGGGCCTGGCGGCAATGGCGGCCAGCACCTCGGGCAAGCGGTCGGCAAAGGCGGGCAGCAGGTCACCGGCCATGCGGCGCTCGAACTCGGCGGCCAGCTCCGGGTGGTCGCTGCGGTAGGCCTCAAACCGCAGGCGCCAGGCCCGCTCGGCCGCCTGGCCACGGGCCACGGCGTGCCAGGCGGCGGCGATGTCGGCGGGAATCTCGAATGGCGCGGCCGTCCAGCCCAGCGCGTCACGGGTGGCCTGCACCTCTGCCGCACCCAGGGCGGCACCGTGCACGTCGTGCGTGCCCGCCTTGTTGGGCGAACCCATGCCGATCACGGTTTGGCAGCAGATGAGGCTGGGCTTGCCGTCGGGCCGCACGGCCTGGGCCTTGGCCGCGCGGATGGCGGCGTCGATGGCAGCGGGGTCGTGCCCGTCCACCACGGGGA
>PNML01000193.1 GCA_013823635.1 Polaromonas sp. | reverse complement strand
TTCAACGTTCCTTGATGGCCATGCGCTGGTTGTACCAGTTCATGAACGCGGAGGTGGACAGCGAGGTGGTCAGGTACACCAGCATGATGATGGCGATGCACTCCACCGCACGTCCGCTCTGGTTGATGGTGGTGTTGGCAATGGACACCACGTCGGGGTAGCCCACGGCCACCGCCAGTGACGAGTTCTTGGTGAGGTTGAGGTATTGGTTGGTCAGCGGCGGGATGATGACGCGCATGGCCTGGGGCAGCACGATCAGGTTCATCTTCTGCTTCTGGTTCAGGCCCAGTGCGGAGGCGGCCTCGGACTGGCCCGCACTGACCGACTGGATGCCCCCACGCACCACCTCGGCGATGAAGGCGGCGGTGTACACGGTCAGGCCAATCAGCACTGCCATGAACTCGGGCGTGGCGGCGACGCCGCCGTCCACCATGAAGGCGAGCTGCTCGGGGATGGACCATTGGGTGGGCATGCCCGCCACCACCCAGCCCGCCACGGCCGCTGCCACGACGATGGCCAGCGGTGTCCAGAACATGTCGCCCAGGTGGCCGGTTTCCTCAAACCGCTTCAAGGTGCGCTTGCGCCACAGCACGGCGGCCACCGCACCGAGCGCTGCGCCGGACACGACATGGCCCACGCCAACGGCGGGCCAGGGGAAGCTGAAGCCACCCTTGCTCAGGTAAAACAGGTCGGCCACGTTCCACGCGGTTTGCGACGGCGGCAGCACCTCGATGAACACCAGGTACCACATCAGCAGTTGCAGCAGGATGGGAACGTTGCGGAAAATTTCCACATAGCCGTAGCAGATGCCCCGGACCAGGGCATTGCGCGAAAAACGCCCCACGCCCAGCATCACGCCCAGCAAGGTGGTCAGGATGATGCCGACCACGGCCACCTTGAGGGTGTTGAGCACACCCACCCAGATGGCTTTGCCGTAGCTTTCGCTGGGGTCGTATTCGATGAGGGTTTCGCCGATGTCAAAACCCGCCGTGTCCTTGACGAAATCAAAGCCACTTTGGATGCCCCGGTTTTCCATGTTGACCTGGGTGTTGTGCGCCAGGAACCAGACACCGGAAGCGATGAGGATGAGGGCAATGGCCTGAAAGATGTAGCCGCGCGTGGCACGGCTGTTCAGTGACCACTTGGTGGGTGTTCGATGGGAAGATGGAGTGCTCAAAATGGGCCTCTCATTTCTGTGGTGGTCAAACGGTGGAATTGAAATGCCGGAGCCACGCGGTGGCGACTCCGGCATTGGGGGGTGCTGTTCATGCACCAGCCAGCACAGGGTTGCACCATTCGGGTGCGGGTTGTGCAGGTGCTGGTGCGAGGACTGTCAGCGCACGGGTGGTGCGTACATCAGGCCACCGTTGGACCACAGCTCGTTGTTGCCGCGGGGCAGACCAATGGAGGTCTTGGGGCCCACATGGCGCTCAAACTGCTCGCCGTAGTTGCCCACGGCCTTGATGGCGCGGTAGGCCCACTCTTTGTCCAGGCCCAGGTTTTTGCCGGTGTCTTCGGTGCCGCCGCCCAGCAGGCGCATGACCACGGGGTTCTTGCTGTCCTTCTTCATCTGGTCGACGTTGGCCTGCGTGATGCCGGCCTCTTCGGCTTCCAGCAGGGCGTAGCCCACCCACTTCACGATGGCGAAGAACTCATCGTCACCGCGGCGCACCGCAGGGCCCAGGGGCTCTTTGGAGATCAGCTCAGGCAGGATCATGTGGTCTTCTGGCTTGGGCGTTTCCTTGGCGCGGATGGAGGCCAGGCCAGAAGAGTCGGTGGTGTAAGCCTGGCAGCGGCCAGAGACGTAAGCGGCAGTGGCCGCCTCCACTTTCTCGAACACCACGGGCTTCAGGTCCAGCTTGTTGGCGCGGGAGAAGTCGGTCAGGTTCAACTCGGTGGTGGTGCCGGACTGCACGCACACGGTGGCGCCCTTGAGCTGCTTGGCGCTCTTGACCTTGAGGGCGGTGGGCACCATGAAGGCCTGGCCGTCGTAGAAGTTGATGCCGGCAAAGTGCATGCCCAGTGAGCCGTCGCGGTTCAAAGTCCAGGTGGTGTTGCGGGCCAGGATGTCAATTTCACCGGACTGCAGGGCGGTGAAGCGCTGCTGGGCGGTCAGGGGCACGTAGCGCACCTTCTCGGAGTCTTTCAGGATGGCTGCCGCGACCGAGCGGCACACGTCCACGTCCAGGCC
>PNML01000192.1 GCA_013823635.1 Polaromonas sp. | reverse complement strand
TGCCCACAAGGTGGAGCTGATCGGGGCCACACCCGAGGCCATCGACAAGGCCGAAGACCGCCTGAAGTTCAAGGACGCCATGACCAAAATTGGTCTGGGTTCGGCACGCTCTGGCATTGCGCACAGCATGGAAGAAGCCTGGGCCGTGCAAAAGGCGGTGGGCTTCCCGACGGTCATTCGCCCCAGTTTTACCCTGGGTGGTACGGGTGGTGGCATCGCCTACAACCCGGAAGAGTTCGAGACCATTTGCAAGCGCGGACTGGAAGCTTCGCCCACCAACGAGTTGCTGATCGAAGAATCGCTGCTGGGTTGGAAAGAGTACGAGATGGAGGTGGTGCGCGACAAGGCGGACAACTGCATCATCGTGTGCTCCATTGAAAACCTGGATCCCATGGGCGTGCACACCGGTGACTCCATCACCGTCGCACCCGCGCAAACCCTGACCGACAAGGAATACCAGATCCTGCGCAACGCGTCGTTGGCGGTGCTGCGCGAAATCGGGGTGGACACTGGCGGCTCGAACGTGCAGTTCTCCATCAACCCCAAAGACGGGCGCATGGTGGTCATCGAGATGAACCCGCGCGTCAGCCGTTCGTCCGCACTGGCGTCCAAAGCCACCGGCTTTCCCATTGCCAAGGTCGCTGCCAAACTGGCGGTGGGCTACACGCTGGACGAGCTGCGCAACGAAATCACGGGTGGCGCCACGCCCGCGTCGTTCGAGCCGTCCATTGACTACGTGGTCACCAAGATCCCGCGTTTTGCCTTCGAAAAATTCCCCACCGCCGACAGCCGCCTGACCACACAAATGAAGAGCGTGGGCGAGGTCATGGCCATGGGCCGCACCTTCCAGGAGAGTTTCCAGAAAGCGCTGCGCGGCCTGGAAGTCGGCGTGGACGGCATGAACGAAAAAACCCAGGACCGCGAAATCCTGGAAAAGGAGCTGGGCGAACCCGGCCCCGACCGCATCTGGTACGTGGGCGACGCGTTTGCCGCCGGTTGGACGCTGGACGAGGTGCACGACATCACCAAAATCGACAAATGGTTTCTGGTGCAGATCGAAGACATCGTCAAAAACGAACTGGCGCTGGATGCGGTGTACGCCGACAAAGGCGACGCCGCGCTGGCCAGCCTGGGCGCCGACACCTTGCGTGCCCTGAAGAAAAAAGGCTTCTCGGACCGCCGCCTGGCCAAGTTGCTGCACACCACCGAGCACGAGGTGCGCGCCGCCCGCAAAGCCCTGAATGTGCGCCCGGTGTACAAGCGCGTGGACACCTGCGCGGCCGAGTTCGCCACGGACACCGCCTACATGTACTCCACCTACGAAGGCCACGGCGATGGCGAGTGCGAGGCCGAGCCCACCACCAAGCAAAAAATCATGGTGCTGGGCGGTGGCCCCAACCGCATTGGCCAGGGCATCGAGTTTGACTACTGCTGTGTGCACGCAGCGCTGGCCATGCGCGAAGACGGGTACGAGACCATCATGGTCAACTGCAACCCCGAGACCGTCTCCACCGACTACGACACGTCCGATCGCCTGTACTTCGAGCCCCTGACGCTGGAAGATGTGCTGGAAATTGTGGACAAGGAAAAGCCACTGGGCGTGATCGTGCAGTACGGTGGCCAAACCCCGTTGAAGCTGGCGTTGGGCCTGGAAGCCAATGGCGTGCCCATCATCGGCACCAGCCCCGACATGATCGACGCCGCTGAAGACCGCGAGCGTTTCCAAAAGCTGCTGAACGACCTGGGTCTGCGCCAGCCACCCAACGCCACGGCACGCACCGAAGCCGAAGCGCTGGAGAAGGCCGAAGCCCTGGGCTACCCCCTGGTGGTGCGCCCCAGCTACGTGCTGGGTGGGCGGGCCATGGAAATCGTGCACGAGCAGCGCGACCTGGAACGCTACATGCGCGAGGCCGTCAAGGTCAGCCACGACTCGCCCGTGTTGCTGGACCGCTTCCTGAACGACGCCATCGAATGCGACGTGGACTGCCTGCGCGACAACCAGGGCCAAACCCTGATTGGCGGCGTGATGGAGCACATCGAGCAAGCGGGCGTGCACAGCGGCGACTCCGCCTGTTCGCTGCCCCCTTACTACCTGAGCAAGGCCACCGTGGACGAGCTCAAGCGCCAGTCCGCCGCCATGGCCGCTGGCCTGAACGTGGTGGGCCTCATGAACGTGCAGTTCGCCATTCAGGAGGTGGATGGCCAGGACGTGATTTATGTGCTGGAAGTCAACCCCCGCGCCAGCCG
>PNML01000191.1 GCA_013823635.1 Polaromonas sp. | reverse complement strand
TTGGGCGCCAACCGCGAGCTGGCCGGTGCCGAGGTGGAGCTGGTCACCCTGGAGCGGCGCGAAAAACGCCTGAAGGCCGCTTTGGCCGAGGTGGCTGCGGATTACGATTTCGTGCTCATCGACTGCCCGCCGTCGCTGAGCCTGCTCACCCTCAACGGCTTGTGTGCGGCGCACGGTGTCGTGGTGCCCATGCAGTGCGAGTATTTTGCGCTGGAGGGGCTGACCGATTTGGTCAACACCATCAAGCAGGTGCACGCCAACCTCAACCGCGACCTGAAAATCATCGGTCTGTTGCGCGTCATGTTTGACCCGCGCATCACCCTGCAGCAGCAGGTGAGCGACCAGCTCAAGGGCCATTTCGGTGACAAGGTGTTCAACACCGTGATTCCGCGCAATGTGCGGCTGGCCGAGGCCCCCAGCTACGGCCTGCCCGGCGTGGTGTTTGACCCATCGGCCAAGGGCAGCGTGGCGTTTGTGGAGTTTGCCCAGGAGATGGTCGAGCGCATCCGCACTTGGTAGGGCCCCAGGCCGCTGCATCCACGGTGTCCCTGGCGTGGTTGTGGGTGGAAATTTGATAAAAATAGTCTTTATGGCTTTGTCTGAATGAACAGTTTGCTATGTATGTTGCTGATGCCAATGCCGCTACCAATGTGACGGTGCTCATACTGCCCGGTTGGCAGAACAGTGGCCCCACACACTGGCAGAGCCGCTGGGAGGCCTTGTACGGCCACCAGCGGGTGCAGCAGCACGACTGGATGCACCCCCTGCGCGGGGACTGGCTCATCCAGCTGGAGGAGGCGGTGCTGGCCAGCGAACGGCCCGTGGTGCTGGCGGCGCACAGTCTGGGCTGCATCCAGGTGGCCGCCTGGGCAGGTCACAGCCGCCTGACCGACCGCGTCCAGGGGGCCTTGCTGGTGGCGCCGGGCGATGTGGAGCAGCCCGACATTCGCCCCCAGCTGCCCACCTGGCAGCCCGTGCCCATGGCGCGCTTGCCCTTTGCCAGCGTGCTGGTGGCCAGCCACAACGATCCGTTTTGCCGCTTTGAGCGCGCCAGTGCCCTGGCCAGCGCCTGGGGCAGCACGCTGGTGGACCTGGGTCACCGTGGCCACATCAACGCCGACTCAGGCCTGGGCGATTGGCCCGAGGGCCATGCCTGGTTGAATGCCCTGTGTGTGGGCAAGCACCAGTCCCCTTAAACGCTTCCACAGAAAGACCCCCACCATGGCAACTTCCAAACCCAAAGGCCTGGGCCGTGGCCTCGAGGCATTGCTCGGCCCCAAGCTGGGGGCCAGTTTTGGCGACGCGTCTCCCGAGGGTGCCGCCGCGCAACCTGACCTGCCCAGCACCTTGTCGCTGGGCGACCTGGTGCCTGGCGCCTACCAGCCCCGCACCCGCATGGACGAGGGCGCGCTGTACGAGCTGGCGGAAAGCATCAAGGTGCAAGGCATCATGCAGCCCATCCTGGTGCGCCGCCTGGCCGAGGCCGATGGCCTCACGCGCCTCGCCCAGTTGCAAACCGGCCAGGGCCAGGCCGTGGCGGACAGGGGCGCACGCCCCGTGTACGAAATCATCGCCGGTGAGCGGCGTTTTCGGGCGGCCAAGCTGGCGGGTTTGGACAGCGTGCCCGTGCTGGTGCGCGACGTGCCCAACGAAGCCGCCGCCGCCATGGCGCTGATCGAAAACATCCAGCGCGAAGACCTCAACCCCCTGGAAGAAGCGCAGGGCTTGCAGCGCCTCATCAAGGAATTTGGCCTCACGCACGAGCAGGCGGCACTGGCCGTTGGCCGCTCACGCAGCGCGGGCAGCAACCTGCTGCGCCTGCTCAACCTGGCCGAGCCGGTGCAGACCATGCTCATGGCCGGTGACGTGGACATGGGCCATGCCCGTGCGCTGCTGGCACTGGACAGGGCCACACAAATCACGGCGGCCAACCAGGTGGTGGCCAAAAAAATGTCGGTGCGCGAGGCGGAGGGCCTGGTCAAGAAGCTGGCCGCCGAATTTGCGCTCACGCCTCAAAAGCCCAAGAAAGAAAAGTCCCGCGACATCAAACGCGTGGAAGAGGAGCTGTCAGACCTGTTGATGGCCGAGGTGGAGGTGCGGGTGAAAAAACGCGTCAAGCGCCATGGCCGTTTGGAAGACGTGGGCGAACTCAGCATCGGTTTTGGCTCGCTGGAAGAACTCCACGGCCTGATCGAGCGCCTGCGCGGCGGTTGACGGCTGAACCACCGCGCAGGCCAATGCGGGTGGACG
>PNML01000190.1 GCA_013823635.1 Polaromonas sp. | reverse complement strand
GACCTTGATGCCTTGGGCGCAAGGCCCAAGTCTTCCGTCAGCCCCACCCAAGCTACCTCAAGGTCGGTGTAGGCCACGCTGGGGATGACGCGGGCGTAGAACGCCAAGGACTTGAGTTTCTCGGTCAGCTCCTTGTTGCCTTCAATACTGGAGGCGCTGCTTGATCGCCTCCAGCGCCTGGCGGTAGTCGTGTGGATGGTCTATGTGGGACATGCTGGATTCCATTCAGTCTCAATGCACCCCGTTGAGCGGCGGCGCAAATCGGCGCTGCGCCAGAAGGCGGTGGGCGGGGTTTGGGTAAGGTGGTGGGTGGCGAGGGTGCGGAGCATAGTTATTTGAGTTTCTGCTGGCGCGCCCTCAGCTGGTTCAAGCGGTATTCAATGCTATTCGCCCTGCGTTGATCGCCGTTTTCCTTGGCCTTGGCCAAGTTCGTTTCTGCCTTCTGAATTTCATCCTTCAGATAGGCTTTTGCCTGTCCGGCATCGAGCATGGCGAGAATCTCGATCAATTGATTGTTCTCGTAATTTATCCTGGCGAGGTCTTCCTTCCCCTTGGCGAGTTCGGCATCCAGGCGCGCGGATTCTTCGTTAACCTTGCAGCTATTCTCTTTCTGAATTATTTCCCTTTGCTCTTGATTTAAATCTTTCTTTGATATTCCGTAAGTGGCCGGTCTGTCTATTTCCCCATTTTTATTGAGGTCGCACTTGGCCAGCAGCGCCTTGTCGGCATCGGCCAGCGCCGGGCTGGCCAAGGTCAGGAGCAACGGGATGGTGAGCAGGGTTTTGCTGAGCATGGTGGGTTCCTTGATCTGTGGGCCAATGAATGTCTGCTTGATGGTCATGTGGGTGCGTTCTGCGGCGGGATGGGGCTTCGCGTCAGGCGCTGCGCCAAGCCACGTAAGCTGATTGCCATCACACCTTCGCCAACCGGGTAAGGCTCGTCATCAGCGCCGCTGTGCACCAGAAACTTGTGGGCTGGTTGCAGGTCTTCGCTGGCGCTGTAAAAGCCCCGGCGCGGTTTGGCGCTGGGACTTTTCTTCACTTCAATGGCCATCAGGCCCAGGGCTGGGGCGTCGATCAACAGGTCGATCTCGGCGCCGTTGCTGCTGCGGTAGAAACCGAATTGCGCGTCCCGTGGTGCGGCGTTGAGCAGGGTTTCAATGACAAAGCCTTCCCAACTGTTGCCCACCACCGGGTGCGCCAGCAGGGCGTCGTGCGTGTTCAGGCCCAGCAGGGCGTGCAACAAGCCGCTGTCGCGCACATAGAGTTTGGGGGACTTGATCAGGCGCTTGCCCAGGTTGCTGTGCCAGGGAGGTATCTTGCGCAGCAGCATCAGGTCGCCCAGCATGTCCAGATAGCGGTGCACGGTTTTGGCATCGATCATCAGGCCTTTGGCGAGTTGCGACACATCGAGCAAGCCGCCTTGCAGGTGGGCCAGCATGGTCCACAGGCGGCGCAGGGTTTGTGCGGGCAGGCGCGAGCCGTAGCTGGGCAGTTCGCGCTCCAGGTAGGTGCTGATGAGGTTTTGCCGCCAGTCCATGCTTTTGCTGTCGCTGCTGGCCAGCAGGCTGTTGGGGAAGCCACCGCGCAGCCACAGGGTGTTTTGCTGATCCTCGGGCAATTCCGGCGTTTGCAGCGGCGGCAATTCCAGATAGGCCACGCGCCAGGCAAGGCTTTCTCCTGACTGGCGCAGCAATTCGCCGGTGGCCGAGCCCAGCAGCAGGAAACGGTTTGTGGCTTGGCCCGTACTTTGCCCGCTGCGACGACCTTCGTCGATCAGGCTGCGCAGCACGGGAAACAGCTCGGGCATGTGCTGCACTTCGTCCAGAATCACCAGGCGCTGGCTGTGCAGCGAAAGGTAGGCTTCCGCGTCGGTGAGTTTTTGTCGGTCGCTGGGGCGTTCGATGTCCAGGTAGACCGCCTGGCGTGCATCCCCGATCTGCCGGGCCAGCGTGGTCTTGCCCACCTGGCGGGCGCCGAGCAGCGCCACGGCGGGGTAATCTGCCAGCGCGGCTGTCAGGGTGGGCAAGAGTTGGCGATCAATCATCCATGCATTATACGTGGCATAATGCGTAAATTACATGGATATTTGAATGCATCCTTACACCCTACCCTGCTTCGTTCGTCAAACGCGACCATCGGCATGCCCACCACCCGAGCGGGTGCTGAACACGGGGCGCCAAGGTAAGAAGAGGCCCGAACCAGTGCCGGTTCGGGCCTTGTCTTTTTTTGTAGCTGCCCACGCTTTACGGGCAAGCGCCAGAACCCATTTTCACTTCAAAGTCACTTCCGCGCA
>PNML01000189.1 GCA_013823635.1 Polaromonas sp. | reverse complement strand
TTGTCGTCGTTCTACGCCGGGGTGGCCGGTGGGCTGTGGGCCTACTTCTTCCGGGTGGTCACGCCCGAGAGCTTTCCGCTGCTGATGTCCATCTTCTTCCTGGCGGCCATCATCGTCGGCGGCATGGGCTCCATCCTGGGCGGCATCCTGGGCGCGGTGTTCATGACCATGGTGCCCGAACTGCTCAAGCTGGTGTTCGACCTGCTGCCCAACAGCGCCGAGCTGGTGGTGTTCCTGTCGCCGGTGCGCACCATCGTCTTCGGCCTTCTGATCATTGGTTTTCTGGTGTTCGAGCCGCACGGGCTCGCAGAAATGTGGCGGCGCATTCGCCGTTTTTTCCACCTGTGGCCGTTCCGCAACTGAAGCAGGGCACCCACAGCTTTGACATGGCAAGCAACGACTAGGAGACAAGCATGCAGAACACACACACCCTCCCCCCTTCTTCCCACCGCCGCCGCTCCCTGCTGGTCGCAGCGGGTGCCTCGCTCGCCGCACCGCTGATGGCCCACGCCCAGGCGGCGGGCGAAGACATCGTCATCGGTGGCTCCATCCCCATGACAGGGGTGTTCTCGTTCGCGGGCATCGGCATCAACGCAGGCATGGCCGACTACGTCAAAATTTTCAACGACGCCGGGGGCATCAAAGGCCGCAAGCTGCGCTTCGTGCCCGAAGACACGGGCTACAAGGTCGACGTGTCAGTGGCCACGTTCAAAAAAATCACCAGCCAGAACAAGGTCAGCCTGTACTACGGCGACTCCACCGGCTTCTCCAAAACCATCAACCCCGAGCTGGACCGCAACGGCAACATCCTGATGGCCGGTGCCTCGTTCGCCACCGAGCTGAACAACCCGCAGAAGTACCCCAACCAGTTCCTGGTGGGCCCCGACTACACCGAGATGTTCGGCATCCTGCTCAAGCACATTGCCAAGGAAAAGCCCGGTGCCAAGGTGGCCTTCGTGTACTCGGACTCCGAGTTTGGCCGCGACCCCATCGACGAAGCCGAGGCCGAGGCCAAGAAGCTGGGCCTGTCGGTGGCCGTCAAGCTCATGACGCCGCCCGGCAGCGTGGACGTGTCCACCGAAGTCATCAAGCTGCGCCGCGCCGCGCCCGACTACACCATCTTCCACGGCTACATCCTGGCCCCCATCCCCGAGTTCATCACCCAGGGCAAACAGATGGGCATGACCAGCAAGTGGATGGGCACCTTCTGGACCATGGACAGTTCCACCGTCATGAAGATGGGCGAAGCGGGCGACGGCTTCATGGGCGTGATGCCCTACCGCTACTACTACGACACCTCGGCCAAGGCGCCCATGCTGGACAAGATCCGCGCCATGCGCCCCGAGTACCAGAGCACGGCCTACATCCAGGGCTTCCTGGCGGCCATGCTGTTCGCCGAATCGGCCAAGCGCTGCATCGAAGCGGGCAAGCCGCTGACCGGCCCCAACCTGAAGGCCGCGCTCAACAGCATCAAGGACTTCGACACCGGCGGTCTGATCGGCGTGCCCATCACCATCAAGGGCAACTCCATCCCCGTGGGCCGTGTGTACAAGGCCGACATGAAGGCCCAGAAGATGGTGCCCGCGTCCGACTGGATCACCCTCTGAACCCTGAGCCGCCCCCTTCCCAGCCGCACCCGATCTGAGCACCATGACCCAGCCGCCCACGGACCACATCCTCGAAGTCAACAACATCGAGGTCATCTACAACAAAGTGGTGCAGGCCCTGCGTGGCCTGTCGCTGGCGGTGCCGCGTGGTCAGATCGTGGCCCTGCTGGGCAGCAACGGGGCGGGCAAGTCCACCACGCTCAAGGCCGTGTCGGGCCTGCTGGGGCTGGAGGACGGCGAGCTGAAAAGTGGCCGCATCCTGTTCAAAGGGCGCCCCACGGTCCAGCTCGAACCCCAGCAACTGGTGCGCCAGGGGCTGAGCCATGTGATGGAAGGCCGCCGCGTGTTCGAAGACCTCACGGTCGAAGAAAACCTGGTGGCCGCCACCTACGCGCTGACGGGCCGTGCCGATGCCAAGCCCGATTTCGACGCCGTGTACGCCTACTTCCCCCGCCTGCACGAACGCCGCAAAGGCCTGGCGGGCTACCTCTCGGGCGGCGAGCAGCAGATGCTGGCCATTGGCCGCGCACTGATCGCCCAACCCGACCTCATCCTGCTGGACGAGCCCTCGCTGGGCCTCTCCCCCAAACTGGTGGAGGACATCTTCACCATCATCGCCCGCATCAATGCCGAGCGCGGCACCTCCATGCTACTGGTCGAGCAAAACGCCACCGTGGCCCTGGCCGTGGCGCACACC
>PNML01000188.1 GCA_013823635.1 Polaromonas sp. | reverse complement strand
CCGGGTTGGGCACGGCTGTGGCGATCTCGGTCACGCTGAGCGCCGAAGTATTGCTGGCGATGAGGGCATCCTGCAACATATGGGCGGCGGCCGTGGCCACCACCTGCTTCTTCACCGCGATGTTTTCGGTCACGGTCTCGACCAGCAACGCTGCCCCCGCGCACGCGGTGGCCAGATCGGTTTGTGTGGTGAGGCGGGCCTTGCCAGCGTTAGCCACCGCGGCATCGAGTTTGCCGAGGCGAACGCCCTCGTCCAGGATCTTGGCCACAGCGGCCAGGGCCTTGGCGGCCGCAGCCTCGTTGCTGTCCACCAGCACGGTGGTGAACCCCGAACTGGCGAAGGCATGGGCAATGCCTGTGCCCATCAGGCCACCACCGACGACGACCACTTTGTTTTGCGTAATGCTCATTTGATTTCTTTCTGAATGTTTATTGCGCCGCCGTGACGGTGTTGCGCAAGACGCCAATACCTGGGATTTCGGCCTCGACCACGTCCCCCACCCGGAGGAATTTGCCAGAGCCCTGCGCCGTGCCGGCGGGTGAGCCCGTGAACATGACATCGCCGCTCTCGAAGCTCGAACGCTCGTCAACAAACTTCACCAACTCCGCCACGTCCCAGGTCATTTCTGCGGTGTCGCCGTCCTGCCGAAGCTCGCCGTTCACGCGCAGCAACAGGCGCAACGACAGCTTGCCTTCCAGTGGGAATTCATCGCGCGTCACGATCCAGGGGCCGAGCCCAGTGGTCTGGTCGCCACTCTTGGCCGCAAACAAGTCCATCCCCACACCGGGCGGCCCGCTGCGCTGCAGATCGCGCGAACTGACGTCGTTGCCAACGGTGTAGCCCAACACACTGGTGATCGGGTCTTGGCGGTTGACCACATCACCGATCACCGCCACCAGCTCCACCTCGTGGTCCAGCTCCTGGGTCAGGGGGGGGTAACGCAGTGCGTCATTGGCGCCGATGAGTGCGCGGTAGGCCTTTAAAAACGCAATGGGCTGGCTGTGGCTCTTGATGCCGAAATCGGCTGCAAGGTGTTTGGCGTAGTTGGCGCCCGCCACCACCACCCGGTTGGTTTTTTCGATGGGCGGCAGAAGCCTCACCGAACCCAGAGGCAGCACGGCCCCGGTGAATGGCAGTGCGGCCTCGCCTTCACCACGCGTGACCGCCGGCCCCCAGTCGGGCACGCCGCCTACGATCGGGCGAAGCTCACTTCGATCGGTGTTCACCAGCGCCCAGAACGGAGCGCCGCCATCGGTGCAGCGGGCGAGTTTCATGGGGCGGCTTTGACAGCGGGTTTGCCAAGCTTGGCCGGGTCGAGGTGCAGCAGTTCACACGCGTTTTTCCAACGGATTTTCTGCAGATCGTCGTCCGACAGGCGCAGGCCATCGGTCAGGTCGTGGCGAACGGCGTCACTGCCGCCAAAGTTGCTGCCGTACAGCACGCGGTCGGCGCCGATGATGTCGACCAAGGCCTGGCGCATCGGCACTTCGTGCAGTTCCACGTCAAACCAGAAGTTCTTCAGATATTCCTCTACCGGCTTCTTGTTGAACTTCACATCTAGGTTGCGGTTGGTCTGGGCCAGACGACCCAACTGGTAGGGGATGTACCCACCACCATGGGTGATGTAAACCTTCAGATTGGGGAAGCGGTCCAGCACGCCACCGTTGATCAAATACCAGAAGAAGCGCGTTTCGTCGTAGTTCATGCCCACGATGGCCGTCGTTTCATACTTATCGTGATCGGCTTGCATGCCCCAAGTGACCGACTGGTTGTACCCGTGAATGAAAATCGGGAGATCCAGATCGCACATGGTTTTCCAGACCACATCTAGCTGTGGCGAATCCGCCTCTAGTCCACCAAAGTTCGCCCCCCCGGCGACCAATCCTTTAGCGCCCAGCTCCGTACAAGCGCGGCGAATTTCCTTCGCGGCATCGTGCGGGGCGTTTAGCGGCGCGTGGGCCCAAAACATCAGCCGATCGGGTGCTGCTGAACAGTAGTCTGCCAATATGTCATTGACCTTGGTGGCAAAGCGTACCGAAAACTCGGGATCGGCCCAGTACATATAGCAATGCGAAGGCACCGACAGTACCTGCACATTTTGCCCCGCAGCGTCCATGCCATTCAGGCGGTTTTTGGGGTCTGCCCAGCGCGCCATGTACTCCTGGACGCTCGGGCCGTTACCGGCCCGAACCGCCGCCTTGCGCTCGGGTGAGCCCAGGCGAAGCACCCAGTGACCAACGCGCAGCTTGACGTCTCCATCGGGGTGTTGCTCAAAAAATGGCCCCCAAAACGGATGCTGGTTGTAGTAA
>PNML01000187.1 GCA_013823635.1 Polaromonas sp. | reverse complement strand
CTGCTGCTGGACGTGCTGGCCGTGGGCCTGCCCGTGGGCACCGAATTCCTCGATCTGCTGTCCCCCCAGTTCATTGCCGACCTGGTGAGCTGGGGTGCCATCGGTGCGCGCACCACCGAGAGCCAGAGCCACCGCCAGCTGGCCAGCGGCCTCTCCTGCCCCGTGGGCTTCAAGAACGGCACCGACGGCGGCGTGAAAGTGGCCAGCGACGCCATGCTGGCCGCGCAGGCCGGGCACGCCTTTTTGGGCCTGAACAAAATGGGCACCGCCGCCATCTTCGAAACCCGTGGCAACCCCGACTGCCATGTGATTTTGCGCGGCGGCAAGGCCACCAACTACAGCGCGGCCGACGTGCAGGCCGCCTGCGAACTGCTCAAGGCCAACGGCCTGCGCGAGCAGGTGATGATCGACGTGAGCCACGCCAACAGCAGCAAGCAGCACGCCCGCCAGATCACCGTGGCCGCCGACGTGGCCGCACAGATTGCCGCTGGCGAGCGCCGCATCACCGGCATCATGATCGAGAGCCACCTGCAAGAGGGCCGGCAAGACATCGTGCCCGGCCAGCCCCTGAAACACGGCGTGAGCGTGACCGACGCCTGCATCGGCTTCAGCCAGACCGTGCCGGTGCTGGAGGGACTGGCGGCGGCGGTGAAGGCGCGGCGGGGGGTGTGACACCGGACAGCCCGACTCGGCCACCCCAACACCTTGCCCCCACACAAAGGAAGCCCATGCCACAGCACACCTCCCCGGAAGTGGTCGTTCAGCGCCAGCTGGAGGCCTACAACGCCAAAAACCTGGAGGCCTGGCTCAGCACCTACGCGCCAGATGCCCAGCAGTTTGAGCTGGGGGGTCAGCTGTTGGCCGAGGGGCACGAGCAAATCCGCGCCCGCACGGCGGTGCGCTTTGCCGAGCCCCACCTCCACGCCAGGCTGCTGCGGCGGGAGGTGTTTGGCCAAGTGGTGGTGGACCATGAAGACGTGACGCGCACCTTCCCCGAAGGCCCTGGCCGCATCGAGCTGGTGTGCGTGTACGTGGTGGAAAACGGGCTCATCCAGAGTGCGTCATTTGCCTTGGGGCCTGCAACGCTGTTCGGCCTGGGTTCTTGATCCGGAGCAAGTTGCAGCCCAAAAACAGGGTTTACGCTTGACGCACATGGTTTTTCTGCTACGTTAATATTTTCATAGCACACAATCCAATGAAATCAGGCGACAGACGCACTTTTTCCTGAAATTCTGGCTTCCCGTTCTCCGCCACCGCACCCCGTGTCCGCTTCGCCTCCCACCGCCCCCGCCGCCCCCCTCCTCTCCATCACCGGCCTGACCAAGGTCTATGGCGCGGGCGAGGCCGCCGTGCATGCCCTGCGCGGCATTGACCTGGAACTGTTGCGTGGCGAGGTGGTGGTGTTGCTGGGGCCGTCGGGATCGGGCAAGTCCACGCTGCTCAACATTTTGGGCGGGCTGGATGCGGCCACGGCGGGCAGCGTGCGCTTCGTGGGCAGCGCCACCGCCGACGCCCATACCGACATCTGCACCCTCTCGCCCACCGACCTCACGCAGTACCGGCGCGAGCGGGTGGGTTTTGTGTTCCAGTTCTACAACCTCATTCCCAGCCTCACCGCCCGCGAAAACATCGAGGTGGTGGCCGAACTCAGCCCCGGCGCGCTGGGGGCCGACGAGGTGCTGGCCCTGGTGGGGCTGGGGCCACGGGCGGACCACTTTCCGTCCGAGCTGTCGGGCGGCGAGCAGCAGCGCGTGGCCATTGCGCGTGCGCTGGTCAAGCGCCCGCCGCTGATGCTGTGCGACGAGCCCACCGGCGCACTGGACCTGAACACCGGCATCCTCACCCTGCAGGCGCTGCTGGACGCCAACCGGCGCTTTGGCACCACCCTGCTCATCGTCACGCACAACGCCGACATTGCCCGCATTGCCGACCGCGTGATCCACTTTGCCGACGGCAGCATCCGCAGCATCACCGTCAACCCGGAGCGGCTGGACCCGGCCCAGCTGCACTGGTAGCCAGCAAGGCAACGGCCACCCATGCCCCCCCTGCACCGCAAACTGCTGCGCGACCTCTGGCGCATGAAGTCGCAGGCGCTGGCCGTGGCGCTGGTGCTGGCCTGCGGCATTGGCATGCTGGTGATGTCGGTGGGCATGCAGGGTTCGCTGGAGCGTGCGCGTGACCGCTATTACCAGCACAACGGCATGGCCGACGTGCAGGCGCAGGCCGTGCGTGCGCCGCGCCGCCTGGGCACCGAGCTGGCCGACCTGCCCGGCGTGGCCGCGCTGGAGCTTCGGGCCGTGGGCCAGGCCCGCATCAGCCTGCCGTGGGTGACCGAGCCACTGGCGGCCCAGCTGGTATCGCTGCCCGACGAGGG
>PNML01000186.1 GCA_013823635.1 Polaromonas sp. | reverse complement strand
CCCTACACGCGCATGCTGCTGGACGCCATCCCCAAAATGCACGACACCGGCAAGGCCCGCACACCCGTGTCGGGCGAGGTGCCCAACCCGCTCAACCCGCCCACGGGCTGCGCCTTTAACCCCCGCTGTCCCCTGGCCAACGAGCGCTGCCGCACCGAACGGCCTGTGCTCAAGGCCTGGCAGGGCACGCAGGTGGCCTGCCACGCGGTGGAAGAGGGCCGTGTTCCTGATTGAGTAGCTGACTGTTCAATGGACATAAGCGCTGGATGCCAAAAATGCTTTTCATTTTGGCGGCAGCGCTGCTTGCTCAGGCGTAGCGCTTGCTGCGCAGGTTGTTTTTCATTTCCTTGAGCAAGGGCTGCAGCTTGCTGCCGCCGATGCGCAGCGCCACACAGGTGGCCAGCACGTCCACGATCATCAGGTGCATGTGGCGCGAGGTCATGGGGCTGTAGCGGTCGTAACCCTCGGGGTGGTCGGCCGCCAGGTGGATGTGGCCGGCCGCGGCCAACGGGGAGCCGCTGGCGGTGATGACGATGGTGGTGGCCCCGTGTTTGCGGGCGATGTCGGTGGCGTCCATCAGGTCGCGCGTGCGCCCCGAGTTGCTGATGACCACCAGGCAGTCGCCCGGGCGCAGCAGCGAGGCGCTCATGACCTGCATGTGCCCGTCGCTGTAGGCAATGGTGTGCAAACCCAGCCGGAAAAACTTGTGCTGCGCGTCCTGCGCCACGATGCCCGAGTTGCCCGCCCCGAAAAATTCGATGCGCTTGTTCTGGGTGCTGGCGTTGACGATGGCGTCCACCGCCTTCTCGATGGCGTGGGTGGAGGCGTCGTTGCGGTACTTCAAGAAGGCGGCCACGGTGTTGTCGATCACCTTCACCAGCACGTCGCTGACCTTGTCGTCCACGTCCACGCTGCGGTGGATGAAGGGCACGCCCTCGCTCACCGTACCCGCCAGCTTCAGCTTGAAGTCGCTCAGCCCGTCGTAGCCCATGCTGCGGCAAAAGCGCACCACCGTGGGCTTGCTGACATGGGCGCGCAGGGCCAGCTCGGTCACCGGCAGGCTGGCAAAGGTGCGGGGGTCCAGCAGCACCAGCTTGGCCACGCGCTGTTCAGCCGGTGCCAGCGAGGGAAGGGAGGCCTTGATTCGGTCCAGCATGGTGGTAACTCTTGAGGGAATGGGGTTGAAATTTTATTACCATTCGATAATGGGCGGATGAACCAACTCGACGCGCTCAAACAATTCACCACCGTGGTGGCCGACACCGGCGATTTTTTGCAGATTGCCCAGTTCAAGCCCCGCGACGCCACCACCAACCCCTCGCTCATCCTCAAGGCCGTGCAGCGGCCCGAGTACGCGCCCCTGCTGGCGCAGACGCTGGCCCGCTATGGCCAGCGCCCGCTGGACGAGGTCATGGACCATCTGCTGGTGCGCTTTGGCTGCGAAATCCTGACCCACATCCCTGGCCGCGTGTCCACCGAGGTGGACGCCCGCCTGAGTTTTGACACCTCGGCCACTGTGGCCCGTGCACAGCGCATCATCGAGCTGTACCAGGCCGAGGGGGTGCACATTGACCGGGTGCTCATCAAAATTGCCTCCACCTGGGAGGGCATTCAGGCCGCGGCCCAGCTGGAGCGCCAGGGCATACACACCAACCTCACGCTGCTGTTCAGCTTTTGCCAGGCCGTGGCGTGCGGCCAGGCCAAGGTCCAGCTCATTTCCCCGTTTGTCGGCCGCATTTACGACTGGTACAAAAAGCAGGCCGGTGCCCAGTGGGACGAAGCCGCCATGGCCGGTGCCAACGACCCCGGCGTGCGGTCGGTGCGCCGCATTTACCAACACTACCGCCAGCACGGCGTGGCCACCGAGGTGATGGGGGCAAGCTTTCGCAACCTGGGCCAGATCACGGCGCTGGCCGGGTGCGACCTGCTGACCATCGCACCCGAGTTGCTGGCGCAACTGGCCGCGTCGGACGCGCCGCTGGCCCGGTCGCTGTCTGCCGACGGTGCGCAGGCCGAGGTGTCGCCACCCTTGAGCCACACCGAGGCCGAGTTCCGCTACGCCCTGAACGACGACGCCATGGCCACCGAGAAACTGGCCGAGGGCATTCGGGCGTTTGCGGTGGACACCTTCAAGCTCGAAGCCATGATGAAGGCATAGCAAACAATTCAATTTGGACAAGCGTTGACTGCCTAAAAAGCATAAAAAAAGCCCCGCTGTTGCCAGCGGGGCTTTTTTTCGCGTGGGTCACTGGGGCATGTGACTGCCCCAGTGACCAGGGCGCATCACATGCCCATGTCGCCCATGCCACCCATGCCGCCCATGCCACCGGGCATGCCGCCGGCAGGTGCGTCGTCTTTGGGGGACTCGGAGACCATGCACTCGGTCGTCAGCATCAGGCTGGCG
>PNML01000185.1 GCA_013823635.1 Polaromonas sp. | reverse complement strand
ATCAAAAAAGGGGTGATGGAGCTGGCCGACTTGGTGGTCATCAACAAGGCCGACATCGACCCCCATGCCGCCACCCGCGCCCGCGCCCAGATCATGTCCAGCCTGCGCCTGTTGGGGCTGCATGGCAACCCCGATCGCGCGCCGGGCCGCCCCAAGGGCGATCACGCCCCCTCGGGGGGCAGCGAGCCAGGCGAGCGTGGGGGTGAACAGGTTCACATGCACCACGACCAGGAGGTTTGGCACCCGCAGGTGATTCAGCTCAGTGCGCTCAAGGGCGATGGCTTGCAGGCGTTTTGGACCGAGGTGAGCCAGTACCGCCGCCTGCAAACCGCCAACGGCAAGCTGGCGGCCCGCCGCCGCGCCCAGGCCCAGGCCTGGATGTGGGAGCGCATCGACGCGGGGCTGAAGCAGGCGTTTCGCCAGCACCCGCAGGTGCGGGGCCAGCTGGATGGCCTGACCCGTCAGGTGGCCAGCGGCGAGGTGGCCCCGTCCACCGCCGCCCGGCAACTGCTGGCGCTGTACGCCGAGCGTGGCCAGTCTGTGCTTTAAAAAACAATAGCAATTATCAGGAGCGTTTTTTGAGAGTGATTTTTCCTTCCAGCGCTTAATTTAAATGGATTTGAAGCTATTGTTTTATTTTCCGTAAACCCCTAAAAGTACGCATTTTTCTTTGAATTGTCAGTGTCGTTCACCGCGTCAGCCACCACCCACAGCGCCCGCTGTACCCCGCCGGGGTCGCAGGCCACTGTGGCCAGGCTGATCCTTTCACCATTTCGTCTGTCAGAAAGAGCCCACCATGCAAGACATCCTTGACCAACTGGAACAAAAGCGCGCCGCAGCCCGTCTGGGTGGCGGTGACAAGCGCATTGCCGCGCAACACAAAAAAGGCAAGCTCACCGCCCGCGAACGCCTGGAGGTGCTGCTGGACGAGGGCACGTTTGAAGAATGGGACATGTTCGTTGAGCACCGCTGTGCCGACTTCGGCATGGCCGAGCAAAAGATTCCGGGCGACGGCGTGGTCACCGGCTACGGCATGATCAATGGTCGCCTGGTGTTCGTGTTCAGCCAGGACTTCACCGTGTTCGGTGGCGCGCTGTCCGAAGCCCATGCCGAAAAGATCTGCAAGGTCATGGACCAGGCCATGAAGGTGGGCGCCCCCGTCATTGGCCTGAACGACTCGGGCGGTGCCCGCATCCAGGAGGGCGTGGCCAGCCTGGGCGGTTATGCCGACGTGTTCCAGCGCAACGTCATGGCCAGCGGCGTCATCCCGCAAATTTCCATGATCATGGGCCCGTCTGCCGGTGGTGCGGTGTATTCCCCTGCCATGACCGACTTCATCTTCATGGTCAAAGACAGCAGCTACATGTTCGTGACCGGCCCCGAGGTGGTCAAGACCGTGACGCACGAGAGCGTGACCGCGGAAGAACTGGGCGGCGCCGTCACCCACACCACCAAGAGTGGCGTGGCCGACCTGGCCTTTGAGAACGACGTGGAAGCGCTGCTGATGCTGCGCCGCCTGTACAACTACCTGCCGCTGTCCAACCGCGAGAAGGCCCCGGTGCGCCAGAGCGGCGACCCCATCAGCCGCATGGAGATGAGCCTGGACACCCTGGTGCCCGAAAACCCCAACAAGCCCTACGACATGAAGGAGTTGATCGTCAAAACCGTGGACGATGGCGACTTCTTCGAGCTGCAGCCCGACTACGCCAAGAACATCCTCATCGGTTTTGCCCGCATGGACGGCCAGACCGTGGGCATCGTGGCCAACCAGCCGCTGGTGCTGGCCGGTTGTCTGGACATCAAAAGCTCCATCAAGGCCGCGCGCTTTGTGCGCTTTTGCGATGCCTTCAACATCCCCGTCATCACCTTTGTGGACGTGCCCGGCTTCATGCCCGGCACTTCTCAGGAGTACGGCGGCATCATCAAGCACGGTGCCAAGCTGCTGTACGCCTACGCCGAGTGCACAGTGCCGAAAATCACCGTCATCACCCGCAAGGCCTACGGCGGCGCGTACGACGTGATGGCTTCCAAGCACCTGCGTGGTGACGTGAACCTGGCCTGGCCCAACGCCGAAATTGCGGTGATGGGTGCCAAGGGCGCGGTGGAAATCATCTTCCGTGAAGACAAGAACGACCCCGCCAAACTGGCCGCCAAGGAAGCCGAATACAAGGCCCGCTTTGCCAACCCGTTTGTGGCGGGCGCGCGCGGCTTCATTGATGACGTGATCCTGCCCCACGAAACCCGCAAGCGCATTTGCCGTTCGCTGGTGATGCTGAAGGACAAGAAGCTGGAAAACCCCTGGCGCAAGCACGGGAACATCCCACTCTGACCGTCTGAACGCCACCCTAGGAGCACAAGCACATGTTCACCAAAATCCTGATCGCCAACCGTGGCGAAATTGCCTGCCGCGTCATCGCCACCGCCCGCAAAATGGGCATCCAAACCGTGGCGGTGTACTCCGATGCCGACAAA
>PNML01000184.1 GCA_013823635.1 Polaromonas sp. | reverse complement strand
TATCCGTTCCGTCGTCAAGCCCGCTGTTGCGGGCTTTTTTCATGGGCTGTCCTTGGGTGGGGGTGGGGCGGGGTTGGTGCGGGCGAGGTGGTCGAGGAAGAGGCGGACCAGGCTGTCGCGGGGGGCGTTGGCTTGCCAGACGGCGTAGACGCTGGCGCTGGGCACTTGCCAGGCGGGCAGCACGTGCTGCAGGCGCCCGGCGGCGATCTCGGGCTGGGCGAGGAAAGCGGGGATGATGGCCAGGCCGATGCCGGCCAGTGCCATCTGCACCAGAGCGTTGAGGTTGTTGACCTGCACCCGGGAGGGGCCGCGCTCGACCGTTTCCTGCCGGCCGTCGCGGGCAAAGGGCATTTTCCGGCTGGGTGAGGTGGTCATTTCCACCCAGTGCCAGTGCGCCAGGTCGTGCGGGCCGTCGGGCGGTTCGTGCAGCGCCAGGAAGCCGGGCGTGGCGACCAGACGGCGCGGCACCTCGAACAGCTTGCGGGCCTTGAGCGCGCTGTCGTCGAGCCGGCCCACGCGGATGGCGACGTCAAAGGCGTCGCTGATGAGGTCGCGGCGCAGGTCGGTGTAGTCGATGAAGAGCTGGATGCCGGGCTGGGCCTGGGCGAAGGCCGCGAACTGCGCCGTCAGGGGCGACTGCGCCAGGCCGGCGGGAGCGGTCACGCGCAGCAGGCCGGTGGGCTGTTCGGCGCGGTAACTGATGTCCTGCAGCCCGGCTTCGGCCGCCGCCAGCATGCTGTGGGCGGCGCCGAGCAGTCGCTCGCCCGCCGGGGTGAGGGCGAGTTTGCGGGTCGAACGGTGCAGCAGGGCGGTGCCCAGCCGCTGTTCGAGCTGGGCCACGTGGTGGCTCACGACCGAGGGCGAGAGCCCCAGTGCGGCGGCCGCGCCGCGGAAGGAGCCGTGGTCCACGGCCTTGGCAAAGATGGCGATCTGCCGCAGCTGGTCGAGCATTAATCAAAAAATCCGAACAGAGAAACGCAACAGAACCATCTTATCTTTCAATCAAGGGCGGCGCATGATTCGACCACACCGGTGCCTTGCTTGTTATTTCTTCGCCAACCGGTCCGACCCCCGGACCTTTTTTCTGGACCTGAATCATGACCC
This sequence comes from Polaromonas sp., assembly GCA_013823635.1. Lineage (GTDB taxonomy): Bacteria > Pseudomonadota > Gammaproteobacteria > Burkholderiales > Burkholderiaceae_C > UBA2334. The sequence continues at coordinate 1,376 of PNML01000184.1, read as the reverse complement.
ACGTGAAACCCCTCCTGGCCGCCACCGCATTGCTGGGCGCGCTGATCAATCCCGCCCTGGCCGACGACAAGGCCGTGGTGCAGAAGTTCTACGACTTCCTGAGCAACCCCGCTTCGGCCGAACACGCCGGCGCCCTCAAGGCCGTGATGGCCGACAACTTCGTCAGCATCGGTGACCACAGCGGCAAGAACAAGTCGCGCGAGGCCTTCATCGGCCAGGTCGGCGGCTTTGGCAAGCTCATCCCCGACCTGAAGTGGGCACCGCAGGAGGTCATCGTGGCCGAGGGCGGCAAGGTGATCGTGCGCAGCCGCGCCACCGGCACGCCGCGCGGCCCGCTGTTCGGCGTGGACGGCAAGGGCAAGGGCTTCGACATCATGTCCATCGACATCCACACGGTGGTCGACGGCAAGATCGTGCAGACCCACCATGTTGAAGACTGGTCGGGTGCGCTGCGCCAGCTGTCGGCGCCGTGAGCAAGGAGCCCGCCGCCATGCAACGCCGACAACTGATTTCCACCACCCTGGGCGCCGGGCTGGCGCTGACTCTGTCTTCTTTCGCGAGCGCCACCACCATGGACAAGACCACACAAGCCTCTTTCGACACCGTCATGGCCTTCATGGGCGCGATGGGCAAGGGCGACATGAAGGCCCTGTCGGCCCTGATGGCCGATGACATGGCCTGGCACAACGAGGGCGATCGGGCCCTGCCCTGGATCGGCCACTGGGCCGGCAAGGCCAAGGTGCTTGAATTCCTGCCGCTGTTCGGCGCGAACTTCAAGACCACCGCCTGGGAAAACACCGATGCCTTCGCTTCGGGCGACACCGTCGCGGTGTTCGGCCGCATGAACGGCATCACGCTGAAGTCGGGCCGGGAGACGGGCAGCTTCTCGTTTGCGCTGCGCGCCAAGGTGCGCAAGGGCCAGGTGCTGCTGTGGCACTGGTTTGAAGACAGCCACGCGGTCAGCCAGGCCTACCGCGGCTGAAACCCTGCCAGCCCCTGCGCCCCCGGCGCACGCTGGCGCGATCCCGCCGGCACAGGCCGCCCCTCCGGGCGGCCTTTTTCATGGGCGGGTGATGTCTTCCAGGTGGCCCAGAAAGCGCAGGGCCTGTTCGCGGCCGCTGCCGCACATGTTTTCGCTGGGCGGCAGGGAGCCGCAGACGGCGGGCCGCTCGGGCCGGCCGAACAGGCGGCAGCGCAGCGCTTGGTCGAGGTGGGGGCAGGGCACACCCGCCGGCTTGCCGTGGGGCAGGCCGGGCAGGGGGCTGCTGATGGACGGGGCGATGCAGCAGGCCGCGCAGCCGGGGCGGCAGTCCATCAGGCTTTCTGGAACTGGCGCGTGGCCCAGAGCACCTGATCGACCACGCCGCGCACGCTGT
>PNML01000183.1 GCA_013823635.1 Polaromonas sp. | reverse complement strand
GCGGAAGAACACCTTGCCCACTTTCCACTGAATGCCGCGCTCGGCGTAGCCCTCGCCCAATCCCAGGCGGTCCCAGATTTCCAGCGGGCGCTTGGCGTAGCACACGGCCCGCGAGCCAATGCTGACGGTGTTGTTGTCGTCCAGCACCACGCTGGGCACGCCGCGCTGGGCCAGGTCCAGCGCCTGCGTCATGCCAATGGGGCCGGCGCCGATGATGACCACCGCGTGGCGCTTGAGCTCACCAGACCGCTGCTCGGGGCTCTGGACGTAGGCGAACTCGGGGTAGGTGTAGGTGTTGAGCATGGTGCAGCGGGGTCAGGCGGTGGTGGCGGGGTTGAACTCGCGGTCGTGCATCCAGGCGGCGTGCGTGGGCGCGCGCTTGGTCTGCGCCCATTCATTGAGCATGTCCCACTTCACGGCATCGAGCTTTTGGTACATCTCGGGCGTGCCCACATCGGCGGCCAGCTCCAGGCGGTGGCCGTTGGGGTCGAAGAAGTAAATGCTTTTGAAGATGGTGTGGTCGGTGGGGCCGACCACTTCAATGCCCTCGGCCTGCAGGCGGGCCTTGGTGGCTTCCAGCGCGGCCATGCTGTCCACCTTGAAGGCGATGTGCTGCACCCATTCGGGTGTGTTGGTGTCGCGGCCCATGGGCGCGCTGCCAGGCAGCTCAAAAAAGGCCAGCACATTGCCCTGGCCCGCGTCCAGGAACACATGCATGTAAGGGTCGGGCGCCTTGGTGGACGGCACCTGGTTCTCGGCAATGGCCAGCACGAAGTCCATGTTCAGGTACTTGACGTACCACTCCACGGTTTCCTTGGCGTCTTTGCAGCGGTAAGCGACGTGGTGAATGCGGTCGATTTTCATGGTTTGTCTCCAAATATCAGTAGCAATAAAGGCCGTCAAACAAGCGCTGGCGGCATTTTCAGTTCAATGATTTGCTAACAAAAACTGTAGCAGCCGGATCAGCCTTCCAGCGCCTGCCACATGGCCACGTCGCGCTCGGCCGTCCAGATGCGGGGGTCGGGGTACTGCGTGGCTTCGTCGTAGGCGCGGGTCACGTCAAACGGCATGCAGTGGTTGAAGATGACCCAGTTGCCGTATTTCGGCTGCATCGCGGCAAAGGTGCGCTCGTACACCTTGCGCAGGTCTTCGCCGTTGGCCGCACCGGCCTTGACGTTGTCGTACAGGTCGCTGATGAATGCACGGGTGCCCGCCAGGCCAGCTTGCACCTCTTCAGGGGTTTGCAGGGCGGGGCCACGGCCGGGCACCAGCTTTTCGGGCTTCAGGGCGGCGATGTTGTCCAGCGTGGTGGGCCAGTCCTTGAAGTAGGCGTCACCGGCGTAAGGCGTGGCGTCGAACTCGACCAGGTCGCCGCTGAACAGGATTTTTTCTTGCGGCAGCCAGGCCACGGTGTCGCCCTTGGTGTGGCCTCGGCCCAGTTGCAGGATTTGCACCTCCAGCTGGCCCAGCCACAGCGTCATCTTGCCGGTGAAGGTCATGGTGGGCCAGGTCAGGCCGGGGGGCACGCTCTCCACGTTCTGGAACAGGCGGGGGAAGCGGCCAATTTCGCTGGCCTTGTCGAACTCGCCGCGCTCCACGATCAGGTCGCGCGTGTCCTGGCTGGCAATGATGTGTTCGGGGTTGTAGGCGCTGGCCCCCAGCACGCGAACGGCGTGGTAGTGGCTGAGCAGCACGTACTTGATGGGCTTGTCCGTCACCTCGCGGATGCGGCGGATCACGTCTTGCGCCATGACCGGGGTGGCCTGGGTGTCGATGACCATGACCGCGTCGTCGCCAATGATGATGCCGGTGTTGGGGTCGCCCTCGGCGGTGTAGGCGTAGGCATGGTCCGACAGCTTGTCAAAGCTGACCTTCTTCACGTCAAGGTCGGCGGCGGAGGCAAAGGTTTTGGTGCTGGTCATGGGGTGGTTCGGGTTGATAATTCGTTAATAACGAATGCATTTGATGTTGTTCGCCAAATTCTAGGTTGTTATTTGTCAATGTCAAACCAATTCGCGTTAGTACAAACCCTTGGTGCGCCTTTGGCGCGTGCCAGCCGTTGGACAATCGGCACATGAGCACACCCACCAAGGCCCCGGACACCGACGTCACCGACCCCGACACCGCCCGCACCTCACGCGGCATACAAAGCGTGGAGGTGGGCGGCCAATTGCTCAAGGCACTCGCCCGCTCGGGTCGGCGCATGGCGCTGAAAGACCTGGCCCGCGAGGCCGACATGACGCCCGCCAAGGCCCACCCCTACCTGGTGAGCTTTGGCAAGCTCGGCCTCATTGAGCAGGACACCGTGAGTGGCCACTACGGCCTGGGCCAGCTGGCGGTGCAGTTGGGCCTCATCAGCCTGCAGCAGGTGGACCCGGTGCGCCTGGCCATTGCCGAACTGCCCGGGCTGGCCGCGGCCATGGGCTGCACGGTGTCGGCGGCGGTGTGGGGTGGTGCGGGTGTGGACGTGGGGGCCGGGGTGGGCCCCATCATCGTGCGGGTGGAAGAAGGGCCGCAGGCCGTGAACGTGACCATGCGCCACGGTATTCCGGCCTCGCTGCGGCACACGGGCACGGGCAAGGTGTTTGCCGCC
>PNML01000182.1 GCA_013823635.1 Polaromonas sp. | reverse complement strand
CTAGGTGCCCAAGCACTCACTTACCCGCTCTCACGCACGGGCGTAAATCCGCTGCAAGACCTCAAAACTTTACTGGCATTGCGCTCGATCTTGCTGCGCATCAAGCCCGATGTGTCGCTGGCCTACTTTGCCAAGCCGGTAATTTGGGGCACTTTGGCGGCGTGGCTGGCCGCTGTGCCACGGCGTGTGGCCATGATCGAAGGCTTGGGTTTTGCCTTTACCGACGACGGCCGCCCCCCAAGCATCAAGCGCCGACTGCTGCGCAGCATAATCACTGCGCTCTACCACCTAGCACTGGCGCGGGCGCATCGGGTTTTGCTGCTCAACCGCGACGATTTGGAAGAGCTCACCCGCCTAGGGTTGGTGCGGGCTGATCAGGCAGAAAACATTGGTGGCATAGGTGTTGATCTAGACCAGTGGCCACAGATGCCGCTGCCCTCTGGGCCTTTTACCTTTGCGCTGGCCGCCCGGATGTTGCGCGAGAAGGGTGTGCTCGACTTTGTGGCTGCTGCGCGCTTGATCAAGCAACAACACCCTTCGGTGCGCTTTCTTTTGCTGGGTGGGCTAGATGAAAACCCGGGCGCGCTGGCGCGTGCCGATGTGCAGCAGTGGGTTGACGAAGGGATAGTCGAATGGCCGGGGCATGTGCCGATGTTGCCGTGGCTGTCGCAGTGCAGCGTGTATGTGTTGCCGTCTTATCGTGAAGGGCTGCCGCGCAGCACCCAAGAGGCGATGGCCATAGGCCGGCCGGTGATCACCACCGATGTACCCGGCTGCCGCGATACGGTGATCGAAGGTGTGAACGGCTACTTGGTGCCACCGCGCAACCCCGCAGCACTGGCAGCGGCCATGCAGCGCTTTGTGAGCAATCCGGCTTTGGTGGCCACCATGGGTGCCCAAAGCCGTCGGCTGGCCGAAGAGCGCTTTGATGTGCACAAGGTGAACCAAAAAATTATGGCAGTGTTAGGGTTTGGAGCCGCAGGGAGCAGCGATGCCTAACCACACCCCTGAATGCTATTTGCTCACCGGTGGCGCGGGCTACATAGGTTCGCACTCCACGCTGGCGCTTATGCAAGCCGGCCACCAAGTGTTGGTGCTCGACAACCTGTGCAACAGCTCGCCGATATCGCTGGACCGGCTGGGGCAACTGGCGGGTAGGGCGCCGCTGTTTGTGCAGGGCGATGTGCGCGACGCTGCCTTGCTGGAGCAGGTTTTTGCCAGCCACCGCATCAGCGCGGTGCTGCATTTTGCGGGACTCAAGGCGGTGGGCGAAAGTGTGCAGCAACCGCTGGCTTATTTTGACAACAATGTGGCCGGCACCATCAGCCTGTGCAAGGCGATGGCGCAAGCGGGCGTGTTTAAGTTGGTGTTTAGCTCGTCGGCAACCGTGTACGGCGAGCCGGAAACCATGCCCATACACGAGTCCACCCCCACGGGACGGCCCACCAACCCCTATGGCCGCAGCAAGCTGATGGCAGAAGAGGTGCTGCGCGATTTGGCCGCATCAGACCCGCGCTGGCGCGTGGCCGTGCTGCGTTACTTCAACCCCGTAGGCGCACACGAAAGCGGCCTGATAGGCGAAGACCCGCACGGCATACCCAACAACCTGCTGCCGTACATCGCGCAAGTGGCGGGCGGCAAACTGGCAGAACTGGCGGTGTTTGGCAACGATTACCCCACGCCAGACGGCACCGGCGTGCGCGACTACATTCACGTGCAAGACTTGGCGCAAGGCCACCTCAAAGCCCTGCAAGCCCTGCAAACCCGCACCGGCCTGAATGTGTGGAACCTGGGCACCGGCCAAGGCTACAGCGTGCTCGAAATGCTGCGCGCCTTTGAAGCCGCCAGCGGCCGCCAGATACCATATCGCATAGCTCCCCGCCGCCCGGGGGACATTGCCCGGTGCTGGGCCGATGCCAGCAAGGCAAAGATAGAGCTCGGCTGGCAGTGCAAACTGGGCCTGGCTGAAATGATGCGAGACGCATGGCGTTGGCAAGTGCAAAGCCCGAATGGGTACGCGTAATGTTTGCAACGGGTAGCAGGCTCAGGGCATGAAGCGCGTGTTTGATCTGCTACTGGCGGCGTTCGGTCTGTTGGCCCTAGCTCTGCCCCTGCTGATGCTCACCTGGCTGGTACGCCACAAACTCGGCCGCCCCGTATTTTTCCGCCAGATACGCCCCGGCCTGAACGGCCAGCCGTTTCAGATGCTCAAGTTTCGCACCATGACCGATGAACGCGGCCCCGACGGCGCGTTGCTGCCCGACGCGGTGCGCATCACGCCCTTTGGCCGCTGGCTGCGGGCCACCAGCCTAGACGAGCTGCCCGAGCTCTGGAATGTGCTCAAGGGCGACATGAGCCTGGTGGGCCCGCGCCCCTTGCTGATGGAATACCTGCCGCTCTACACCCCCGAGCAGGCCCGCCGGCACGAGGTGCGCCCGGGCATCACCGGCTGGGCCCAAGTCAATGGCCGCAACGCCATCGGCTGGGAAGACAAGTTCAGGCTCGACGTCTGGTACGTGGACAACCGCAGTCTGTGGCTGGACATCAAAATCTTGTGGCTGACGGTAAAGAAAGTGCTGCTGCGCGACGGCATCAGCGCCACAGGCGAAGCCACCATGCC
>PNML01000181.1 GCA_013823635.1 Polaromonas sp. | reverse complement strand
TTTGAAAAGTGAGTGATGCGGCGCTGAAGGGGTTCAGCGCACAAGGGTATTCAGACGCAGGCGCAATTCGCGCTTGAGCACTTTGCCGATGGGACTGCGGGGCAGCTCGCTGATGAACTCCAGTGCAGCCAATCGTTGGGCCTTGCCCGAGCGCTCGTTGTACCAAGCGAGCAGCGCAGCTTCGTCGGACACATCGCCGACGCGCCGCACCACGAAGGCCACGGGTGTCTCGCCCCACTGTTTGGATGGCACACCGACGACCGCGACATCTTCAACCGCCGCGTGTTGACGAAGCAGCGATTCAAGATCGCAGGGATAGAGGTTGAAGCCGCCGCTGATGATCATGTCTTTGCGCCGATCCAACAACACCAGAAAACCCTGTTCATCAAAACGCCCCACATCCCCCGTGCGGATAAAGCGTTGCCCGACAGCGTCGAACCACTCGACCTCGCGCGTCTTGTGGGGCTGGCGGTGGTACCCGACCATCATGGCTGCCGAGCGGCCAACCACCTCGCCGGTGGCCCCGGGCGGCAGTTCACGCTCGTCCTCGTCAATCAGGCGGATGTCGTGACCCGAGGCGGGTTGACCCACGGTGTTCAGCTTATCTGGGTGCTCATGGGCGTTCAGGATGCATGTGCCGCCACCTTCAGTCATGCCGTAAAACTCGACCAGACCACCAGGCCAGCGGGCCAACACGTCGGCCTTGAGCGATGGATTGAACGGCGCGCTGGTGCAAAACTTCATCTGAAAGGCGGTCAGGTCAAAGCGCCCGAATTCCGGAACAGCCAATAGGCGCTGGTACTGCACCGGCACAAGCATGGTGTGGGTGATGCGCCGGTGTTCCGCCAGGGCCAGGTAGCGCACAGCGTCGAATTTGGGCATCAGGTGCACGCAGCCTCCAAAGGCCAGCGTTGGGAAGAACACCACCAGCGTGGTATTGGAGTACAGCGGGGTAGACAACAGGGTTTGCGTCTGCGCACCGTAGCCATAGCGCGAGCCACGACAAACATGCTGCCAACGCATGCCGTGGGATTGCACAATGCCTTTGGGCGTGCCGGTGGTCCCCGAAGAATAGATGATGTTGAACGGTGCCTCGGGGGGAGGGCCACCGCATGCGGGGTGCTGCCCACCGGCGCAAGCCAATCGTCAAAACCTCGGGCGCCGCTGCCGTCCAGCCACACGACCGCCGACGGGTTGGGCAACAGGTCACGCGCGATCACGTCGCCAAACACGCAACGCACCTGCGCGTCGTCCAGCATCTGGGCGAGGTCATGCCGCGTGGCCGACGGTGCCATGGGTGCCACCACGACGCCAGCACGCAGGGCACCCAGGAAGAGCACCGCGTAACGCACCGAGCTGGCGGCGCAAATGGCGATGGACTCGCCCTCTCGCACACCATCACGCTGCAGCGCGGCAGCCACCCGATCCATCAGCGCATCCAGCTCGCTCCAGTTCAGGGTTTGGGCATCGTCGCAAAGGGCCGCGACAAGCGGTCGCTCCTGTGCGTGCTCGCGAACCAACGCAGGGATGGTGACAAACGGCGTGTCTGAGGTGATGCTGCGCGGCATGATGGGGCAATGTCAGTGGCTACCCAGCGCAATGTAGCGCGCCAGGTGGTGGTCCTCATCGCCAAGCTGGTGGTCAATCATCACCAAACGCTTGGCGTAGTGTGCCAACGGCAGCTCCCAGGTCATGCCGATACCGCCATGCAGCTGAATGCACTCCTCAGCCACCTGTGTGCCGATGCGACCGATGCTGTATTTGGCAGCTGACAACGCACGTTCACGCGTGATGCGGTCTGTACCCATCGCGGTGGCTGCGTTGATCACCGCCGAACGCGCCTGCTCGATCTCCAGCAACACATCGGCCATGCGGTGCTGCAAGGCCTGAAAGCTCCCAATGGGAACTCCGAACTGCTTTCGCGTGCGCAGGTAGTCCAGGGTATGCCGCCGCGCCACATCCATCGCGCCCACGGCTTCGGCGCACAGTGCCAGCAGACCCCAGCCCACCGCCTGCTCCAATACCGCCAGGCCTTGGCCTTCGGTACCCAGCAGGGCCTCAGCCGGGAGCTGCACCTGCTTGAACACCAGATCGGCCGCACGGCCACCGTCAACTCTGCCGTAGCCCTGGCAACCGATGCCCACCGTGTCTGCCGGCACCAAAAACAGTGAAATGCCAGCTTCATCGTCCATCGCTCCGCTGGTGCGCGCGCTGACCAGCAGCAAACCCGCTGTCGCGCCGTGCAGCACCACGACTTTGGTGCCGTTGAGCAGGTAGCCGTTGGCGGTTTTGGTGGCCTGCACACCCACGTGAGCCAATTCATAATGGCCGCCTACTTCGTCGTGAGCGAGGGTTGCCACCGTGCTGCCTTCCAAGATGTCGCCCAGCCGGGCTTTCTGGTCGGCAGTGCCAATAGCCAGAATGGCCCTGCCCACCACCAGCGCACTCAGGAACGGTTCAATTGCCAGGCCCTTTCCCAGACTCTCAAACACCACGGCCACATCGAAGGCGTCGCCCCCGAAACCGCCCACCTCCTCGGGAAACAGCGCCCCAATGGCGCCCAGTTCGGCCAAGCCACTCCAAACCTCGGCGCTGTATCCCGTGGCAGACGCGGCGGCTGCGTGGCGCACGTCGATGGGGTACTGCTCAGACAGGAAACGGTCCAGTGTGTCGGCAAGCATGCGG
>PNML01000180.1 GCA_013823635.1 Polaromonas sp. | reverse complement strand
AGTTTTCCGTCGCCGCCCAGGCCCACCTTGGCCAGGTATTTGTGGGCACGTTCTTCCGCCTCGGCCCTGGAAATGCCCAGCACATGCACGGGGGCCTCCATCACGTTTTCCAGCACCGTCAGGTGGCTCCAGAGGTTGAAGTGCTGGAACACCATGGCCAGCTTGCAGCGCATGGCCTGCAGTTGCTTGTCGCTGCTGGCCTTGAGCATGCCGTCTTTGGCCTGCGTCAGTTGCAGTGGCTCGCCCGCCACGCTGATGCTGCCGCTGTGGGGCCGCTCCAGCAGGTTGATGCAGCGCAGAAACGTGCTTTTGCCCGAACCGCTGGAGCCGATGATGCTGATGACATCGCCCGCATGGGCGGTGAGGGACACGCCCTTGAGCACCTCGTGGTTGCCGTAGCGTTTGTGGATGTCCCTGACTTCAAGTTTCTGGCTCATGGTGGACGTTGGGAGAAGTGAGGGGGAAGGTGTGTGGGGGCCGGTGGCGGCCTCAGGCGCTCAGCAGCGGGCCGGTGCGAAAAGGCGTGTCGCCCGAGATTTTGCCCACCTCCAGGCCCGTGGTGGCCCAGCGCAGGTTGTGGCGGGCATACAGCACGCCCCCCACGCTGGCGACGATGGGGCTGGTGTGACCGGTCACGGGGTGGATGACCTCGGCCACCAGGTCGCCCGCGGCCACGTCAGCGCCAGGGGGTATCCGGTAGGTGAGCACACCCGACTGGGCTGCCTTGAGCACCTCGGTGCCCGCCAGGGGGGTGGGGTGACAGGCCATGGCGGGCAGGGCTGGGGCAGGGCCAGCCACCACCCCCAGGTGCACCAGGTAGGCCATCAGCGCGGCGGCATCGGCCTGGGCCAGGTCGTGGCGCACGTCGGCCTGGCCGCGCAGCTCCACCGTGGTGCTGGCACAGCCCTGGGCAATGGGGTGTTGGGCCACAAAGTCAGGGCCCAGGCGCTCGGCCAGCAGCTGGGGCAGTTGCCACCAGACACCGCTGAGCGCTTCGTCAAAACACATGGCCCCCGAGCCCTGGGCCAGCAGCACCGCGCGCGCGCCCAGCAGCGCTGCCAGGGGCAGCAGCGTGGGGGCACACGGTGGCTCGGTGTAGAGGTGGACAGCGGCCTCGAAGTCGCAGTGCAGGTCCAGCACCACGTCGGCATCACAGGCCAGGCGCATCAGGGTGTGGCGCAGGCTGCCCAGCTCGGTGGTGGGCGGGTGGCGGTCCAGCGCGGCGTGCATGGCCGCGCGGATGGTGGCGGTGTTGGCCTGGGCGTCTGGCCCCAGCAGCGGGGCCACGCTGTGGCCGTCTTCCAGCAGCCACTGGGCGAACGGGGGGTATTGGCGGTTGAAGTTTTCGCCGGTGGCCAGCTCGAAGCGCCCCAGCTGGCTGTGCAGCACGGTCTGGTCCAGGCCAATGGGGTTGGCCACGGGCAGCAGCACCACCTCGCCGCGCAACTCGCCACGGGCCTCGGCGGCCTGCAGCAACCCGCGCAGGTGGTGGGCCACCAGCATGCCGGGCAATTCGTCGGCGTGCAGGCTGGCTTGGAGGTACACCTTGGGTGCCGCGCCTGCCTGGCCGAAGTGCAGGCTGGTCAGGCAGCGTTGCGTGCCAATGGCCTGTGAAATCAGGGGGTGTTCAACCACTTGCATGGCAATGTGTCTCGGTTATTTGTTTTTATAGCTTGAAATCATTACCTGTCATGCGCCGGATGCCAAAATCATTCGAAATTTCGGGCGCTTCTCCGGTTCAGGCCTTGCGGGGAGCCAGGTGGGCCATCCAGCGCAGCTCGGCCAGGCGGAACAGGCCCACCAGCACCAGCGTCATGCAGGCGTAGATGACGCCGGCGGTGATGAAGGCCTCGAACGGCAGGTAAAAGTCGGCATAGATGCTGCGCGCCGCGCCGGTGATGTCCAGCAGCGCGGGCACGGCGCTGGCCAGCGAGGTGCTGTGCATCATCATGATGACCTCGTTGGAATAACCCGGCAGGCTGCGCCGCATGGCCGACGGCAGCACGATGCGCCGCATGGTCGCCCAGCCCGACATGCCACAGGCGCGTGCCGCCTCGATTTCGCCGTGGGCGGTGTCGCGGATGGCACCGGCCAGCAACTCGGCGGTGTAGGCGCAGGTGTTCAGTGCAAACGCCAGGGCGGCGCAGAAGAAGGGCTCTTTGAAGTGCATCCACGGCCAGGCGTCGTCCCAGCGGGCCTGTATCCATTCCATCTGGCCCAGGCCGTAGTAGATGAGGTAGACCTGAATCAGCAGCGGCGTGCCGCGCATCACGTAGGTGAACAGCCACACCGGGCCGCGCAGCCACACGCGCTCGGACACCCTGGCCACCGCCAGTGGCAGGGCCAGCAGACCACCGGCCAGCAGCGAGGCGCCCAGCAGCGCCAGCGAGTTGACGATGCCTTCCCAGAACAGCAGCAGGTTCTCGGGCCGGAAAATGACTTCAAATTCCACTTAAAAACTCCCCCGGCGCACACCCATGGAGTACTTCTTTTCCAGCAGGCGCAGCAGCACCAGGGAGACACTGGTGAACACCAGGTAAATCAGCGCCGTGAAGGCAAAAAACAGCAGCGGCGCGTTGGCAATTTCACCGCGCGCGGCGGCCCCGGCCTGCTTGGCCAGGTAGGTCATGTCTTGCAGGCCCAGCAACGACACCAGGGCAGTGGCCTTCATCAGCACCAGCCAGTTGTTGGTGAAACCGGGCAGCGCCAGGCGCACCATTTGCGG
>PNML01000179.1 GCA_013823635.1 Polaromonas sp. | reverse complement strand
CCACCCCGAGGCCATGAAGTTTTATTTCATGGAAATGAACACCCGCCTGCAGGTGGAGCACCCCGTGACCGAAGCCATCACCGGTCTGGACCTGGTGGAGTGGCAACTGCGCGTGGCCAGTGGCGAGCCACTGCCCCTGAAACAGGAGCAACTGAAGCTCACCGGTCATTCGATAGAAGCCAGAATTTGTGCTGAAAATCCCGACAACAACTTCCTGCCCGCCACCGGCACGCTGCAGGTGTACCGCAAGCCCGCGCACACCGCGTTTGAGCGCGGTACCACGCGGGTGGACGACGGTGTGCGCGAAGGCGACGCCATCAGCCCCTATTACGACTCCATGGTGGCCAAGCTCATCGTGCACGGCGATGACCGCGAACAGGCGCTGGCCCGCCTGGACGCCGTGCTGGCCCAGACCCACATCGTGGGCCTGACCACCAACGTGCAGTTTTTGCGCCGCGTGGCCCGCAGCGACTCGTTTGCCCAGGGGCGGCTGGACACCGCGCTCATCCAGCGCGAGGCCGACGTGCTGTTCCACCAGGAACCCGTGGGCCTGGCGCTGGCCGCCGCTGCTGACGTGGCCCAGACGCTGACCGACGAGCGCGCCGCCCAGGGCCGCGACCCGTTCAGCAAGACGGATGGCTGGCGCCTGCACACCGAGTTCGGCCGCCGCTTTGCCTTTGAATTCCAGGGCCACACGGTGCAATCCACCCTGAGCTATTTGCACGACGGCGCGCTGCGCCTGACGGTGGGGGAGGGTGAGGCTGCGATCTCTGGCCTGCTGGCCTTTGAGCCCACCGCCACGGGCGACGGTCTGGTGGTCAGTTTTGCCGGACAGCGCAGCACGGTGCAGGTGTACCGCCGGGGCGAGGTGGGCCATGTGTTCACCCCCGCCGGGGCCACCCAGATCATCAGCGTGGACCTGCTGGCCCATGCGGGCGAAGGCCAGGGCGAGGGTGGCCGCCTCACCGCGCCCATGCCCGGCAAGGTGGTGTCGTTCGCCGTCCAGGCGGGTGACGTGGTCAAAAAAGGCCAAGCCCTGGCCGTGATGGAGGCCATGAAAATGGAGCACACCATCGCCGCTCCGGCAGACGGCACCGTGGCCGAGCTGATGTTCGCCCCCGGCGACCAGGTGACCGAAGGGGCCGAATTGCTGCGCCTGAGCGCTGCATGAGCACCCCCTGGCCGCACCCGGCGGCCCAGCAGACCCCGGGGCTGGTTGGTCGGGTTGGGCATGGTTTTTGTGATGTTTTTGGCATCCAGCGCTGATGGTTATTGGGTTTTAAGCTCATTCATTTGAAAAGAGGCCAAACTTGACTGACTGCCGCATCACCCTGTGCCTCACCGGCACCGCCCCTGAACCCTGGCAGGCGGGGCTGAGCGCCGCTTTGCCCGGTGCCCACGTCAGCGTGTGGGCGCCGGGCGCACCCCCGGCCGATTACGCCGTGGTGTGGGCCCCGCCCCAGCAGTTGGTGGACGAGCAGCCTGGCCTCAAGGCACTGTTCAACATCGGTGCGGGCGTGGATGCGTTGCTCAAGCTCCAGCTGCCACCCGGCTTGGCCGTGGTGCGGCTGGACGACGCGGGCATGTCGGTGCAAATGGCCGAGTACGTGTGCCAGGCCGTCATTCGCCACTTCCGCGAGCTGGACGTGTCCGAGGCCGACATGGCCCAGGGGCAGTGGCGGTTCCGCAAGCCGCGTTCCCGCGCCGACTTTGCCGTGGGCGTGCTGGGCCTGGGTGTGCTGGGCAGCCGTGTGGCGCAGGCGCTGCACACCTTCGAGTTCCCGGTCAACGGCTGGAGCCGCTCGGCCAAAGCGGCTGGCGTTTTGCCCGGCGTGCGCACCTTTGCGGGTGCTGCGCAGTTGAACGACTTTCTGGCCGCCAGCCGCGTGCTGGTCAACCTGCTGCCGCTCACGCCTGAGACCGAAAACATCCTCAACCGCGAGCACCTGTCCCGCCTGCAGCCGGGTGGTTATGTCATCAACGTGGCGCGCGGTGCGCACCTGGTCGATGCCGACCTGCTGGCCTTGCTGGGCAGTGGCCACCTGGCCGGGGCCACGCTGGATGTGTTCCGCACCGAGCCGCTGCCCGCTGGCCACCCCTTCTGGCACCACCCCCAGCTCACCCTCACCCCGCACACCTCGGCCCGCACCCTGCGCGACGAAAGCATCGCGCAGATCGCCGGCAAAATCAGCGCCCTGGCGGCAGGCCAACCGCTGTCGGCCATTGCCGGGGTGGTGGACACAGGGCTGGGGTATTGAGGGGAAGGGCCGTGGTGGCCGTTTTGCACGCCGGCTGCCACCACAATACCCGTCACCGGGCGTGTCGCCGATGGCCCTCCACGCCCACGCACAGAACGAAAGAGACACCTCCATGACCACCCTCAGCACATTCCCCTCCCGCGTCCGCCTCATCGACGTGGGCCCCCGCGATGGCCTGCAAAACGAAAAGCAGCTGGTACCCGCCGCCGTCAAGGTCGAACTGGTCCACCGCTTGCAGGCCGCGGGTTTGCGAGAAATTGAAGTCACTAGTTACGTCAGCCCCAAGTGGGTGCCCCAGATGGCCGACAACCACGATGTCATGCAAGGCATGGCGCGCCAAAGCGGTGTGCGCTATTCGGTGCTCACGCCCAACCTCAAGGGCTTTGAGGCCGCACTGGCCGATCGCCCGGATGAGATCGTGGTGTTTGGCGCCGCGAGCGAGGCCTTCAGCCAGAAAAACATCAACTGCTCCATCGCCGAGAGCATCGAGCGCTTTGCGCCCGTGGTGGAGGCCGCGCTGGCCGC
>PNML01000178.1 GCA_013823635.1 Polaromonas sp. | reverse complement strand
CCCGGCGAGGCCTTTGGCGAGCGCCAGCCCGACATGGTGCAGTGGGTGGCGCGCAAGCTGCTCAACGAGCTGGGCGACCCCAAAGAGCAGTACGTGGCCGGTGACGTGGTCCAGTTCCCCACGCCCGATGGCCTGGGCAGCTATGCCGGGGCGGTGCGCGAGGTGCGCGCCGATGGCGCCGTGCTGTTCGACTTCAACCACCCGCTGGCCGGGCAGGCCGTGCGGTTTGAAGTGCAGCTGATCGGGGTGCTGTGATGGGCCAGCCCGTCATGCCGCCCGACGCCAGCATCCTGCTGGCCGAGCCCCGGGGTTTTTGTGCCGGTGTGGACCGCGCCATCGACATCGTGGACCGCGCACTGGTCAAGTTTGGCGCACCCATCTACGTGCGCCATGAAATCGTGCACAACACCCATGTGGTGAACGACCTCAAGTCGCGCGGTGCCATCTTCATTGAAGACCTGGCCGATGTGCCCCCTGGCGCCACCCTCATTTTCTCGGCCCACGGTGTCAGCAAGGCCGTGCAGCACGAGGCCCAGGCGCGGGGTTTTCAGGTGTTTGACGCCACGTGCCCGCTGGTCACCAAAGTGCATGTGGAGGTGGCCAAGCTGGCCAAAGAGGGCTATGAGTTCATCATGATCGGCCACAAAGGCCACCCCGAGGTGGAAGGCACCATGGGCCAGTTGAGCGAAGGCATCCACCTGGTGGAAGACGTGGCCGATGTGGCCCGCGTGCAGCCCCGCCAGACCGAGCGCCTGGCCGTGGTCACCCAGACCACCCTCAGCGTGGACGATGCCGCCGAGATCACCGCCGCCGTGGTGGCCCGGTTTCCGCACATCCGCGCGCCCAAGCAGCAGGACATTTGCTACGCCACGCAAAACCGCCAGGACGCCATCAAGCTCATGAGCCCGCAGGTGGACGTGGTGGTGGTGGTGGGCAGCCCCACCAGCAGCAACAGCAACCGCCTGCGCGAGCTGGCGGCCAAGCTGGGCACCCCCGCTTTCATGGTGGACGACGCCAGCGAACTGCAGCCCGAGTGGTTCGAGGGCAAGCAGCGCGTGGGCATCACCGCCGGGGCCTCGGCCCCCGAGCTGCTGGTGCAAGGCGTGGTGCAGCGCCTGCGCGAGCTGGGCGCCGTGGCCGTGCGCAAGATGGATGGCATTGAAGAAACCACCCAGTTCCCACTGCCCAAAGGCCTGCGACTGGATGGTCAGCCAGCTGTTCAAGACTAAAAATATCCATAGCTGAAAACCCATTGCTGACAAGCGGTGGAGACTGATAAAGCTTAAAAATCAACCGCAGAAACTTCCCATGCTCGACATCACCCTGCTGCGCAAAGACCTGGACCAGGTCATCGCCCGCCTCAACACCCGCAAGTCCCCCCAGCCCTACCTGGACGTGGCCGCTTTCACCGCGCTGGAAGCCGAGCGCAAAACCCTGCAGGTGCGCACCGAAGAGCTGCAATCGCAGCGCAACACGCTGTCCAAACAAATTGGCGGCTTGAAGGGCAAGGGCCTGCACGCCGAGGCCGAGGCTGCCATGGCCCAGGTGGCCGCCGCCAAAGCCGAGCTGGAAGCGTCCGCCACCCGGCTGGAGCAAATCCAGGCCGAACTGTTGACCCTGCTGCAAGCCGTGCCCAACCTGCCGCACGAGGGCGTGCCCGTGGGGGCAGACGAGTCGGCCAACGTCGAGCTGCGCCGCTGGGCCCCCGGCACCGGCCTGGGCGGCTCACCCCAGCCGCTGCCCTTCGCCCCCAAAGACCATGTGGACCTGGCGCTGCCGCTGGGCCTGGACCCCGAAACCGGGGCCAAGCTCGCGGGCTCGCGCTTCACCGTCATGAAAGGCCCGGTGGCCCGCCTGCACCGGGCGCTGGCGCAGTTCATGCTGGACGTGCAAACCAGCGAGCACGGCTACACCGAGTGCTACACCCCCTACATCGTCAATGCCGACACCCTGCGCGGCACAGGCCAGTTGCCCAAGTTTGAGGGCGACCTGTTTGCCGCCAAAAAGGGCGGACAGGAAGGTGAAGAAGTGCCCGACCACCAGGCGCTCTACCTCATCCCCACCAGCGAAGTGACGTTGACCAACTTCGTGCGCGACACCATCGTGGCCGAGGCCGACCTGCCCATCAGGCTCACCGCCCACACCCCCTGCTTTCGCTCCGAGGCGGGCAGCGCCGGGCGTGACACGCGTGGCCTGATCCGCCAGCACCAGTTCGACAAGGTGGAAATGGTGCAGATCACCCACCCCGACCACAGCTACGAAGCCATGGAGGCCATGACCGGCCACGCCGAGGCCGTGCTTCAAAAGCTGGGCCTGGCCTACCGCGTCATCGTGCTGTGCACGGGCGACATGGGTTTTGGTGCCACCCGCACGCACGACCTGGAAGTGTGGGTGCCCGCCCAGAACACCTACCGCGAAATCAGCTCGGTCAGCAACTGCGAAGCCTTCCAGGCCCGCCGCCTGCAAGCCCGCTTCAAAAACGCGCAGGGCAAAAACGAGCTGGTGCACACCCTGAACGGCTCTGGCCTGGCCGTGGGCCGCGCCCTGGTGGCCGTGCTGGAAAACTACCAGAACGAAGACGGCAGCATCACCGTGCCCGAGGTGCTGCGCCCCTACATGGGCGGACTGACCCTGCTCAAGGCCTGAAAAACCAGGGCCGCCCGGCTGCTAGAATCGCGGCTCTTTCAGAACAACGACCCACCCCGGAAAGATGGCAGAGTGGTCGAATGCACCGGATTCGAAATCCGGCGTACTGGTTCTCCAGTACCGAGGGTTCGAATCCCTCTCTTTCCGCC
>PNML01000177.1 GCA_013823635.1 Polaromonas sp. | reverse complement strand
AAGATGAAACGAGCCGGGCCGCACCACGCTGGCCCGATTTCATCAGCGCAGGAGACAACATGGGTGAAGCCGCCATTTCCACCAGCAACGCTGGCCGCAGTTTGTTGGGCGACAGGGTGTTGCTGGGGGCCGTCACGCTGTCGGCGCTGGCCAGTTTGGCGCTGGGCTTTCGGTATGTGGACACCACCTTGGCTGCGGTGGGGGCTGGTGCATTTCTGGCACTGGCCGTGGCCGCTTACTTGGGCGCGCGTGGCACCCAACTCAGTCGCTATGTGCTCACGCTGTCGCTGGTGTCTCTGGTGGCGCTTCAGATACAACTGGGCCAGGGCAGAACCGAGTATCACTTTGGCGTGTTTGTGACGCTGGCGTTTTTGCTGGTGTACCTCGACTGGCGGCTCATTGTGTTTGGGGCCGCGTTGTTCGCGGTCCACCACGTGGTGTTTGACCGGCTTCAGGCCGCTGGGTATGGCTTTTACTGCACGACCAAGGCTGATTTCCCCACCATCGTGTTGCACGCTTTTTATGTGGTGGTGCAGGCCGGGGTGCAGGTGATGCTGGCCATCATCATGCGCCGTGCCGCGCAGGAAGGGGAGGAGTTGGGGGCGATCGTTGTCAAGGTCAACCAGACCGATGGCATTGAGCTGGATTTGACGGCTGTGCCAGTCAGTTCCACCGGTGGCATGGCGCTCAAGGAAACGGTGGGGCGCATGCACGCGGTGGTGAACAGCGTCCGCGCCAACGCCGAAGGGGTGGATGTGGCCAGCTCGGAAATCGCCACCGGCAACCAGGATTTGAGTGCGCGCACCGAGCAAACGGCCTCCAACCTGCAGTCCACGGCCTCCAGTCTGGCGTCGCTGGCCCAGGCCATCCAAGGGTCCGCGCAAAGCGCGGCCACGGCCAGTGAGTTGGCGCAAGGGGCCAGCGCGGTGGCGTCCCGAGGCGGTGAGGTCGTGGCCCAAGTGGTCCACACCATGAAGGGCATCAACGAGGCCAGCCAGAAAATTGCCGACATCATCGGTGTGATCGACAGCATCGCTTTCCAAACCAACATCCTGGCGCTGAACGCCGCCGTTGAAGCCGCGCGGGCCGGGGAGCAGGGCCGGGGCTTTGCCGTGGTGGCGTCCGAGGTCCGCTCGCTGGCCGGGCGTTCGGCCGAAGCGGCGCGGGAAATCAAGGCCCTCATCACCGCCAGCGTGAGCCAAGTGGAAGCGGGCAGTGAATTGGTCGATCAGGCGGGCAGCACCATGACCGACGTGGTGGCCGGCATCCGAAAGGTGGCCGACATCGTCGGAGAAATCAACGCCGCTGTGGCCTCACAGCGCGACGACGTTGCCCATGTGGAGGCGGCTGTGTCGGAGATTGACCACGCGACCCAACAGAATGCGGCACTGGTCGAGCAAATGGCGGCGGCCGCAGCCAGCCTGAGCACCCAGGCGCAGGAACTGGTGCGGGAAGTCAGCGTGTTCAAGCGGGGTGGCCGCGTGACCTGATGGCGCTCCAACCCAAAATGGCACCCGAGGGTGTTATTTTTTGAGGAAAATGCGCCGCTAACGCTTTATTGGTAAGAGGTGGCAGCTATTTTTTTGTTGTTTCAGACCGCCGCCTTTACCTTCAGGCGCCAGGCGTGCAGCAGGGGCTCGGTGTAGCCGCTGGGTTGCTCTTTGCCTTTGAACACCAGGTCGCAGGCGGCCTGGAAGGGCAGGCTTTCCCATCAGGCCCAGGTTGTGGATGTCGGGCACACTACCACGTCACTGTGTGCCCATCAGATGAAAAACTGGCATGCGTGAATGAGCGCAGACACCCACTGCCAGTGTCTCCATGGCATTGGGGGCATCCGAGTCAAACCTGAAAGCATCCAGTGCAACGTCAATGGCTGACATGAACCACGACCCCATCGTTCAAATCCTGCAAACCCGCGTGCCGAACCTGTTGGGCATCTATGCGTTTGGCAGCCGGATCACAGGTACCTCCGGACCCGACAGTGACCTTGATCTGGCGGTGCTGGTGGCCGGTTATGTTGAACCACTGACCTTGTTTGATCTGGCGGGTGACTTGGCCGACGTGGCGGGCTGCCCGGTGGACTTGCTTGACTTGCGCGCAGCCTCCACAGTCATGGCGTACCAGATCATCACCACCGGCCAGCGCTGGTGGGCCAGGGATGCGCAAGCCGCCCTGTTCGAGGCGGCGGTGCTCAGCGAAAAAACGGCGCTGGATACCGCACGCGCCGGTTTGCTGGCAGACATTCAACAAAGAGGGTCGGTGTATGGCGGATGACGTGCTGATCAACAAAGCGGCGGTGATTGAGCGTTGCGTGGCGCGGGCGCGAGAGGAATACGCCGCCAACCCTGCCACGTTTGGCGCCAATTTCACGCGCCAGGATGCCGCCATTCTGAACATCCAGCGTGCCTGCGAAGCCGCGCTGGACATGGGCCAACACCTGATTCGGCGTGAAAAGCTGGGTGTGCCGCAAAGTGCGCGCGACGTGTTTGCCCTGCTGGCGCAGGGCGGTTGGCTGGATGCCGCGCTGGCCGATGCGCTCAAGCGCATGGTGGGGTTTCGCAACATCGCCGTGCACGACTATCAGGCACTGCAACTGCCCATCACGGTGAGCATCATTGAAAAGCACCTGGATGAGTTTTTGCACTACAGCCAGGCCTTGCTGCTGCGCGATGCGGCGCGCCCGGATACCTGATTGACGCACCCAGCAAACGGTGTCTGGCGGTTGCGTGTGCTGCCTGTCCCTGGCGTTTGAACCATCGGCCCAATAAAAAACGGCACCCGAGGGTGCCGCTTTTTTAGAAAAATGCGCCGCTAACGCTTTATTGGCAAACAATGGCAGCTATTTTTTTGTTGTTTCAGGCCGCCGCCTTCACCTTCAGGCGCCAGGCGTGCAGCAGGGGCTCGGTGTAG
>PNML01000176.1 GCA_013823635.1 Polaromonas sp. | reverse complement strand
GGAATTTGCCGACCTGTTCGACCCCGCCCGTGGCGTGCCTGTGCTGGTGGTCACCTTCATCGCCATGCTGGAGCTGGCCAAGGAAACCCTGATCGAGCTGACGCAGGCCGAAGCGTTTGCCCCCATTTACGTGCGGCTGGCCTACATTCCAAACTGAATGACCACCCAGCGCATAGCCAGAAACACTTGTTTGCTCTTTTTTTGAGAAACCCACCGTGAGCACCTTGCACTTTGATGTCGTGATCGTGGGCAGCGGGCTGGCCGGTCTGTCCGCCGCCCTGCAACTGGCCCCCACCCACCGGGTGGCCGTGCTCACCAAACGTGGCCTGAACGACGGTGCCAGCGCCTGGGCCCAGGGTGGCATTGCCGCCGTCATGGACCAGGAAGACGCCTTCGACAACCATGTGCAAGACACCCTGGTGGCTGGCGCTGGCCTGTGCGACCTGGCGGCCACCCGCCACGTGGTGGAGCACGCCCCCGAAGCCATCCGCTGGCTGCAGGCCCTGGGGGTGCCGTTTTCCACCGAGCATGGCGAGCTGCACCTGACCCGCGAGGGCGGGCACAGCCACCGCCGCATCGTCCACGCCACCGACGCCACCGGCGCCGCCGTGCAGGACACCCTGCTGGACCGGGTGGCCCGAGAGCCCCACATCACCGTGTTCGAGCACCACATGCTGCTCGACGTCATCACCGACCGCACCCTGGGCCAGGCCACCACCCCCAGCACCAACCGCTGCCACGGCGTGTATGCGCTGGACGAATCCTCGGGCGAGGTGAACACCTTCAGCGCGCCACACACCATTCTGGCCACTGGCGGCGCGGGCAAGGTCTACCTCTACACCACCAACCCCGACACCGCCACCGGCGACGGCATCGCCGCCGCCTGGCGCGCCGGCTGCCGCGTGGCCAACATGGAATTCATCCAGTTCCACCCCACCTGCCTGTACCACCCGCACGCCAAGAGCTTCCTCATCAGCGAAGCGGTGCGCGGCGAAGGCGGCAAGCTGCTGCTGCCCGAGTCGGCCGGGGGCGGGCGCTTCATGCCCCAGCACGACCCACGCGAAGAACTGGCCCCACGCGACGTGGTGGCCCGGGCCATCGACTTCGAGATGAAAAAACACGGCGTGGACTGCGTGTACCTGGACATCAGCCACCAGAGCCCTGAGTTTCTGGAAGCGCACTTCCCCAACATCAAGGCCCGCTGCCTGGAGCTGGGCATCGACATCACCACCGACCCCATTCCCGTGGTGCCCGCCGCGCACTACACCTGCGGCGGCGTGGTGACCGACCTGCACGGCAAAACCGACCTGGCGGGCCTGTACGCCGTGGGTGAAACCACCTGCACCGGCCTGCACGGTGCCAACCGGCTGGCCAGCAACTCACTGCTGGAGTGCATGGTGTTTGCCTCGGCCACCGTGAAAAGCATTGCCCAGGCACCCCGTTCCGAACGCCCGGCCCTGCCCGCCTGGGACGACAGCCGCGTGACCGACCCCGACGAAATGGTGGTGGTGACCCACAACTGGCACGAGTTGCGCCGTTTCATGTGGGACTACGTGGGCATTGTGCGCACCACCAAGCGGCTGGAGCGCGCCGCCCACCGCATCACGCTGCTGCAGCGCGAAATCCACGAGTTCTATGCCCAGTTCCAGGTGACGCGCGACCTGCTGGAGCTGCGCAACCTGGTGCAGGTGGCCGACCTCATCGTCATGTCGGCCCTCATGCGCCGCGAAAGCCGTGGCCTGCACTACAGCCGCGACTTCCCGCAAACCGACGCCGTGGCCAAACCCACGGTGCTGGTGCCACCGCCGAGGTGAAGGCTGTAGCATGCGCTACAAAAGAAAGGAGAAACCATGATCGACCACATCAAGTTGGAACGCTTCACTGCCTTTGAGCAGTTTTCTCTCAAATTCTCTTCTGGCATCAATGTGTTCATTGGTGAAAATGGCTGCGGGAAAACACATTTGCTCAAGGTTGTTTACGCCGCCTGCGATGTCAGCAAGAGCCAGAAATCTTTTGCAGGCAAATTGAACCGGGTGTTTTTGCCATCTGGCGAGCAAATTGGTCGACTCGTCAAACGTCGCACCGGCAGCAGCACCGCAAGCGTAGAGGTATCTCGCACCGTCGAGGTGGATGCACAGCCCAAGTCATTGGTGCTGCGGCTTTCCCTGTCCAACCACACCAAATAACCTGCCAAGGCCACCCTTTCAGGGGCTTACAAGCAATGGCAAGAGCAACCTTTGGAATCGGTGTACATACCCGTCAAAGACATGATGGCCAATGCCCCCGGATTTCGCTCGCTGTACAGCCTGCGACACATCCATTTTGAGGAGGTGTATGCCGATATCATTGATCGCGCATTCTTAGGCACCCTCAGGGGACCAATCGATACCGACCGAAAAAAGTTGCTCGACTTCCTCCAGCAGTCTATGGAGGGTAAGGTCATCAGCAAAAATGAAGAGTTTTTTCTAAAAAGCCCACAGGGTGAGTTGGAATTCACGCTCTTGGCAGAAGGTATTCGAAAACTGGGCCTGCTATGGATCCTGATTCAGAACGGCACCTTGCTTGCAGGCAGCGTATTGCTGTGGGATGAGCCGGAAACCAACCTCAACCCCAAGCTGATGCGCACCGTGGTGCAAATTCTCATTGAGCTGCAGCGCATGGGTGTTCAGGTGTTTGTCACCACCCACAACTACCACCTGCTAAAGGAATTCGACCTCCAGTTGGCTCCTCAAGACAAGGCTCTGTTCCACAGCCTGTACAGGGATACCCAACGGGACGTACAAGTAGCATCGTTTGCGTGTTACGACGATTTGCAGCCTAACGCCATTGATGAAACGCTGGGCACGCTGGCTGACCGCGAAATACGCCAACAAATGGGAAGCCTGGGTCAATGAAAGTACAGGCTGACGGTTTTGAATTCGAATTCCCAGAGGCGCTGTCGGCCATCGTTTTCGACGAAAAAATCGTCGGCAACCGCATTACCACGGTCTGTCTCATGCCCC
>PNML01000175.1 GCA_013823635.1 Polaromonas sp. | reverse complement strand
CCGCGCGGCAAAACCGCCGCCACCGTCAAGGGCGGGGCGCCGATTGTGGCCGGCCACCTGATTCGGGCCATCCAGAACCAGGCCCCCGATCAGAAGTTCAACGGCTACACCTCCTGCCCGCTGATCACCCGCGTGGGTTCGGCGCTGTTGGTCGAGTTCGACCACGACGGCAACCTAGTGCCCACGCTGCCCCTGATCGACCCGCTGCAAGACAGCTTCTTTGCTTGGACGATGAAGGTGCACTTGCTCAAACCCGCCTACGTCGCCGTTTTGCGCGGCCGCGCCTAAGCCCTTTTTTGGAGATACCCCTCATGCTGTACAACTTGTGGCTCGGCCTCAACATCGTTTTCGTCATGCTGCTGCCCGTGCTGTGGCTGATAGGCCTGGTGGCGCTCGCTTGATGCGCCACCTTGGTGCTGGCGTTGCTGCGCGCCCCCAAAGCCCAATGGCGCAAAGCCTTGCCCACCAGCGGCCTAATCGGCTTGGCCGGTATGGTGCTAACTTTTGTTTTGCTCCCCACCTTGGTCGGATCAAGCTTTGCTGATCTAAATCAATTCGCCGACTGGCTGTTCGCGATCGGTGTAGCGGTGGGTGTCGGTGTGGCATTTTTGGTCGCCACTTGGCCCAGCCTGAGCTACCTCAAAAAAGCCGCTTGATGCAACTGTGATCAGGTTCGAATGCTGGTTTTGCTCACGCAATCCCAGCGTTCGCGTCGGCACTGAACCAGGGCAGTGTCAGGTTACAGCCGCCACCTTGGGTCAAAGAACAGCGCTGGCTGAGCACACCACCTGCTTGGCCTGACTCTGCTCCCCCCACACGCCGGATTCTCTACGCCAGCGCGCCACAGACGCGCGTCATTGCAGCGCCTGAGCGTGCTCTTTGGCTTCTAACCCCCTCCGTTGACAATAACCTACGGCCCCGCTACAGCAATCGGGGTTTGTGTACTCTCGCTGGTATAGTCGGTATCAAACAAGGTGCCCAGGGGGGTATCAAACCAACCGGAGAAAATCCATGTCACATTCACCCATCGGTCGGCGAACCATCCTCGCGGGGCTTGCTGCTGCGCCCTTGGCCGCTGCGCTTGCCAGTGCAGCCGAGCCCGCTCAAGCCCAAGTGAGCACCCAAGCCCACATCGTAATCGTTGGTGGCGGCACGGGGGGCATCGCCATGTCCAACCGGCTCGCACGCGGGCTAAGAGGCGCGCGCATCACCATCATCGACGCAACCGAGCGCCATGACTACAAGCCTGGCTTTCCGATGGTGGGCGGCGGTGTGTGGTCGGTTGATCGCGTCTTGATGGAACCCACATCACACCATCTCCCACGCGACATCAACTGGGTGAAGGACTACGTGGCCGAATTCGATCCCACGGCCAACACCGTCGTCACCCGCGGTGGGCAGCGCATCCGCTACGACTTCCTCGTCGTGGCCACCGGCGTGCAGATGAACTGGGGGGCCATTCAAGGGATGGATGTGGCCGCCCTTGGCCAAAACGGACTGACCTCGGTCTATGCAGGCGCGCAGGCCTCCGCCGACACGTGGAAACTCATGGACACCTTGCGCCGTACCGGCGGACGACTCGTGACGAGCGTGCCTCAAACACCGATACGCTGCGGTGGGGCGCCGGTGATAATGGCCTATTTGTTTGACGACCAGGCGCGCTCGGCGGGTACGCGCGATCGTGTCCATATGCATTACTACACCGCTCTCGGGACCCTGCTCGGGCAGCCGGACTTTAACCGAGACATACAACGCCGTTTCGGTGAGCGCGACATCGGATTCAGCTTCGGCCAGCGCTTGACCGGCATCGACATTGGGGCCCGGCGCGCCACCTTTACTGCGGTCGCAGAGGGCGGCGGCGCACGGCCTGCTGCGGCTGGCGCACCGGCTGCTGCGGCTGGCGCACCGGCTGCTGCGGCTGGCGCACCGGCTGCTGCGGCTGGCGCACCGGCTGCTGCGACTGGCGCACCGGTTACTGCGACTGGCGCACCGGTTGCTGCGACTGGCGCACAAACCACGGTCGATTACGACTTCATCCATGTGGTGCCGCCGATGAGTGCCAACGACTCGGTGCGCAACAGCGACTTGGCGTGGAAAGAAGGCCCCTTTGCCGGTGGCGGCTGGCTGGAGGTGAATCGGGAGACCTTGCAGCACCGGCGCTTCCCCAATGTGTTTGGCATCGGCGACATCAACGGCACGCCGCGCGGCAAATCGGCCGCCACCATCAAAGGCAGCGCACCGATCGTGGCCCACAACCTGATTCGGGTCATCCAGAACCAGCTCCCCGACCAGCAATTCAACGGCTACTCTTCCTGCCCGCTGGTGACACGCGTCGGATCGGCGCAGTTGCTAGAAATCGACTACGACGGCAACCTGATTCCCTCCATACCTTTCGTCGACCCGCTGGCAGACAGCTTCTTTGCTTGGGTCATGAAAGACCGCTTGCTCAAGCCCGCTTACGTCGCCCTTCTGCGCGGCCGCATCTAAGCTTTCTTAAGGAGTAAACAATCATGCTGTACAACATCTGGATGGGAATCAACATCGTGTACGAGATGCTGCTGCCGCTGCTGTGGCTGGTGGTGTTGCTGGCGCTGGCTTGGGGGCTTACGCTGGTGTTGGCGCTCAAGCGTGCGCCCAAGACCCAATGGCGGCGCAGCCTGCCGATCACCGCCTTGTTCGGCTTGGTAGCTGCAGCGCTGACCTTTGTGTTCGTCCCGATCCTCACGCACGCCGGTTTTTCCGATCTGTACAAGTTCATCGACTGGATGTTCCTGATTGGCACGGCGCTTGCCATCGGCGTGGTGGTCATGGTCGCCACTTGGCCCGGTCTGACTTGGCTCAAGAAGGCCTGACACGCTCTCTGGTCCGGCGCTGATCCGCAGGAGACCATCACCGGGTGCCGCAAGCTTGGGGCTGCACGACAGCCCCAAGTGCATCATCCCTGCCGAGGTGTTCGACACAACGGATTGGGTGGTTTCAGGGCGACTAATTTTCCATTGGGCGCACCCATGCAACCATCCGAGCGGGATATGGCCGCGGAGCGCATCTGTGCAATGCAACGGAAGCGAAAC
>PNML01000174.1 GCA_013823635.1 Polaromonas sp. | reverse complement strand
AGGTATTTGTAGCCGCAGCCCACGGCAAAGTCGGCCTGTGCGCCGTTCAGGTCCACCGGCACGGCCCCGGCGCTGTGGGCCAGGTCCCACACGGTCAGCGCCCCGGCGGTGTGGGCGGCGGCGGTCACGGCGGCCATGTCGTGCATGGCCCCGGTGCGGTAGTTCACATGCGTGAGCATGAGCACGGCCACGTCGGGCGTGAGCTGGGCCTGCACCTGTTCGGTCAGGCTGGCGGGGGTGGCGGCGGGGCCTGCGTCCACGTCCATCAGACGCAGGGTGCAGCCGCGCTCGGCGCACAGCGCCTGGGCAATGTAGAGGTCGGTGGGGAAGTTGCTGCGCTCGCTCAGCACCACGCGGCGCCCGGGCGCGTCGGCCGCGGCGATGTTCAGCGCGGCGCTCAGCACCTTGTACAGGTTGACCGAGGTGCTGTCGGTGGCCACCACCTCGTCCTGGCCCGCGCCCACCAGCCGGGCAATCTGGTTGCCCACGGTCTGCGGCAGCGCAAACCACCCGGCGCTGTTCCAGCTGCGGATGAGGTCGCGCCCCCATTCTTCGGTCACGGCGCGGGCCACGCGGGCCGGGGCGCTGCGCGGCATCACGCCCAGCGAGTTGCCGTCGAGGTAGAGGGTGTCGGGCGGCAGGTCGAACAGGTCGCGCAGGGGCCGCAGCGGGTCGGCGGCGTCCAGCGCTTGGCAGTGGGCCAGGGTGAGGGCGGTGGGAGTGGTCATGGGGTTTTGTGAAAAGCAGAGCAAAGAATTGAATGCAGATAAGCGCTGAGGTGTCTTTTTATTGAAAAAATAAAACCATAGCAAACTATTCAATCAAAACAAGCGCTAGAGGGTGTTTTGGCTAAAAACTTTGGGGTGGCGCCACCGGCGCCAGCGCCCGCAGCACGGCGCGCACGGGGCTGGCGTCGGCGGTCATCAGCTTCAGGGGCAGGGCGATGAGTTCGTAGTCGCCCTCGGGTACCTCGTCCAGCACCAGGTTTTCCAGCACGCGCAGCTGGCGCTGGCGCAGCACCTGGTGGCTGTCCAGGGTTTTGCTGTCGGCGGGGTCCACGCTGGCGGTGTCAATGCCCACCAGCACCACGCCCAGGTCGGCCAGTTGCGCCACGGTTTCGGGGGCAAAAGCACTCAGGGCTGCATCCCACTCGCGTTGCGGCATGCGCTGGTAGGTGCGCACCAGCACGCGGGGCGGCAGGGGGGCGGTCAGCGCGTGGGCAAGGTGGTGCGGCTGCACCAGCGGGCCCGGGCTGATGGCGTGTATCACCCGGCAAGGGCCGAGGTAGGGCGTCAGGTCCAGCGCGCCCACGGCCTGGCCGCTGGGGTCGTAGTGCAGCGGGGCATCGGCGTGTGCGCCAATGTGCGGCGACAGCGTGAGCTGGCCCACGTTCACCGGGCAACCCGGGGCGATGGAGGCCTGGCTGGGGCCAGCGCCGGGAGGGGTGTCAATGCCATGCGTCATGCGCGGCGAAGTTAGCACCGCTGAAAACCGCGTGGTGTCGGTTGCTTGCAACAGTCGGGCAAATACCCGGCACCCGCCAGGTGGTGGCGCGGCCTGGTGCAGCCCTGCGCCTTTGACCCACATCAACTGGGCACCAATTTTTAAATGAGAATAAGTTGCATTTGATAAACTGCTGGCCCATACCCTGTGCCACCTGACCGAGGCCCCCATGGACATTGCGCTGAACATGAGCACCCCTTCTCCCACCACCGACTTGCCGCCGCCCCCGGCGCTGGGCCTGGACGAGTGGCCGCTGCACACGGTGGCCGAGGTGGTGGGTTTTGCCTCCCCCCAGTCCGACGACCAGGCCAACACCTTGCTGCGCCTGCTGGAGGTGGGTTTTTTGCCCGGTGAGCGCGTGCGGCTGACGGCCTGCGGCCTGCCCGGGCGCGACCCCTTGGCCGTGCGCGTGGGCCAGAGCACCTTTGCCCTGCGCCGCCATGAAGCGGCGCTGATCCGGGTGTCTGAGCTGAATGCTGCCAGCGCCGCCACGGCTGGGGCGGTGGCCCCATGAGCACGGCGGTCCACCCGTCAGGCCCTGCACTGGCCCTGCGCGTGGCCCTGCTGGGCAACCCCAACTGCGGCAAAACCGCGCTGTTCAACCTGCTGACCGGCAGCCGCCAGAAGGTGGCCAACTACGCCGGTGTGACGGTGGAGCGCAAAGAGGGCCTGTTGCTGACCCCTGGCGGGCGGCGCGTGCAGGTGCTGGACTTGCCCGGTGCCTACAGCCTCAACCCGCTGAGCCAGGACGAAGCCGTGACCCGCGACGTGGTCACCGGTCAACGCGGTGGCGAGGCCAGGCCCGACCTGCTGGTGTGTGTGGCCGATGCCACCAACCTGCGCCTGAACCTGCGCCTGGTGCTGGAGGCCAAGGCCCTGGGCCTGCCCATGCTGCTGGTCATCAACATGATGGACATGGCCCGCAGCCAGGGCCTGAGCATCGACGTGCCCGCGTTGTCAGCCGAGCTGGGCATGCCCGTGGTGCCGGCGGTGAGCGTGCAGGTGAACGGTGCGGCCGACCTGGTGGCGCACATCGAACAGTGGGACATGGCCGGTCTGGCCACCCAGCGCCAGGCCCTTGCCGCCCGGGGCCCCGTGGCCTGGCAAGCCCCCAGCCTGCAAGACGTGATGGACACGCAGCAGCAGGTGCGCGCCATCCTGGCCAAGGTGCTGACGGCACCCACCACCAGCTTGCGCCTGGACGACGCCATTGACCGCGTGGTGCTGCACCCGCTGTGGGGCATGTTGGTGCTGCTGGCCACGCTGTTCCTCATGTTTCAGGCGGTGTTCTCGTGGGCGGCCGTGCCCATGGACTGGATCAAGGAGGGCACGGGTTGGCTGGGCGAGGTGGTGGGTGGCCTGCTGGCCGAGGGGCCGCTGCGCAGCCTGCTGCTGGACGGCATCCTGGCCGGTGTGGGCGGCGTGCTGGTGTTTTTGCCGCAGATTCTGGTGCTGTTTCTGTTCATCCTGGCGCTGGAAGACTCGGGCTATTTGCCGCGCGCGGCCTTTTTGCTGGACCGGGTGATGGGCACCGTGGGCCTGTCGGGCCGGTCGTTCATTCCGCTGCTGTCGAGTTTT
>PNML01000173.1 GCA_013823635.1 Polaromonas sp. | reverse complement strand
AAAGCCGAAACCGGCCCATCTTCCATGATGAAATCGGTCGAGCGTGAAGAGGCCCGCAAAGCCTCTCAGCAGGAGAGCGCTGCCTGATTTCCTTGCGTGACCCCCTCGCTGCGGTGAAATCACCCGGCGACAACGGTGTGAACCAGCTTCAACTCACCGCCAGAATTTCGCAGGTGTATCCCTTGCGGTATACCCCGGCCGGCATACCGGCCATCGACGTTCTGCTGGAGCATGAGTCGCAGGTCACCGATGCAGGTTCTCCCCGCCAAATCAAGCTCAGCCTCCGGGCCGTTTCGTTTGGCACACAGGCAGAAGCACTGGCCAAGGCCAGTCTGGACGCCGAGTGGGGGTTCTCTGGGTTTTTGGGCATGTCACGCAACGGCAAAGGCATCGTTTTTCACATCCAGGACATTCACAGAACATAGGAAGGCCCATCATGGCTGCACCCAAACGTTTCAACAAAGACAAGCGCCCCAAGCGCAACACCCAGTCGCTGCTGTTCAAGCGCAAGCGCTACTGCCGTTTCACCGTCGCCAACGTCGAAGAAGTTGACTACAAAGACATCGACACCCTGCGCGATTTCATTGCCGAAAACGGCAAGATCATCCCCGCACGCCTGACTGGCACCCGTGCCATCTACCAGCGTCAGGTCAACACCGCCATCAAGCGCGCCCGCTTCCTGGCCATGTTGCCTTACTCTGACCAACACCGCGCTTAAGGAGAGACAGCATGCAAATCATTCTGCTCGAAAAGATTGTCAACCTGGGTTCGCTGGGTGACGTGGTCAAGGTCAAGGACGGTTACGCACGCAACTTCCTGATCCCCACCGGCCAGGCCCGCCGTGCCAC
Organism: Polaromonas sp.; assembly: GCA_013823635.1. Lineage (GTDB taxonomy): Bacteria > Pseudomonadota > Gammaproteobacteria > Burkholderiales > Burkholderiaceae_C > UBA2334. The sequence continues at coordinate 2,285 of PNML01000173.1, read as the reverse complement.
CGCCAAAGCCATTGCCGAGTTCGAGGCACGCCGTGCCGAGATCGAAAAGGCCGCTGCCGCCAAGCTGGCAGAAGCCCAGGCCCAAGGTGCCAAGCTGGACGGTGTCATCGTCAAAATCAGCCAGAAGGCTGGCGTGGACGGCCGCTTGTTCGGTTCCGTGACCAACCACGACATCGCGGATGAACTGGTCAAGATGGGTCATGCCGTGGTCAAGGCCCAGGTGCGCATGCCCAATGGCCAACTGAAGGCCGTGGGCGAGTACAACGTGGTCGTGTCCCTGCACACCGACGTGTCCGTCGAAATCGCTGTCCAGGTGCTGGGCGAAACCGCCTGAGGTGGTGTGCGCCCGGGCCTGCGGTGCATTCACCGAACAGGCCAACGGCGCAACGGCCCCCAGCCACATCAAAAAAAGCCGCCTCCGGGCGGCTTTTTGCATGGGGGAACGCCCAGCCCGTGGGACACCTGGCATTGCCTGTGTTATCCCGGCCTTTCCCCTGCTTTTCCACACGGTTTCAGTGCAGTTGTCCACAGACTTGTGCGGTGACGCACCCACGCCGAGCCCGTAACATAGGCCGCCCAACCGGACCCTTTGCCCATGACCGCTGCCGTTTCACGCACTTTTGACCCCCTGGAGCCCACGGACTTTGCCGTGGACACCCAACTGGCGCAGCTGCGCATTCCGCCCCATTCGCTGGAGGCGGAGTCCAGTGTGCTCGGTGGCCTGCTGCTGGACAACAGTGCCTGGGACCGCGTGGGCGACCTCATCCACGACACCGACTTTTACCGCTACGAGCACCGGCTGGTGTACTCGGCCATTGCCCACCTGGTCAATGCGTCCAAGCCGGCCGACGTGATCACCGTGTTCGAGCAACTGCAAAGCCTGGGCAAGGCCACGGAAGTGGGCGGCCTGGTGTACCTGAACTCGCTGGCGCAGTACGTGCCCAGCGCCGCCAACATCCGCCGCTACGCGGAAATCGTGCGGGAACGCGCCATCCTGCGCAAACTGCTGACCGCCAGCGACGACATCGCCACCGCCGCCTTCAACCCGCAGGGCAAGCCGGTGGCCAAAATTCTGGACGAGGCCGAGCAAAAAATCTTCAACATCGGTGAAGAAGGCTCGCGCATGAAGCAGGGCTTCCAGGGCATGGACACCCTGGTGGTGGACCTGCTCGACCGTGTGCAGGAGATGGCCGACAACCCCAACGACATCACCGGCGTGCCCACGGGTTTTTACGACCTGGACCGCATGACGGCTGGCTTCCAGGCCGGTGACATGATCGTGCTGGCGGCCCGCCCGTCCATGGGCAAGACCGCCTTGGCCATCAACATCGCCGAGCACGTGGCGCTGAACGAGGGCCTGCCGGTGGCTGTGTTTTCCATGGAAATGGGTGCGGCCCAGCTGGCGGTGCGCATTGTGGGTTCCATTGGCCGCATCAACCAGGGGCACTTGCGCAACGGCAAGCTGACCGACGACGAATGGCCGCGCCTGACCGAAGCCATTGAAAAGCTGCGCAACATCTCGCTGCACATCGACGAAACCCCTGGCCTGACGCCCAGCGAACTGCGCGCCAACGCCCGCCGCCTGGCCCGCCAGTGCGGCAAGCTGGGCCTGATTGTGGTGGACTACCTGCAGCTGATGAGCGGCAGCGCCAGCTCCAGCGGCGAGAACCGGGCCACCGAGCTGGGCGAAATTTCGCGGGGCCTGAAAATGCTGGCCAAGGAACTGCAATGCCCCGTCATTGCCCTGTCCCAGCTCAACCGCAGCGTGGAGCAGCGCACCGATAAGCGCCCCATGATGAGCGACTTGCGGGAGTCTGGCGCCATTGAGCAGGACGCGGACATCATCATGTTTATCTACCGCGACGAGTACTACAACAAAGACAGCAAAGAGCCGGGTGTGGCCGAGGTCATCATTGGCAAGCAGCGAAACGGCCCCACGGGCACGGTGAAGCTGGCCTTCCTGAACCAGCTCACGCGTTTTGAAAGCCTGGCCTCGGGCAACGACGACTTCTGACGCCACTGCCACCCGCTCCCCACCACGCATCGCCCCGGCACAGGGTTGCCGCACGGGCGACGGTGCCGGGTGGCGAGGCCCCCGAAAGACTTCCCTTCACCCATGTCCACGTCGCTTCCCGCCCAGACCGAGGTTCCCCGCGCCCCCCATGGCCCTTCCGCTGTCCCAGCTGACTCAGCGCCAGGCGGCGCACGCCTGGAGTTGAACATCACCTTCCCCGAATCCCTGCCCGTTTCCGCCCGGCGCGGTGAAATCACCGCCGCCATTGCCG
>PNML01000172.1 GCA_013823635.1 Polaromonas sp. | reverse complement strand
GCCAGCGTTTCGGCGTAGTAAGGCCGGGCAATGCGGTTGACGATGAAGCCCGGTGTGGAGCGGGCGTGCACCGGCGTTTTGCCCCAGGCCTTGGAGAGCTGAAAAATGGCCTCTGCAACGGCTGGCGCGGTTTGCAGGCCGGACACCACCTCGACCAGCTTCATCAGCGGCACGGGGTTGAAAAAATGCATGCCCACCAGCCGCTGCGGGTGTTGCAGGCCGTTGGCAATGGCCGTGACCGAGATGGACGAGGTGTTGGTGGCCAGCACGCAATCGGACGACACAACGCCTTCGAGCTGGCGGAACAGGCTGCGCTTGGCGTCCAGCTTTTCCACAATGGCTTCCACCACCAGGTGGGCGTGCGCCGCAGAGGTCAACTCCGTGATGGCCTGAATGCGGGCCATGGCCTGTTGGGCCACATCGGCGGCCAGCTTGCCCTTGGTCACCAGGGTGTCGAGGGTGGTGGCGAGTTGGGTGCGGGCCTGGTCGGCGGCGCCATCGCGCAGGTCAAACAGCATGACCGGGTGGCCCGCCAGCGCGGCCACCTGGGCAATGCCAGCACCCATGATGCCGGCGCCCACCACCAGCACAGGAGCGCTGTGGGCCACGTCGAACAAGGACAAAACGGAGGGAGAGGTGTCGGTCATGGCTGGGTCCAGGGGGCAGGTTGTTTGTTCAGGAAAGCGGCAAAGCCGTCGCGGGCCTCGGTCGTGCCGCGCACGCGGGCAATGGTCTGGGCGGTGAGCTCGCGCACCTCGGGGGTGATGGGTCCGGCCGCCAACTGCGCGAACAGGGTTTTGATTTCCACCTGGGCCTGCGGGCCGCACACCAGCAGTTCGGCCACAGTGGCATCGACCGCTGCGTCCAGCGCCGCGCACTCGGCATCGAAGGTCACCACCTGCTGCACCAGGCCCATGGCCAGTGCCTCGGCCGCGCCCACGCGGGTGGCCGTCAGCGCCAGGCGCTTGGCCTGGCGCTTGCCCACGGCATTGGTCACATAGGGGCCGATGACGGCGGGCAGGATGCCGAACTTGGCTTCGCTGACGGCAAAACTGGCGTTGTCGGCTGCAATGGCGATGTCACACGCCGCCGCCAGCCCCACGCCACCGCCCAGGGCCGCGCCCTGTATGCGGGCCACGGTGGGTTTGGGGCAGGCCTCGATGCGGGCCAGCATGTCGGCGAATTGGCGCGCATCGGCCAGGTTCCAGTCACGGCTGGCCTGCGAAGCACGCTGCATCCACTGCAGGTCGGCGCCAGCGCTGAAGTGTTTGCCCGAGCCAGCCAGCACGATGACACGCACCGATGGGTCGGCGGCCAGGGTGGCAAACGCCTGGCCCAGCTCGGCGATCATGGCCTCGTCAAAGGCGTTGAACACCGCCGGGCGGTTCATGGTGACCTGCGCCACGCCAGGGCGACGTGCGGTGAGGGACAGGGTTTGGAAGTCTGAGGTCATGTTTCAGTAGGTCTCCAGGTGCAAACGGCCCTGGGCTTTCAGGTCAGCGCCCACGCTGTTCCAGTCCAGCCCGGCCTGGGTGGCAATGTCGCGCAGCGCCAGCACCACACCCTCTTCCATGGCTTTGAGACCACACACATAGAAGCAGGCGTTGGGGTCAGCCAGCAGCGCGGCCAAGTCGGCGGCGCGCTCACGCAGGGCGTCTTGGACGTAGCGCTTGGGTTTGCCGACCTCGCGCGAGAAAGTGAAGTTGATGTCGATGAAGTCCTTGGGCAGGTTCTGCAACGGACCAAAGTAGGGCAGTTCGGCTGGCGTGCGTGCGCCGAAGAACAGCATGAGCTTGCCACTGTCAAACTTGCCCGTCTGCCTCAGCCGCCGCCGCCACTCGGTCATGGCGCGCATGGGGGCGCTGCCAGTGCCGGTGCAAATCATCACGATGTGGCTCCTGGGATGATTGGGCATGAGGAAACTGGCACCGAATGGGCCAATGACCTGCACCTTGTCGCCCACCTTGAGGTCGCACATGAAGTTGCTGGCCACACCGCGAACGGGGTTGCCCTGGTGGTCTTCCAGCACACGCTTGATGGTGAGTGACAGGTTGTTGTGCCCCGGGCGCTCGCCGTTGCGCGGGCTGGCGATGGAGTACTGGCGGGCGTGGTGGGGACGGCCTTTGTCGTCCGTGCCCGGTGGGACGATGCCAATGGACTGTCCCTCCAGCACGGGGAAAGGCAGGGTCCCAAAGTCCAGCACCACATGGTGGGTGTCGTAGTCGTGCCCAGCCTGCTGGCCCACCTCGGTCACACGCAGGTTGCCGGTGACCGTGGCCTCCACGGTTTTGTGTGCCGCTTTGGGGCCATAGAGGTTGGTGTAGGGGTGTGCAGCCGACCAGGGTGGCACCGTGGCACCGTATTGGGCACTGTTGAACGCGGGGACACCATCGGTGGGAGCGGCGGGTGCGCCGGAGACAGGTGTGGCGATGGATTCAACGGCGGCGTCACCCGCGGCACCCGACTGCTCGGCCATTTCAGTGCGCGAGCGCTCGGCGGGCAGCACATCCCAGCCGAATTGGTCGGCCAGGCTGTAGGCCAAGGCACGGGTGACGGTGCGGTAGTTGTCGATGCTGCCGGTGGGGCAAGGCGAGATGCAGTCGTTGCACCAGTTGCACTTGTCCACATCCACCACGTAGTTGTTGGCGTCGTGGGTGATGGCCTGGACGGGGCAGATGGCCTCGCAGGTGTTGCAGCGGATGCAGATTTCGGGGTCGATCAGGTGCTGCTTGATGAACTGCACTTCAGAGGCTGGCATGGGGTTGTCTCCTGGTTCTGTCTCTGCCTGGGGGGCTGCAGTCGGCCCCCCAGGCAAAAAAGGGGCTGGCCGTCACCAGCCAGGCCCCGGATTTTGCCTGCAGGCCTACCGGCCTGCGGATCAGTTGAAGCGCACGTAGTCAAACTCCACTGGCTGGCGGTTGATGCCCATGACGGGAGGGGCAATCCAGTTGGCGAACTTGCCTGGCTCCACCACACGACCCATGAGGCTGGCCACAAACGCCCGATCGGCCTCACTGGGTAACCACTGGTCGCGCTTGGCGGCCCATTCGCCTTCGCTGACCACGCGGCCATCGGGCGACACTTTCACGCCCTTGAGCATGCCGATGTTGCGGTGGAAGGCCTTGTGCGGCACCGACAGGCGCACGGGAATGCCGGCCTTCT
>PNML01000171.1 GCA_013823635.1 Polaromonas sp. | reverse complement strand
TACATGTCGCCCGCGCAGGTGCAGGCTGCACTGGTGGCGCAGGGCGAGCCCGACGCCTGGGCCGATCCCGCGTTTCAGGCCGAGCTGGTGCGCATTCGGCAACTGGGCCTGAGCCAGGTGAACCAGGAGCTGATCGCCGGCATCAGCGCCATGGCCGTGCCGGTGTTCGACGGCTTTGGCCGCCTGGCCCTGGCCATCGCCGCCATGGGCCCCAGCGTGCAAATGGACCTGGACCCCGACGGCTCACAGGCCACCACACTCAAGGCGCTGGGGCAACAGTTGTCGTTGCGGCTGGGGGCGCCCGTGAACCAACTGGGCGCGCTGGCATCGGTGCACAACATCCTGGTTCCACCGCCGGCGCCCGCCCCGCCCACAGGGCCTTCCGCCCGGTCAACGGCCACTCGCTGAGCGCGCCGCAACGAACCCTCAGCCCAAGCCGATGGGCGCGGGGGCTTTGCCCAGGATCTGCGTGAACAGGCGGTCGTAAACGGGGTCGCGCGGGTACTTGCCCGACAACGGGTCGGTGTTGGCGGCAAAGGCGGCATCCAGTTCGGCCCATTCCGCCTCGGTCAGCACGCGCTGCGCGGCCGGGATGACCACACTTTCTTCCAGCCGCATGTGCTCGCCGTAGAACGCCAGGTAGCGGGCCAACGCCTGCTCGAACGCCGCCCGGCGCGGCTCTCCCAGCATCTCCCACGCCACCAGCAGGTGCTGCAACTCACGCACCTCGGCTTCACCCCGGGCATGGTCCTGGTCGAGTCGGGCAATGGCCGCAGCCGCCTCTGCATCGCGGGCGGCCACTGGGGGGAACAGCAGCTCGGTTTCCTTGGGGTGGTGCTGGCGCTCGGGAAACTCGTCAATGTAGAACAGCATGGCGCGCAAAACTTCAAAAAACGCAGCAGGCTGATCAACCGGGCCGCGTTTGACCATCATGTCCAGCGACCGGAGCAGGGCCGACAGCGTGGTGTGCTCCTCGTGAATGATGCGGATGCTTTCGTGTGACATGCAGGGGAACTCCGGTGGCAATATTTGGTTACTGTTTATAACTTTAATGAACCATACAACGCACCGGGTAAACACCTACAAAATGGTTCGGTCAGGTGGTTGTTTTAGTTATTTTCAATAACCATAATTGCACCAACAACCAGGCCAACCCATGTCAACATCCACCGACCTCCAACTCGAAATGAACGGCGCCGTGGCCGTCGTCACCCTCACCCGTCCCACCAAGCGCAACGCCCTGAGCGACGGCCTCATCCTGGCCCTGCGCAACGTCTTTGAGACGCTGCCCGCCGAGGCCCGCGCCGCCGTCATCTGTGGTCAAGGGGACCATTTTTGTGCGGGGCTGGACCTGTCGGAACTGCAAGAGCGCGACGCCGGCCAGGGCGTGATGCATTCGCGCATGTGGCACGCCGCCCTCGACTTGGTGCAGCACGGCCCTGTGCCCGTCGTGGCCGCGCTGCACGGCGCGGTGGTGGGCGGGGGGCTGGAACTGGCCAGCGCCTGCCACATCCGTGTGGCCGACGAATCGGCCTTTTACGCCCTGCCCGAGGGCAGCCGTGGCATTTTTGTGGGGGGTGGCGGCTCGGTGCGCATCCCCAAGCTCATCGGCGTGGCCCGCATGACCGACATGATGCTGACCGGCCGCGTCTACAACGCCGCCGATGGCGAGCACATTGGCCTGGCCCAGTACCTGGTGCCCGTCGGCACCGCCTTTGACAAGGCGCTGGCCCTGGCCCAGCGCGTGGCCGACAACGCCCCGCTGACCAACTACGCCCTGATGCACGCCCTGCCCCGCATTGCCGAGCAGCCCGCTGACCAGGGCTTTTTCACCGAATCGTTGATGGCCGCGGTGGCCCAGAGCGCCCCCGAGGCCAAGGAGCGCGTGCGCGCCTTTCTGGAAGGCAAGGCCGCCAAGGTGCAAAAGGGCTGATGCCCTTGGCCGCCCCGCCTCAGCCAATACAAAAAAAGACACGGAGACCAGCGTGAGCACCCCCCACACCCCCAAGCCCTTTCGGCCGCTGCAATTTGGCGTGACCCGCGTGGTGCTGCGCGACGGCGCACCCGGCACCCACTACCTGAGCGCCGAGCCTGCACTGCAACCCTACCCCGAGCGCATCACCGACCGCCTGCACCACTGGGCCAGCACCGTCCCCGACCGCACCTGGGTGGCTCGGCGTGCGCCCGCCGCCGTGCCCGGCCAGCCCAGCGGTGACTGGCAGCACGTCAGCTACGCCCAGGCCTGGCAGCAGGCCCGCAACATTGCCCAGGCGCTGGTCAACCGGGGCCTGAGCGCCGAGCGGCCCGTGGTGATCCTGAGCGAAAACAGCATCGAGCACGCGCTGCTCGCCCTGGGCTGCCTGGTGGCCGGGGTGCCGTTTGTGCCCACCTCGCCCGCGTATTCGCTCATCAGCACCGACTACGACAAGCTGCGCCACGTGCTGCGCACCGTCACGCCCGGTCTGGTGTTTGCCACTGACGCGGCGCGCTACGGCAAAGCCATCCGCACCGCCGTGGATGCCGACACCGAAGTGGTGCTGGTCAACGGCGGGCTGGACAGCCACCTGTGCACCCCCTTTGCCGAACTGGCCGCCACACGCGCCACCGAGGCGGTGGACCGCGCCATGGCCGCCACGGGGCCAGACACCATCGTCAAGTTTCTGTTCACCAGCGGTTCGACCAAGGCCCCCAAGGCGGTCATCAACACCCAGCGCATGTGGTGTGCCAACCAGCAGCAAATGACACAGTCCATGCCGGTGCTCATGGAGCAACCCCTGGTGCTGGTGGACTGGCTCCCCTGGAACCACACCTTTGGCGGCAACCACAACTTCGGCATGGTGCTGTACCACGGCGGCACGCTCTACATCGACGACGGCAAGCCCACCCCTGCCCTGATTGGCGAAACCCTGCGCAACCTGCGCGAGGTGGCGCCCACGGTGTACTTCAACGTGCCCACGGGCTTTGAGGCCATTGCCCACGCCATGCAGACCGACGACGTGCTGCGCAAGACCTTCCTGTCCCGCGTGAAGATGTTTTTCTACGCCGGTGCCGCGCTGTCGCAGCCTGTTTGGGACAGCCTGTACGAGAGCGAGGAGCGCGAAATTGGCCAGCGCATCGTCATGACATCGGGTCTGGGCATGACCGAGTCCGGCCCCTTCGGCCTGTTCGTCACCAGCCCCAACGTCAAGGCGGGCGATTTGGGCGTGCCCACGCCCGGCATGGAAGTGAAGCTGGTGGACGCGGGGGGCAAAACCGAGGTGCGCTACC
>PNML01000170.1 GCA_013823635.1 Polaromonas sp. | reverse complement strand
ATTTCCGCCAGGAGGTGGATGGCAAGGGCCTGTCCAGCTACCCGCACCCCAAGCTGATGCCCGAGTTCTGGCAGTTCCCCACGGTGTCCATGGGTCTGGGCCCACTGATGGCCATTTACCAGGCCCGCTTCCTGAAGTACCTGCACGCCCGCGGCATTGCCAACACCGAAAACCGCAAGGTCTGGGTGTTCTGCGGCGACGGTGAAATGGACGAGGTGGAAAGCCTGGGCGCCATCGGTTTGGCCGCACGCGAAGGGCTGGACAACCTGATATTCGTCATCAACTGCAACCTGCAGCGACTGGACGGCCCGGTGCGTGGCAACGGCAAGATCATCCAGGAGCTGGAGGGCGAATTCCGTGGTGCGGGCTGGAACGTCATCAAGCTGCTGTGGGGCTCCAACTGGGACCCCCTGCTGGCCCGCGACAAAGACGGCGCCCTGCGCAGGCTGATGATGGACACGCTGGACGGCGACTACCAGAGCTTCAAGGCCAACGACGGCGCCTACGTGCGCAAAAACTTCTTCGGCCGCGACCCCAAGACGCTGGAGATGGTGTCCAAAATGTCGGACGACGACATCTGGGCCCTGCGCCGTGGTGGCCACGACCCCCAAAAGGTGTACGCCGCCTACCACCAGGCCGTCAACACCAAGGGCCAGCCCACGGTGTTGCTCATCAAGACCGTCAAAGGTTACGGCATGGGCAAGTCGGGCGAGGGCAAAAACAACGTGCACCAGACCAAGAAGCTGACGGATGAAGACATCAAAATCTTCCGCGACCGCTTCAACATCCCGATTCCCGACAGCGAGCTGGCGAGCATCCCGTTTTACAAGCCCGCCGACGACACGCCGGAAATGAAGTACCTGCATGAGCGTCGCCAGGCCTTGGGCGGCTACCTGCCCAAGCGCCGCACCAAGGCCGACGAGAGCTTCACCATCCCGTCGCTGGAAACCTTCAAGAGCGTGATGGAGCCCACCGCCGAGGGGCGTGAAATTTCCACCACGCAAGCCTATGTGCGCTTCCTCACCCAGCTGCTGCGCGACCAGGCCCTGGGCCCCCGCGTGGTGCCCATCCTGGTGGACGAGGCCCGCACCTTCGGCATGGAAGGGCTGTTCCGCCAGATCGGCATCTACAACCCCCAAGGCCAGCAGTACACCCCGGTGGACAAAGACCAGGTCATGTACTACCGCGAAGACAAGGCCGGCCAGATTCTGCAAGAGGGCATCAACGAAGCCGGCGGCATGAGCAGCTGGATTGCCGCTGCCACGTCCTACAGCACCAGCAACCGCATCATGGTGCCGTTCTACGTGTACTACTCCATGTTCGGCTTCCAGCGCATTGGCGACCTGGCCTGGGCTGCGGGCGACATGCAGGCGCGCGGCTTCCTGCTGGGCGGCACCTCCGGGCGCACCACGCTCAACGGCGAAGGCCTGCAGCACGAAGACGGCCACAGCCACATCATGGCCGGCACCATTCCCAACTGCATCAGCTACGACCCCACCTTCGCGCACGAAGTGGGCGTGATCCTGCACCATGGCCTCAAGCGCATGGTGGAAAAGCAGGACAACGTCTTTTACTACCTGACGCTGCTGAACGAGAACTACGCCATGCCCGGCCTCACCCCCGGCACGGAAGAGCAAATCATCAAAGGCATGTACCTGTGCAAGCCCGGTGCAGCTGGTGACGTGCGCGTGCAACTGCTGGGCTCGGGCACCATCCTGCGCGAAAGCATGGCCGCCCAGGAACTGCTGGCCAGCGACTGGGGGGTGCAGGCCGATGTGTGGAGCTGCCCCAGCTTCAACGAGCTGACCCGCGACGGCCAGAACGCCGAGCGCTTCAACCTGCTGCACCCGCTGGAAACCCCACAGGTGCCGTTTGTGGCGCAGCAGCTGGGCGGCACCACCGGCCCCGTGGTGGCCTCCACCGACTACATGAAGGCCTACGCCGAGCAGATTCGCCCCTTCATTCCCAAAAACAGCGACGGTTCAAGCCGCACCTACAAGGTGCTGGGCACCGACGGTTTTGGCCGCAGCGACTTCCGCAGCAAGCTGCGCGAGCACTTCGAGGTGAACCGCCACTTCATCGTGGTGGCCGCGCTGAAAGGCCTGGCCGATGAAGGCAAGCTGCCGCTGTCCAAGGTGGCCGAGGCCATTGCCAAGTACGGCATCAACGCCGACAAGGTCAACCCGTTGTACGCCTGATACGCACCGAACATTGGAGACACAACATGTCAATCATTGAAGTACAGGTCCCGGACATTGGGGACTTTGACGAGGTGGCCGTCATCGAGCTGATGGTCAAGGTGGGCGACACGGTCAAGGCCGAGCAAAGCCTGATCACCGTGGAGAGCGACAAGGCCTCCATGGAAATTCCGTCCAGCCACGCCGGTGTGGTCAAGGAACTCAAGGTGGCCCTGGGCGACAAGGTCAAGCAGGGCTCTTTGGTGGTTTTGCTGGAGGTGGCTGGGGACAATTCAGCGCCAAAAGTGGCTTCAGCGCCCGCCGCATCTGAGGTGGCAGCTCCTGTTTCCGTTGCCGCACCTGTGGCAGCCGCACCCACGGGTGCGGTCGAGGTGCGTGTGCCCGACATTGGCGACTTCAAAGACGTGGTCGTCATCGAGGTGTTCGTCAAGCCCGGCGATGCGGTCAAAGTGGAGCAGAGCCTGATCACCGTGGAGAGCGACAAGGCCTCCATGGAAATTCCGTCCAGCCACGCGGGCGTGGTCAAAGAGCTCAAGGTCAAGCTGGGCGACACCGTGAACATTGGCGACCTGCTGGCCGTGCTGGCCGTGCTGGACGGTGTGGCCGGTGCCGGCGCACCCGCTGCGGCGGCTGTGGCGGCACCAGCGCCTGCTGCCGTGGGTGCCCCCGCCAGTGCCCCCGTGGCGGCAGCGCCTGCCACCGCACCTGTTGCAGCGCCCGCCGCTGCGGTGGCTGCGCCCGCGCACAACCCCACCACCTTGGCCGTGGGCCTGCCCCACGCCTCACCCTCGGTGCGCAAGTTCGCCCGCGAGCTGGGTGTGCCGCTGGCCGAAGTCAAGGGCACGGGCCACAAGGGCCGCATCACGCCCGACGACGTGCAGGCCTTCACCCGTGGCGTCATGTCTGGCAGTCTGCAAACCACGGCCATTGCGGCGGCGGTGGCCCAGCAGGTGGCCAAAGCCCCTGGCGGCGGTGGCTCCGAGTTGGGCCTCATCCCCTGGCCCAAGGTGGACTTTGCCAAGTTCGGCCCCATCGAGCGCAAGGAGCTGGGCCGCATCAAGAAGATCAGCGGGG
>PNML01000169.1 GCA_013823635.1 Polaromonas sp. | reverse complement strand
GGTGTCCTCGTCGTGCTCCACCACCACCAGCGTGTTGCCGTGCTGGCGCAACTGGTCCAGCGCACCCAGCAGAATCTGGTTGTCGCGGGCGTGCAGGCCAATGGTGGGCTCGTCCAGCACGTAGCACACGCCCTGCAAATTGCTGCCCAGCTGCGCCGCCAGCCGGATGCGCTGAGCCTCGCCACCGCTGAGGGTGGGCGCTCCCCGGTCCAGCGTCAGGTAGCCCAGCCCCACCTGCTGCAAAAAGCGCAGGCGGCCCAAAATTTCAGGGATCAGGTCGCGAGCAATGTCGGCCTCGCGCGCAGACAGCACAAAGCCACTGGGCGCACCCAGGTCCGCGTCGGCAGGGGGCGTGCCGCCCGACAATTTCTGCTCGCAGTATGCGGAGGGCGGCATGCCCCCTGCCGGCGCAGCGGGCGCAGAAGCATCTGTGGAACCCAACGACTCCACCCAAGCCTGCACGTCCTTCACACTCAAAGCCGCCACCTCGGCAATCCCCACCCCCGCAAACTTCACCGCCCGCGCCTGCGGGTTCAAACGGGAGCCGTGGCAGGCGGGACAGGCCTCGTGGCTGAGGTCTTCCACCTCGGGCTCGGCAAAACTCTGCTCGCGGCCCTTGTTGGCGTCGTCGCGCACCGAATCGTCCAGCGCCTTGCGCTGGTCGCGGCTCAGGTTCACGCCCGTGCCCACGCAGTCGGGGCACCAGCCGTGTTTGCTGTTGTACGAAAACAGACGCGGGTCCAGCTCGGGGTAGCTGGTGCTGCACACGGGGCAGGCGCGGTGGGTGGAAAACACCTCCACCTGGCCCACGCCACTGCCCAGGCCCCCACCCGCATCCGGGGCAGCGGGCACCCCGGCGGCATGGGCCGCAAACGCGGCGGCCAGTCCGTCCAGCGGGCTGAGCACATGCACCACGCCCTTACCGTGTTGCAGCGCCACATTCAGTTGCTGGCGCAAAAACGCCTCGGTGTCCGGGCCCACCACCAGATCGGCCACCGGCAGCTCGATGGTGTGCTCCTTGAAACGGTCCAGGCGCGGAAAGCCGGTGGTGGGCACAAACGCGCCGTCCACCCGCAAATGGGTGTGGCCACGCGGGCGGGCCCAGTCGGCCAGCTCGGTGTACACGCCCTTGCGGCCGATGACCAGGGGGCTCAGCAGCCCGATGTGCTGGCCCCGGTAGGCGCGCAGGAGGTGGGCCACCATGCTGTCGGGCGACTGCGGCTTGACCGCTGCACCGTCGTGCACGCAGTGCTGGGTGCCCAGCTTGACGTAGAGCAGCCGCAGGTAGTGCCACACCTCGGTGGTGGTGCCCACCGTGCTTTTGCGCCCGCCCCTTGAGAGTCGCTGTTCGATGGCGACCGTGGGTGGAATGCCGTACACCGCGTCCACCTCGGGCCGCCCAGCGGGCTGCACGATGCTGCGGGCGTAGGCGTTGAGGCTTTCGAGGTAACGGCGCTGGCCTTCGTTGAACAAAATGTCAAACGCCAGCGTGGATTTGCCCGAGCCGCTGACGCCGGAAATGACGTTGAACTGGCCACGCGGGATGTCCACGCTCAGGCCTTTGAGGTTGTGCTCGCGGGCGTTGACGATGCGGATGTGTTGGTTGGCGGCGGGTCCGGGCGCGGGGGCATCGTCGCCGGGACGGGCGGTGGCCTCATCTGACTGCTGCGCATTCAGCAAATCGGCCCCCACCCGCCCCAACGCCGTCGCCCCCACACCCAGCCCCGCTGCGAAGTGGCTGGGCGGTGACAGATAGGCAGCCACAGAACCCTCTCGCACCTCATGCACCCCGTCAAACGCCAGCGCGTAATCGCGCAGCGCTTTGGCGGTGTGCGAGGTGGGGTGCAGGCGCACCTCTTCGGGCGTGCCCTGGGCCACCACCTGGCCACCGCCCTCGCCGCCTTCCGGCCCCAGGTCAATCAGCCAATCGCTGGCGCGGATCACGTCCAGGTTGTGCTCGATGATGACCAGCGAATGCCCCGCGTCGATCAGCCGCCGCAGCGCCCGCATCAGCTTGGCGATGTCGTCAAAGTGCAGGCCGGTGGTGGGCTCGTCGAACAGAAACAGCGTGCCCTTCTTGGCCACGGCCTGGCGGCTGGCGGTCGCCTTGCTGCCCGACTTGGCGGCCTCCGCCAAGAAACCCGCCAGCTTCAGGCGCTGGGCTTCGCCGCCGCTCAGCGTGGGCACGGGCTGGCCCAGCTTCACGTATTCCAGCCCCACATCGACGATGGGCTGCAGCGCGCGGATCACCTCGCGGTCGCCTGAAAACAGTTGCGCCGCTTCGCTGACCGTGAGGTTGAGCACATCGGCCACGTTCATGGACACCGTGTCGTAGGCGGGCAGACCGGTGGCGGGCTGGGCTTGCAGGCGGGCGCGCTCGATGCGCACCTCCAGCACCTCCGGCCGGTAGCGCTGGCCGTCGCAGTCGGGGCAGCGCAGGTACACGTCGCTCAAAAACTGCATTTCCACGTGCTCGAAGCCCGAGCCGCCGCAGGTGGGGCAGCGCCCGTCGCCACTGTTGAAGCTGAACTTGCTGCCGGTGTAGCCGCGCTGCTGTGCCAGCGGCGCGGTGGCAAACAGGGTGCGGATGGCGTCCCACGCGCCCACGTAGCTCACCGGGTTGGAGCGTGCGGTTTTGCCGATGGGCGACTGGTCCACAAACACCACGTCGGCCAGTTGCTCGGCGCCCAGCAGGCGGTCGTGCGCGCCGGGGGCGTCGGTGGTTTTGCCAAAATGGCGCAGCAGCGCGGGGGCCAGGATGTCCTGGATGAGCGTGGACTTGCCCGAACCGCTGACCCCCGTGACCACCACCATGCGCTGCAACGGAAACTCCACCGACACGTGTTGCAGGTTGTGCTCGCGCGCGCCTTCCAGTATCAGACGGGGGGTGGATTCGGCCACCATGCGCTTGAAGCCAAAACCCACCTGCTTGCGCCCACCCAGGTAGGCACCGGTGAGGGTGTCGGCGTGGCGTATGTCCGCCGGGGTGCCGTCAAACACAATGTGCCCGCCACGCTCGCCGGGGCCGGGCCCCATGTCGATGAGGCGGTCGGCCCCCAGCATCACCGCCGGGTCGTGCTCGACCACCACCAGGGTGTTGCCCGCGTCCACCAGGCGGCGCATGGCGACGTTGATGCGGTCCATGTCGCGCGGGTGCAGGCCAATGCTGGGCTCGTCCAGCACAAACAGGGTGTTGACCAGGCTGGTGCCCAGGGCGGTGGTGAGGTTGATGCGCTGCACCTCGCCGCCGCTCAGGGTGCGGCTTTGGCGGTCGAGTGTGAGGTAGTGCAGGCCCACGTC
>PNML01000168.1 GCA_013823635.1 Polaromonas sp. | reverse complement strand
GCCCACGGCCAGGTAGGGCTTCACCCCAAAAAAGAAGATCAGGATGGGTGTCATGAGCGAGCCACCGCCCACGCCCGTCAGGCCGACGATGACGCCAACCACAAACCCCGCGAAGATGAAAGCCATGTCGTGCATGGGGGGCGACTCTACGGACAACTGCTTATAAATCAAACGACATAATCATCATTGACATATGCGAATTTGAAATAAAGAAGTGCGAGAGCCGAACCTGAACACCGGGCCTGTGACCCGACCGGGCCGGGTGGCGTGCGTCAGAACGACGGTTTGTCTGCCCCGCGGTTTTTTTGCACACCGGCAAGGGGGCCTGCGGTAGCATTTGCCCATGTCCACCGACGGCCCATTGCCTTCCCCCAGCGCCCCAGCAGCGGGCGGTGAGCCCATGGTTGACCGAACCCAGCCAGCCACTGGCGCGCCCACGCTCGGTGCCGCGCTGGACCTGGACCTGGGCATCGATTTCGACGCCACCGACCCCCTGCCCAGCCGCACCCACGTCCCGCTGTCGCCGCAGGCAGCGCACACACAACCGCTGGCGCGCAGCCAGGCGCTGCAGACCGCGGCGCGGCGGGTGCTGGTGGTCAGCGCCGATGTGCAAGAGCGTGCTCACCTGCGCGCTTGCCTGGCGTTGTCGCGCCTGGTGTGGGTGGACGAAGCGAGCACCACCACGCAGGCCCGCTCATCGTTGGCCGACCACCACCACGCGCTGGTGTTCATCAACGTCGACACCCCGGTGATCGACAGTGCCCAGCTGCTCGCCGAGGTGCGTCAGCTGCGCCCGCAGGCGCTGGTGCTGGCCACCTCTGCAGGTCCCGGTGATGCGCCGGGTCACCCGTGGCGCTGGCTGCGTGGCATCCAGTGGTGGTGGCAGCGGCGGGCCGCCCGACGGGCGGGATTTCATGACCTGTTGCACAAACCCCTGCGCAGCGGGGTGGTCAACACCTGGGCCAAGCGGGTGTTGCAAACTTACCAAAAAATATAGCTGAAAACGTTTTTGTATAAAGCGCTGATGGCATATTTCATTGCGATTTGACTGTGCCAGCCCCCTTGCGCACCGCCTTCAGGGCAAAACGGGCGGGGTCCAGCGCGTCGGCGTGTCGCTTGTCCATGGGCAGGGGCTCACCCAGCAGGCGGGCCACCAGCAGTTCCGCCGCCAGTTTGGACAGGGTCAGGCCCCGCGAGCCCAGGGCGCACAGCGTCCACAGACCGGGCACCCTGGCCAAGGTGCCCAACTGGCTGCTGGGGGTGGGCCAGGGGGCGGTGGCGGGCACGGGCCCCACCAGGGGCAGGCGGTCGAGCGAGGCGCACCGCACCTCGGCCCAGTCCAGCAGTTCGCCCGCCGCCTGTTGCTGGCGCAGGTGGTCGTGGGCCAATGGCAGCATGGCCTGCAGGCTGGCGGCGTTGCGCTCCTGGGCCGCTGCGGTGGTGTGGCGGTGGTTGAGCCCGCGTTCGTAGGTGGAGCCCATGGTCCACAGCCGGGGCGCTGTGGGGTGGGCGCTGTCCTCGTAACAGGGCACGTACACACCGTGGTCGCGCAGCGGGTGTGGGGCAAAGGGCGGCGCGGTCAGCGGGGCATACGTCAACTGGCCTTTGACGGGGCGCAGGGGTTGCGCCATGTCCAGGTGGGCCATGTGGGGGGCCAGCAGGCTGGCGCTGCCAAACGCGGCCGTCACCACCACATGGGGGGCCTGTGCCAGCACCCGCCCTTCGGCATCCAGCGCCTGCCAGTGGGTGGGCGGCTGGGTGCCGGGTTGCAGTCGGTCCACGGCGGCACCCCAGTGCGTGCGCAGCAGGCCAGTGGCCTGGGCCTGGGCCAGCCAGGCGTGCACCAGGGCCGATGGGCGCACCATGGCGGCGGGGATGGCCTCACCCGTCGCCGAGGCAGGCGAGCGCAGGTTGCTCACCCAAGTGGGCTGCCAGCCTGCGCCCAGGGGCACCCGTTGCTGCAGTTCGCGCAGGTGCAGGGCCATGCCCGCGCGCGACAACTCGGACAGCACGGTTTCGCTGGCGGTGACGTGTTCACTCAGCAGGCCCACGGGCAGGGCTGAGGCCCCTTGCGCGGGACCGTCGTGCTGGTCGAGCAAATCCACTTGCCAGCCGCGTTCGGTGAGGCTGGCGCACAGGGCGGCGCCGGCCAGACCAGCGCCCACCACCATGGCGTGGGCGGCGGTGGTGCCGGGTGGCGTGGGTGTGGGCCAACGGGGCTGGTAGCTGGCCTGGGGGCCAATGGACGCTTGGGGTGACGGCACCCAGCCCGCCTGAGCCCAACCATCGGCGGGTGACAGGGCCTGCCCAGGTGCTGTGCTCAGCGTGGCCAGCGGGGCGCACAGCCGGGCCAGCGCTTTGGGCAGCGGCACGGGTGTGCCGTTGGCGGTGTGGGTCTGCAGGTGTTCTGTGGCCACCCAGACGTGTTGGGCCTGGCACGACAGGGCCGCCAGGCCCTGCGCCACCGGGGCCAGGCACAGGGTGAGGTGCCAGCCGCCCCCGCTCAGGCGGTGAAAACCGGGTGGCCAGTCGCCCGACAGCTGGGTGCCCAGTGGCGGGTGGGCTTGCAGGGCGGTGGCCAGGGCGGGTTGCAGCGCGTGCCAGTCGGCGGGGGGGCACAGCACCACCAGGTGGCGCGGTTGGCCGGGTGCTGCGTCCGAGGCCAGCCAGGGCTGCAGCCAGGCCAGCAGGGGGGCGGGCGATGCACCCGCCAAAGCCAGCCAGGTGGTGGGGGTGGCGTGCCCGCTCAAGGCATCAGGCCGTGGGCGGGACGTAGCCCTGCACGCCGTCGGCGCCGTCGCCGAAGAAGTGGTTTTCCATCTGGCGGGCCAGGTACTGGCGGGCGCGGGCATCGGCCAGGTTCAGGCGGTTTTCATTGACCAGCATGGTCTGGTGTTTGAGCCAGGCGGCCCAGGCTTCCTTGCTCACGCTTTCCCAGAGGCGCTTGCCCAGCTCGCCGGGGTAGGGAGGAAAGTCCAGTCCTTCGGCTTCTTTGCCCAGTTTGATGCAGTTGACCATGCGTGCCATGGGGGTGTCCTTGTGCGTTGATTGTGGAAAGCGGCGGATGGTAGCGTCACTGCTCGACGAAGGCGCGCTCCACCACGTAATCCCCGGGGGTCGTGGTGCTGCCCTCGGTGAAACCGCGCGCGTTGAGCAGCTCGCGCATGTCTTTGTTGAGCGCGGGGCTGCCGCAAATCATCACGCGGTCGCGCACCGGGTCCATCGGGGGCAGGCCCAGGTCGCTGGCGAGCTGGCCGCTGGCGATCAGGTCGGTGGCGCGGCCCCTGTTTTTGAACGGCTCGCGGGTGACGCTGGGGTAGTAGAGCAGTTGCTCCTTGACCATGTCGCCCAGGTACTCGTGGTTGGGCAGGTCCACGTTGATGTATTCGGCGTAGGCCAGTTCCTTGACCTCGCGCACGCCGTGGAACAGGATGACTTTTTCGTATTTTTCGTAGGTCGCTGGGTCGCGGATCAGGCACAGGAACGGCGCCAGGCCCGTGCCGGTGCCGATCAGGTACAGGTTTTTCCCGGGCAGCAGGTAGTCGATCAGCAGGGTGCCCGTGGGCTTCTTGCCCACGATGATCTTGTCGCCCACCTGGATGTGCTGCAGGCGCGA
>PNML01000167.1 GCA_013823635.1 Polaromonas sp. | reverse complement strand
CCAGCAAGGCCTGCAAGGTGGCCGCCTCGGTCAGCGGCACATCGCCCGACAGCACCAGGGTGATGCCGTCATCGGCCAGCACGGGCACGGCCTGCTGCACGGCGTGGCCCGTGCCCAGCTGGGGCTCCTGGCGCACAAAGCGCAGGGCCGGGGGGCTGGCCGCCGCAGCCGATTCACCGGCATTTTTGACACCAAAATGCCGCCCAGCGCTGGTGTGTGCAGACAAGGCTGCTTCCACTAGCGCAGCACCATGCCCGGTGATGACCACCACCTGGCGGGCCGATACCCTTGCCGCGGTGTCAATCACATGGGCGGCCAAAGCGCGCCCGCCCAAGCGGTGCAACACTTTGGGTGTTTGGCTCTTCATGCGGGTGCCCTTGCCCGCTGCCATCACCACCACATCGACTGCCTTGCTCATGTCCAACCCCTGGTTATTGGTGTGTCCTGGCCCGCGCCAACCGAGCGGCGCAGGGCTTTGGCGCGGGATGATACGCGCAGCCCTGCTGGCTGCGGTGGCGCTGGCGGCGGCCTGCAGCATGCTCAGCCTGGGCTACAAACACCTGCCCGATGTGGCCAGCCTCTGGTTGCAACGCCAGGTTCCGCTGGACAGCACCCAACAACTCACGCTGGAGCAGGACCTGGGCCAACTGCTGGCCTGGCACCGCCAGCACCAACTGCTCCCCACGGCCGACCTGTTGCGCCGCTGGCAAGGCCTGGCCGCCGCCGAGCCCAGTGCCGACGCACTGTGCCAGGAGTTCGACGCCGTGCGTGCGCTCCTCCTCACCGTCAGCGACCAGGCGGCACCGGCTTTGGCCAGGCTGGCCAGGGGGCTGGACCCGCGCCAGCTGCAGGCCCTGGCCAGCACGCAGCGAGAGCGCCATGCCGAGTTCCGCGAGGCCCACCTTTCCCCCCCGCCACGCCGCACCTGGCTGGGCAGCGCACAGGCACAAGAGGGGACATCCGCTGCTCCACCGGCCTCGTCCACCACGGCCAGCCAGAAGCGGCGCCTGGACGATGCCAGCGACCGCTACGCCAGGCTGTATGGGCGCCTGAACGGGGCGCAACAGGCCGCTCTCAGGCAAGCCATGGCGCAGTCGGCGTTTGATGCACCACGGCTGCTGGCCGAGCGGGAGCGGCGCACCCAAGACCTGCTGGCCAGCATCGCCGCCATCCAGGCCAGCGCCAGCGAGGCCCACGCCACCCAGCTGGTCCGGGGCTGGCTGCACCGCCTGCAACACTCCCCCACGCCCGGCTACCCGGCCCATGCCCAGCAACTGACCCGCGAAGCCTGTGAGCAACTGGCCACCGTGCACCGCCTGGCCACGCTCGAGCAACGGCAGCGGGCGGTCAGCACGCTGGCGGGCTATGAACGCGAGCTGCGCCAGCTTGCGTCACGCTGACAACCCACCAGTCACCCACACACGGGTTTACCCCTGTCACCGGGGTGTTTTTCGAATCGTGAAAAAACATCGCCCCTGGCACACCGCAGCTGCCGTGGCCGTGTTGTCAAAAACCAGAGCGGGACGCGGGCCAGGCACCCAGCAACAGCGGCCACGCCCGCTGGATTGCTTGCTCTGATTTTGCAATTGACCCTGGTTTTTGCCGGCTCCGCCTAGCACAGAAATCAGGGTTTTCCCTTGACGAAAAAATATGTCCAAGCGCTACGGGTAGTGGCTTGAAGACACTCCAAACACTAGATATAGTGTGCCCTGCGTTTTGGGTCATTGCACATGCAGCGCACGTGGCCACAGCGCCAGACACCTGTTTTTGCCCCCATGACACGGGCCAGAACCGCTCCCGCGCAGACCCCGCCCATGGCCCGGACACTTGCCCGGCCACCCCGCCCCGACCACCGAAAGAGGACACATGCCCACCACACACGCCACCGATGCCGTTGCCCACGCCCCCCTGGCCAGCCAGACCGGCGACGCGGCCCGCAGCGCCGCCACCCATGCCCTGAGCCACTACCAAATCATCCGCCGCAACGGCGCCGTGGTGCCTTTTGAGCCCAACAAGATTGCCGTGGCCCTCATGAAGGCCTTCCTGGCCGTGCACGGCACCCAGGGCGCAGCCTCGGCCAGTGTGCGCGAGACCGTGGAAGCCCTCACACAATCCGTGGTCAAGGCGCTGATGCGTTCGCGCCCCGGTGGCGGCACCTTCCACATTGAAGACGTGCAAGATCACGTGGAGCTGGGCCTGATGCGCGGCAGCCACCACGAAGTGGCCCGTGCCTATGTGCTGTACCGCGAGCGCCGCACCCAGGAGCGCGCGGCCAAAGGCGAACGCCAGACCACCCAGGCCCCGCCCGAACTGCACGTGCTCGACCACGGCCAAAAAGTGGCGCTGGACCTGGTGGCCCTGCGCGAGCGCATCGAAGGCGCGTGCGCCGGCCTGAGCGCCGATGTGCGGCCAGAGCCCATCGTGGCCGAAACCCTGCGCAACCTCTATGACGGCGTACCGCTGGAAGAGGTGCACAAGGCGGCCATTCTGGCGGCCCGCACGCTCATCGAAAAAGACCCCGACTACACCTACGCCACCGCCCGGCTGCTGCTGCACACCATTGCCACCGAGGTGCTGGGCACGGAGGTGACGCAAGCCGGTCTGGCCCAGGCCTACCCCGACTACTTCCCCCAGTTCATCAAAAAGGGCGTGGACAACGAGCTGCTGGACGAGCGCCTGGCCCAGTTCGACCTGGCCCGCCTGGGTGCGGCCCTGAAGCCCGAGCGCGACCTGGCCTTTGACTATCTGGGCCTGCAGACCCTGTACGACCGCTACTTTTTGCATGTGCGCAAGCAGCGCATCGAGCTGCCGCAGGCGTTCTTCATGCGTGTGGCCATGGGCTTGGCACTGAACGAAATCGACCGCGAAGCCCGCGCCATCGAGTTCTACGAAGTGCTCTCCAGCTTCGACTTCATGAGCAGCACGCCCACGCTGTTCAACAGCGGCACGCGCCGCAGCCAGCTCTCCAGCTGCTACCTCACCACCGTGCCCGACGACCTGGACGGCATTTACGAGTCCATCAAGGAAAACGCGCTGCTGTCCAAATTCGCGGGCGGCCTGGGCAACGACTGGACCCGCGTGCGCGCCCTGGGCAGCCACATCAAGGGCACCAACGGCGAGAGCCAAGGTGTGGTGCCTTTCCTCAAGGTGGTGAACGACACCGCCGTGGCCGTGAACCAGGGTGGCAAGCGCAAGGGCGCGGTGTGCGCTTACCTGGAAACCTGGCACCTGGACATTGAAGAATTCCTGGAGCTGCGCAAAAACACCGGCGACGACCGCCGCCGCACCCACGACATGAACACGGCCAACTGGATCCCCGACCTGTTCATGAAGCGGGTGATGGAAAAAGGCAGCTGGACACTCTTCAGCCCCTCCGACGTGCCCGACCTGCACGACCTGTTCGGCACCGCGTTCGAGAAGGCCTACACCGCCTACGAAGCCAAAGCCGCGCGTGGCGAAATCAAACCTGCCAAAACCGTGCCCGCCACCGACCTGTGGCGCAAGATGCTGTCCATGCTGTTCGAGACCGGCCACCCCTGGATCACGTTCAAGGACCCCTGCAACATCCGCAGCCCCCAGCAGCACGTGGGCGTGGTGCACAGCTCCAACCTGTGCACCGAAATCACGCTCAACACCAACGACCAGGAAACCGCCGTGTGCAACCTGGGCTCGGT
>PNML01000166.1 GCA_013823635.1 Polaromonas sp. | reverse complement strand
AGTGACAATGAAGCCCCGCTATCAGAAATGATGCGGGGTTTTTTGTTGCCTTGGCGCCTGATCAGTCGTGGATGTTGGCGTGAAGCGCCACCATGGCCTGGGTGATTTTGTGGTGGGGGTCCAGGTGGATCATGGGCAGGCTTTGCTCGTGCGACTCCCGGATGCGCACCGACGAGGGCAAGTACGGTTGCAGCACCGGCAGGCCTTCGGCGATCAGCTCGGCCACCATGCGCTGGGGCAGGTTGGCACGGGGCTGAAACTGGTTGACCACAATGCCCTTCACGCTCAGGTGGGGGTTGTGGTCGGCCTGAATTTCCTGCACGTTCTCCAGCAGCGTGTACAGCGCCTGGCGGGAAAAGCTGTCGCAATCGAACGGGATGAGGCAACCCGATGCACCGATGAGCGCCGCGCGCGTGTAGAAGTTCAGCGCGGGCGCGGTGTCGATGTAGATGTGCTGGTAGACCTCGCCCAGTTGCTGCAGGGCCTCGCGCAGCTTGTAGATTTTTTGGCGCGACTCCAGCTTCACCACCAGCTCGGTGAGGTCGGGGCTGGAGGCCATCAGGTCCAGGTGGTCAAACGGGGTGTTCACCACATAGTCGGTGGGTGACACGCCTTTGAAGCTGAAGCTCAGGGTCTGCTCAAAAAAGCTGGCGGCCGTGGGCTGGTCGGCGCTGGGTGCCTGGCCCAGCAGGTAGTGGCTGGAGTTGCCTTGGGGGTCGAGGTCAATGACCAGGGTGCGCACACCCTGGCTGGCGCTGATGGCGGCGAGGTTGCAGGTGATGGTGGACTTGCCCACCCCGCCCTTTTGGTTGAACACGACTGTTGGCATACATCTCCCGTCAAAAAGCAGCCCGGTGGCCCGGCAAAAAAAGAGGTGGCCATTGTCCGCCATCAGGCGGTGCCGCCCTCCTGGGCCACCTGCTGCGCAATCTCGCGCAACGCCTGTTCGAACACGGCCACCGGCTGGCCGCCGGAGATGAGGTGGCGCTGGTTGATGATGACGGCGGGCACCGACTGGATGCCGCTGCGGGTGAAAAACGCTTCGCGCTCGCGCACATCCTCAGCAAATTCGTCGCTGCCAAGAATGGCGTCGGCGCGTTGTATGTCCAGCCCCGCCTCGGCCACGGCGCTCAGCAGCACGTCGTGTGACTCCATGGGCTGGCGGTCGCGGTGGCAGGCGTTGAGCAGGGCCATCTTCAACGCCGCTTGCCGTTCGGTGTGGAACTCCCCGGCCCAGTGCAGCAGGCGGTGGGCATCGAAGGTGTTGTACACGCGGCCCCGGCCATCGGGGTTGAACTCAAAGCCCACCTCGGCCCCCCGCTGGCGGATGGTGTCGCGCATCTGGGCCTGTTGCGCCGGGGTGGAGCCGTATTTCTGGGTCAGGTGCTCGCCAATGTCCTGCCCGCCCGCGCCCATGTGCGGGTTCAGCTCAAAGGGCTGGAAGTGCAGCTCCGCGCTCACCTCGTCCTTCAGGTGGCTCAGGGCCTGGTTCAGCGCCGACAGGCCCACGGCGCACCAGGGGCAGGAAATGTCGGACACAAAGTCAATGCGCAGGGGGGTGGTCATGGGGTGTGCTCCTGAAAACGGGGGAAGTCTGGATTGTCCGGCGGGGGCCGAAACCTGGTGGTTGGCGGGGGGAGCCTGGCAGTGTCGTCACCAGGCCTGTGGGTCCAGCAGGTAGTACTGGTGCAACTGCTGGTACAGCTCTGGGTGCTGGGCCGCCAGGGCGCGGGGCTGCATGAAGAAGGTCTCGGTCACCACCGCAAAAAATTCTTCCGGGGCGGTGGCGCCGTAGGGGTCGATGAGGGTGGGCTCACCCGCATCGGCCAGCCAGCGCAGGTCCTCGTAGGCCCGCTGGAAAACCTGGGCCCAGGTCTGGGCCGATTGCCCCCTGCGCAAGGGCGGTGCGCCGTTGGCCGGGCCGGTGGCCTGGTCCAGCTGGTGGGCAAACTCGTGCATGACCACGTTGTGGCTGGCGGCGTCGGCTGCCGCGCTGGCCGGGCCACTGCGGCCCAGTCCGCTCCAGACGCCCGAGCGGGCACCTTGGCGCGCATCGGCCCACGAGAGCACCACGCGCCCCTCCTGCCACGACTCGCCCAGCCTCACCTCGGGCGACTGGCTCACCACGCCGCCGGGCAGGTGGTGCTGGGCATCGACCCGGAACGCGCCGGGGTACAGCAGCACCTCGCGCAACGTCGGGTAGGGGGCCACGCTGTGGGGGGTGTGGGGCGCCGTGGCCCCGGGCTGGCGGTGCAGTTCCAGCACCAGCACACAGGCCTGGGCGGCCACGAGCACACGCATGTCGTCGCTCACCTGCAGGCCCTGGCAGCCGATGATGGGCTTTTCGGCCACAAACACCTGCACCATGGCCTGCAGCCGCTTTTGCAGCGGGTGGGGCAGGTGGTTGTACAGCGGAAACTGGCGCTGCAGCAGTTTGCGCCAGGCGGTGGGAAACGGGCGCGCACCCAAACGCTGGCGCTGCCAGCGCCGCCACAGCGGACCGCCCAGCAGCAGCCCGAGCACCGCCAGGCTCAGCAGGGCAAAACCGGCTTCAGGCGGCATGAGCGACCGCCGTGCAGGGGGAAAGGGGGCATTGGAAAAACAGCACGCCCTCACCTGAAGCCATTGGTGGCTTTTTCAAGGCGGGGCGTGTGCGGGAGCTGACGCAGGCCTGCGCTCAGCCCTTGGCTTCGCGCAGCGCGGCCATGGCGGCATCGAACTCGGTGGGGCTCACGCCGTGGTGCAGCACCTGGCCCAGTGCGGCCAGGGCGGCGCTGCCTTCTGCCTGCAGGCGGGCCATGGCGGCGGCACAGGCCTTGGGCTGCTCGAACCCGGTGCTTTGCAGCAGCAACTGGCCATCGGCCGCCTGCAGCTTGGCGTAAAACAGGCCGTCTGCTTCGCGGTATTGCTTGACGGTGGGCAGGCTGGCTTTGTCGGCCTTGGCTTTGGTCGGTGCCGTGGTGGCGCTGGCCAGGTGGCGCAGGCCCACGGCGTGGCGCAGCTTGGCGGTGAAGGGGGTGGCGATGGCCCTGGCCTTGGCCGCGCCGGCCAGCAAAATGGCCTCCACCTCCTGCGGGTGGGCCATGTAGTGCTCGTAGGCGGCGCGCATGGGGGCAATTTCGGCGTCCAGCCGTTCAAACAGCTGCTGCTTGGCCTCACCCCAGGCAATGCCGTCGGCAAAGGCCTGGCGCATGGCGGCGGCTTCGGTGGGGGCTGCGAAGGCCTGGTAAATCTGGAACAGGGCGCTGCCCTCGGTGGTTTTGGGCTCGCCGGGAGCGCGCGAGTCGGTCAGCAGGCCCATGACCAGTTTTTTCAGCTGCTCGCGCGGGGCAAACAGGGGAATGGTGTTGTCGTAGCTCTTGCTCATCTTGCGGCCGTCCAGCCCCGGCAGGGTGGCCACGTTGTCGTCAATGGCGGCTTCGGGCAGCGTGAAGTGCTCGCCGTACAGGTGGTTGAAGCTGGCGGCCATGTCGCGCGCCATTTCAATGTGCTGGATCTGGTCGCGCCCCACGGGCACCTGGTGGGCGTTGAACATGAGGATGTCGGCCCCCATGAGCACGGGGTACATGAAGAGGCCGGCGGTCACGCCATCGTCGGGCTCGGTGCCGGAGGCGGTGTTTTTGTCCACGCTGGCCTTGTAGGCGTGGGCGCGGTTGAGCACGCCCTTGCCCGTCACGCAGGTGAGGAACCAGGTCAG
>PNML01000165.1 GCA_013823635.1 Polaromonas sp. | reverse complement strand
CTTGTCCAGGTCGCCGGGGCGCACGTACACCTGCAACAGGTGGTTGGTGCCGCTGCGGCTTTTGATGGGCTGGCTGCGGCTGACCAGTTGCCCGGCCACCAGCGCAAACAGGTAGCTGGGCTTTTTGTGCGGGTCCACCCACTTGGCAAAGTGGCGCCCACCGTTGGGGCCGTCGTCCAGCGGGCCTTGCTCCACCAGGTTGCCGTTGGACAGCAGCACGGGGTAGGCTTTTTTGTCGGCGCGCAGGGTGACGGTGTAGCTGGCCATCACGTCCGGGCGGTCCAGGAAGTAGGTGATGCGCCGGAAGCCCTCGGCCTCGCACTGTGTGAAGAAGGTCTGGTTGCTGAGGTACAGGCCCATCAGCTTGGTGTTTTTGGCGGGGATGCAGGTGGTGAAAATTTCCAGGTCGAAGGGCTCGGTGCCCTCCGGCAGGTTGGCCAGCACCAGTCGGCCATCGTCCATCTTGAAGCTGGTGCCCTGGCCGTTCACCAACACGCGGGCCAGGTTCAGGTCCTCACCGTCCAGCTTCAGGGGCTGGGCGGGCACGTCGGGGTTGCGGCGCACGCGCATGCGGTTGAGCACGCGGGTTTTGGCGGGGTCGAGGTCGAACGTGAGGTCAACGGTGTCGATCCAGAACGCGGGCGCGCTGTACTCCTCACGCCTGACGAGGATGGACGGGCCTTCTCTCAGTGACAACATGGGGTTTCCTTTGGGTGATGGCGGTCGACCCGCCCCGGGGCGGGCCGACCGGCCAGGGGCCGGCCGGTGAGGCCAACCGGGTTAGACGCCCTGTTTCAGGGACGCTTCGATGAACGCATCCAGATCGCCGTCCAGCACCTTTTGGGTGGCTGAGATCTCGACGTTGGTGCGCAAGTCCTTGATGCGGCTGTTGTCCAGCACATACGAGCGAATCTGGTGGCCCCAGCCCACATCGGTCTTGGTGTCTTCCAGCTTTTGCTGCTCTTCCTGCTGCTTGCGCAGCTCATGGTCGTACAGGCGGCTGCGCAGGCGCTTCCAGGCCACGTCGCGGTTGCTGTGCTGGCTGCGGCCGTCCTGGCACTGCACCACGATGCCGGTGGGGATGTGCGTCAGGCGCACGGCCGAGTCGGTCTTGTTGATGTGCTGGCCGCCCGCGCCCGAGGCACGGTAGGTGTCGGTGCGCACATCGGCCGGGTTGATGTTGATCTCGATGGAATCGTCGATCTCGGGGTACACAAACACGCTGGCAAAGCTGGTGTGGCGGCCGCCCGAGCTGTCAAACGGGCTCTTGCGCACCAGGCGGTGCACACCGGTTTCGGTGCGCAGCAGGCCAAAGGCGTATTCGCCTTCGATCTTGATGGTGGCGCTTTTGATGCCCGCTGTGTCGCCCGCGGTTTCGTCTTCCACCGTGGCCTTGAAGTTTTTGCGTTCGGCATAGCGCAGGTACTGTCGCAGCAGCATGCTGGCCCAGTCGCAGGCCTCAGTGCCACCGGCACCCGCCTGGATGTCCAGAAAACAGTTCAGCGGGTCGGCCGGCTTGTTGAACATGCGGCGGAACTCCAGCTGCTCCACCGTTTCACCCAGCTTGGCGGCTTCGCCCTCGATGGTGATGAGGCCGTCGTCGTCACCTTCCTCTTTGGACATGTCAAAGAGCTCGGTGTTGTCGGCCAGTTCGCTGGTCAGCTTGTCCAGCACCAGCACCACGTCTTCCAGGGATTTTTTCTCTTTGCCCAGGTCCTGGGCGCGCTTGGGGTTGTTCCAGACCGTGGGGTCTTCCAGTGCGGCGGTGACTTCGCTCAGCTTGAGTGCTTTGGCATCGTAGTCAAAGATACCTCCGTAACTCAACCACCCGTTCGCTCAGGTCGGAGAGTCGGTTGCTGATGGTGTTGATGCGTTCTGCTTCCATGGTGTGGCCGTCTTTGTCTGATTCAAAACGGCAATTTTCTCATGCCAGGGCTGGCGCACCGGGGCTGGCGTCCGTTGACCACCCCGGACCAGCCCCTTCAGGCCGTGAACGACTGGATCAGGCGGGCCACCTGGTGGGGCTGGTCGTGGTGCAGCATGTGGCCCGCGTCGGCCACCACCGCCAGCTCCACGCTGGGCACGGCCTTCAGGCGCTCGTGGTATTCGTCCAGTGAAAAGCGGCCTTGCCACCACTGGGCCATCTGGTTGTCGCTGGCTTCCACCGCCAGCACGGGCGCGGCAATGCGCTGGTAAATGGCCTGTGCCTCTTCCACCCGGTACAGCGTGGGGTTGACCACCTTGTGGCCGGGGTCGCCCAGGATGTGCCAGCGGCCCTGCGCGTCGGGGGCGGCCCAGTGCTGGGCCAGCCACTGGGCCTTGTCGGGCGAGAGGCGGGGGTTGGTCTTGATGAGGCGGCGGGCCACGTCGGTGGCGCTGTCGTAGCTGCGCAGGGTTTTGTCGCCCTGGTGCAGGGCTTTGAGTTCGTCCAGCCAGTTGGCCAGGCGGCTGGGCGCCTGCGCAGGCCGCGTGGCGGGCAGGCCGAACCCCTCCAGGTTGATGAGGCGGCGCACGCGTTGGGGGCGCACGCCGCCGTACATCATGGCCACGTTGCCGCCCATGCTGTGGCCCACCAGGTCCACCGGGGCATCGGGCGAAAAATGGTCCAGCAAGGCGTCCAGGTCGGCCAGGTAGTCGGGGAACCAGAAACAGTCCGCCCCGCCCGACGGGGTGCGGCCAAACCCCCGCCAGTCGGGTGCCACCACCCAGCGCGGGCTGCCCAGCTGGGCCAGCGCATCGACCACAAACTGGAACGAGGCGCCCACATCCATCCAGCCGTGCACCATGACCAGGGGGGCTTGCCCCGGGGTGGGCTCGCCCCATTGCATGACGTGGTAGGGCAGGTGGCGCACGGTCACTTGGCTGCTGCGGGCGGTGCAATGGGGGGTGTAGGGGCTCGGGTGGGTGTCGTGGGCTTGCATGGGGTCATCTTAAGAAAAAGGACTGCACCCCCAGGCCGACGGCAGTCGGGCGCGCGACAGCGGTGGGACAGGGGGGCGGCGGTGCCCTATCCTTTGGGGTTTTCCACCCGCACAGCCCGCCCATGACCCACCCAACGCCCCCCACCCCGGTCCGCGACGCGGCCGGCGCCGCCCTGCAAGGCCCCGCCACCGACCACCACAGCGCCATGCAGCAGCGGTTTGGCTGGCAGGTGCCGTCGCACCTGAACATGGCGCAGCTGTGCTGCGTGCGCTGGGCAGAGGCAGACTTGTCCAAGGAAAAAATAGCTGTCATACAAGACGGGCCAAGCGCTGAGGCCACTTTTCATTCCTATGGTGAGTTGCACGAGCAGGCTTGCCGCTTGGCCAATGTGCTCAGTGGCCCCGGCGGCTTGGGCGTGCAGCGTGGCGACCGCGTGGCCATCGTGCTGCCGCAGCGCTTCGAAACCGCCGTGGCCTACATGGGCGTGATGCAAGCGGGCGCAGTGGGCATGCCGCTGTCCATGCTGTTTGGCCCCGAGGCCCTGGCCTACCGCCTGCAGGACAGCCAGGCCGTGGTCGCCATTTGTGACGAAGCCGGCTGGGCCAACCTGGACGAGGTGCGTGCCCAGTGCCCCGCGTTGCGCGCCGTGCTGGTGGTGGGTGAGACCGGGTCGGTGGTGGGTGAGACCGGGTCGGTGGTGGGGCCGGGCGCGGACGGTGCGGTGCGGCCCTGGGCGGCCAGCCTGGCCGCCGCCAGCCCGGTGTTTGCGTGCGTCAACACCCTGGCCGATGAGCCCGCGGTGCTCATTTACACCAGCGGCACCACCGGCAACCCCAAGGGGGGCCTCATTCCGCACCGGGCGCTGGTGGGCAACCTCAGCGGTTTTGTGTGCAGCC
>PNML01000164.1 GCA_013823635.1 Polaromonas sp. | reverse complement strand
CCACGCGCTCCTCAATGGCGATGCGCACCTCATCGTCCCAGTCAATGTCATCGGGATTGGCGGTGACCAGACCCACGGCAAAGGCCGCATCGGCGTCCAGTGGCTGACCCTGCACGGCGCGCACGGCGTCCAATGCGGCAGCTTCGTGGTAGAAGCGGCGCTGCAGGCGGCTTTCGTCGGTGGCCATGGGGTACGTGCCAAAGTTCAACGCACCCACGGTGATTTTGGGCGCGGCGACCTCGTCGTCGGGCAATGCCAGGTGGTAGCTGCGGTCGCAGGCCAGGGCCAGCTCCAACAGCGTGCCCGCAAAGCAAGAGCCCGATTCGATCAGGGCAAACAGGCTGCGGCTGCTCACGTCCAGGCGGCTGAACGTGCGGCGCAGCAGGCCCACGGTTTCGCGCACCAGCCAGTGACCTTGGTGGGCTTGCAGCACCTCGTCCATGGCCAATACGGCGGCGGCATCGCCAGCGGTTTTGATGAGCCACATGCCCAGCTCCAACTCGTTGGTGCGCATGTGCAGGATGGCGTCTTCCAGCTCGCGGGCCATGGCCAGCGGGTACCACTGGTCGCCGACCGCCTCAATGCCGGCCACATCGACGGGTTGCGCCCCGGTGGGCGCCTTCACGGTGAAAGTGGCGGTGCGTTTGGCGCGGTCCATTTCCACCGTGACATGGGTGTAGGTCAGTGCCTCGTCGGTGAGCGTGCGCGACAGGGGGTTGAGCGTCACGCCCTTGGCTCCCGCGGGGCGGTCGCTCTGGGCAGCGAGCTCCAGTGCGCGTTTTTGCACCGCCTCGGCAAACTGGGCGGGTTTGACGATGTCGTCCACCAGGCGCCAGTCTTTGGCCTTTTTGCCGCGCACGCCTTCGTTGGTGGTGCAAAAAATATCGGCCAGGTCGTGGCGAACCTTGCGCTTGTCGGTCACGCGGGTCAGACCGCCGGTGCCGGGCAACACGCCCAGCAAAGGCACCTCGGGCAGGCTGACCGCGCTGCTGCGATCGTCCACCAGGATGATTTCGTCGCAGGCCAGGGCCAGCTCGTAGCCGCCACCGGCACAGGCACCGTTGACGGCCGCCAAAAACTTCAGGCCACTGTGGGCGCTGCTGTCTTCCAGGCCGTTGCGGGTTTCGTTGGTGAACTTGCAGAAGTTCACCTTCCAGGCGTGGCTGGACACACCCAGCATGAAGATGTTGGCACCCGAGCAAAACACCTTGTCCTTGGCACTGGTGATCACCACGGTGCGCACCTCGGGGTGCTCGAAGCGGATGCGCTGGATGGCATCGTTCAGCTCAATGTCCACCCCCAGGTCGTAGCTGTTGAGCTTGAGCTTGTAGCCGGGGCGCAGGCCGGCGTTTTCGTCAAAGTCGGCCGCCAAAGTGGCCACGGCGCCGTTGAAGGACAGCTTCCAGTGGCGGTACTGATGGGGGTGCGTCCGGTAGTCGACGGGGGCGGGTGACAGTGTCTGGATGGCCTGGGGTGCATTCATGGGAGTCTCCTGAAAAATGAAATGCACAATCCTGCATTTCGGTGACATGCATCATACTGCATGCAATTTTCTCAGGTCAAGCATTTTTCTGCATGATTTCAGAAACATGCACTAAACAGCCAATCCCAACGCGTCACGGACCCGGGCGCGCAAGATGACAAAGGTGTCGGCCAGCGACTGGTCGCTGGTGTTGACCTTGAGTTGGGCCTTGGAATAAAAAGCTGAGCGCCCAGCCAGGATGGTCTTGAGGTCTTCCATGGCCTCGTGACTGGCGGCCATGGGCCGCAGGTCACCCTGAGCACGCACCCGGTTCATGTGGTCTTCGGGATCGGCCTGCAACCACACGGTCGTGCAGTGCGCCAGCACCAAATTGAAGGTGGCCGCATCCGACACCAGGCCACCCGGCGTGGCCAGCACCGCCTCGGGGTAGATCTGTATGGCCTCTTCCACCGCCCGCCGCTCGTAGCGGCGGTAGGCATTCTGGCCATACAAACCCTGGATTTCCGACACGCTGCAGCCGGCGAATTTTTCAATCTCCCGGCTCAGCTCCACAAAGGGGAAACCCAGGTCCTCGGCCAGCATCTGGCCCAGCGTGGACTTGCCCGCCCCGCGCAAACCAATCAAGGCCACGCAACTGCTTTGCCCAGTGCGCCCCGATCCGGTGCCCAGCATATCGGCCAGCGTCACACGCACCTTGCGCAGGGTGGCATCGTCTCGTCCCTCCAGCAACTCACGGATGAGCAGCCACTCGGGCGACTGTGTCGTGACATCACCCAACAACTCAGCCAGCGAGCTTTGCAATGCCTGCGCCACCTGCAGCAGCAGCAGAATGGACACATTGCCCTCCCCGTACTCCAGGTTGGCGAGGTGGCGCTCCGACACCTCGGCCGCCTGGGCCACGGCCTTGCGTGTCATGCCCCTGCGGGCGCGCAGCGCACGGACGCGCTCCCCCAGCGCCATGAGGAAAGGGTTTTTGTCGATCTCGGGCCGGGACTTCACCACCAACCCCGATTCATGCAATATATTGCTTGACATTAAAAATGGATTCGTTAACCTTGACGCCATGCACGATATTTCATATCCGCAACCGACGCAAGTGTAACGAGGAGCCCCCATGACACCCATCGACCCTGCAGCCTTTCAGGCTTTGCTGAAAGAACTGACCCCACAGCTGGTCCAACACGCGCTGGACAGCCAGCTGCAGGACTGGCTCAATGCCCACCATGGCCCGCAGAGCACGACCTACACGCAACTGAAAGCGGCTTGCCAGCAGGGCGTGGCCGATGGCTGGCTGTGCCAGCGCGATGCCCCGGGCCTGAACGGCGCACTGAAGTACGGCCGCATCTTCAAACCCGACGCCGGGCTGGACGGCTTTTCGGTGGATGTGGTCGACATGTGCAACGTGGCGGGCCCCCACCACACCCACCCGCTGGGCGAAATCGACCTCATCATGCCGCTGGACGACACCGCCACCTTCGACGGACACGGCGCCGGCTGGCTGGTGTACGGCCCCGGCAGTGCCCACCCGCCCACCGTCTCGGGTGGCCGCGCCTTGGTGCTGTACCTGCTGCCCCAGGGGCAGATTGAATTCACCCGCTGAGCCACCCGGCATCCCCTTCCGACACCCGACACCTTCCCCCATGACCGAATTGCTCTCCAACCACGTCCACGGCCAGTGGATCAACGGCACCGGCACCGGCACGCCTTTGTTTGACCCGGTGCTCGGCACCGAACTCTGCCGGGTGGACGCCACCGGGCTCAACCTGCCCGAGGCCTTCCGCTTTGCCCGCGAAGAAGGCGGCGCCGCGCTGCGCGCCCTCACCTACGCCCAGCGCGCGGCGCTGCTGGCCGCCACCGTCAAGGTGCTGCAGGCCCACCGCGCCGACTACGAAGACATTTCGGTGGCCAACAGCGGCACGGTCAAGTCCGACACCGCGGTGGACGTGGACGGCGGCATCTTCACCCTGGGCACCTACGCCAAGTTGGGCGCGGGCCTGGGCGACGTGCATCACCTCACCGATGGCGAAGCCGCCCGCCTGGGCAAGGACCCGCTGTTCCAGAGCCAGCACGTGCAGGTGCCCACGCGCGGTGTGGCGCTGTTCATCAACGCCTTCAACTTTCCCAGCTGGGGCCTGTGGGAAAAAGCAGCGCCCGCGCTGCTGTCGGGCGTGCCCGTCATCGTCAAGCCCGCCACCGCCACCGCCTGGCTGACTCAGCGCATGGTCAAAGACGTGGTGGACGCTGGCATCTGGCCCGCCGGGGCCATCTCCATCGTCTGCGGCAGCTCCGCCGGCCTGCTCGACCAATTGCAGCCGTTTGACGTGGTGTCGTTCACCGGCTCGGCCGACACCGCCGCCGTCATCCGCTCGCACCCTGCGGTGGTGCAGCGCTCGGTGCGCGTGAACATCGAGGCCGACAGCGTCAACTCCGCCCTGCTGCTGCCCGGCGCCACACCCGAAGACACCCAG
>PNML01000163.1 GCA_013823635.1 Polaromonas sp. | reverse complement strand
GGGGGTGGTGGCGGGTGTGGTCATGGGCGGCAGTGTGCCCGGGTTGTGGCATTTGAGAAAATGCTTTGTTGTGGTTGTACCATTCATGCTGGATATGAAATGCTCGGCTGTCCACCCCGTGGTGGCAGCACCTGCCCGGCGTGGGCAACGCCAGCAACAGAGAGGTGGCACCGTGAAACATTTGGCATGGTTGGGCGCGGCCTGGTGGCTGGGCTTTCCGCTGGCCGCCGAGGCCGCTTGCCCCAAGGGCAGCCCGACGGTCTTTGCCTGCCTGAGCGGCCAGGGCAAGCGCATTCAGGTTTGTGATGCCGGGCGCACCCTGGACTATTCTTTTGGCCGACCGGGTTCGCCACCGGAAATCACCCTGCGCGTGCCCCGGCGCGACGCCGCCACCTTCCAGTGGGCGGGTGTGGGTCGCTATTTGTCCTACACCGTGGAGCTGCCCAACGGCAACACCCTTTACCGCGTGTTCTGGGGGGCGGACCGGTTGACCGAGGCGCACGCCGTCGAAGCCGGTGTCCATGTGGAGGTGAACCAGCGGCTGGTGGCCACCGTGCGGTGTGTGGGCGAGCGGCACATCGTGCAGAACATCGAAGGCATTGACCTCAAGCCCGCCGATTGAGCCCACACCCATGACGCTCACCCACCGCCAGGTTGAAGTGTTCCGCGCCGTCATGCTGGCGGGCCAGGTCACACGGGCGGCCGACATGCTGCACACCTCGCAGCCCACCATCAGCCGCGAGCTGGCCCGGCTGGAGCAGGTGCTGGGCTATGCGCTGTTCGAGCGCACCAGTGGCCGTCTGGGCCGCATGCGGCCCACCGCCCGCGCCCTCGCGCTGCTGGAAGAGGTGGAGGCCAGCTTTGTGGGGTTGGAGCGCATTTCGGCCCATGCCGCCTCGCTGGCGCGCTTCAGCCAGGGGCGTTTGTCGCTGGCCTGCCTGCCCGCGCTGGCCCAGGCCCTGGTGCCCGACGCGCTGGCCCGCTTCGCCGGACAGGCGCCCGAGGCCAGTGTGGGCCTGGCCCCGCTGGACTCGCCGCAACTGGAGGCGGCGCTCACCGCCCAGCGCCACGACCTGGGCCTGACCGAAGTCGCGGCCCCCGAGGCCTGTGGCCACCAGCCGCTGATCCGCACGCAGGAGGTGGCGGTGCTGCCCGCGGGGCACGCCCTGGCCCAGCGGCGGGTGCTGGCCCCGGCCGACTTTGAGGGCCTGCCATTCGTCAGCCTGTCCCCGGCCGATCCCTACCGCCAGCGCATGGACGAGGTGTTCGAGTCTGCGGGGGTGCAGCGGCGTTTGCAGGTGGAGTCGGCCAGCGCGGCCTCGGTGTGTGCGCTGGTGCGCGCTGGGCTGGGGGTGGCGCTGGTGAACCCGCTGACCGCATTGGCCATGGCCGATGGGCTGGTGCTGCGCCCGTTTGTGGTGCCCATTGCGTTCGAGGTGCACCTGGTGTGGCCCCAGTGGCGGGTGGAGCACCCGCTGCGGCCGGTGCTGATGGCCGCGCTGCAACACACGGCGCACGACTGGCAACAGCGGCTGGACGAATTGTTGGGCCCCTGAAACGACACAACCCGCCTTGGCGTCCCAAAGGCGGGTTGTGGTGTGGCCCGGGGGCCACGGAGTCGCTCAGGCGATCAGTACAGCTTTTTGGGCAGCTGCATGCTGCGCACGCGCTTGTAGTGGCGCTTGACGGCGGCGGCCTTCTTGCGCTTGCGCTCGGCGGTGGGCTTTTCGTAGAACTCGCGGGCGCGCAGGTCGGTCAGCAGGCCCAGTTTTTCGATGGTGCGCTTGAAGCGGCGCAGGGCAACTTCAAAGGGTTCGTTGTCTTTAACTCGTACGGTGGTCATCAGTTCACAATTTCCATGGATGCGCTGTGTGTGGATGCAGGGAAGATCGGGCCCCACACCCCAGGAACAGCAATTGTCCCCGTCTATCAGTTGATCAGGCCGACGGGGTTTTGCCAGCAAAGCCGAGCATTATAGCCCTTGCCAGCCCGTTGCCAACCATTGTGTGATGGCGGCGGCCCCGTCGGTGCGGCAGGCGCTGGCGGCCTGGCCCGCCCACAGGGGCGAAAAATCGGGCAGGCCCTGGGCCTCGGCAGCGGCGCGCAAGGGTGCCAGCGCCGCTGTGGCCAAGGGGAAGGCGGGCGCGGCCTCGTTCATGGCGCCCAGCTCCCGCATCAGGCGGTTGGGCATGCCGCGTGCAGGCCCGCCCGAGAACAGCCGGGTGAGTGCCGTGTGGTGCACGGCGGGGCTTTGCAGCGCGGCCCGGTGCACGGCGCTGGTGGTGGCCTCGGGGCACAGCAGGTAGGCCGTGCCCGCCTGCACACCCGCAGCCCCCAGGGCCTGTGCTGCCGCCACGGCCTGGGGGGTGGACACGCCACCAGCGGCGATCACCGGCACCCGCAGCGCCTGCGCCAGCTGGGGCACCAGGGCCATGGTGCCCAGTTGCAGGCTGAGGTCGTTGCTCAAAAAATGGCCCCGGTGGCCACCGGCTTCCAGGCCCTGGGCAATCACGGCGTCCACCCCCTGGTCTTGCAGCCACAGGCCTTCGGCCACGGTGGTGGCACTGCACAGCACCCGGGCGCCCATGCCGCGCACGCGCGCCAGCAGGTCGGGCGCGGGCAGCCCGAAGTGAAAGCTGAGCACGTCGGGTCGGAATTCGGCCAGCACGTCGGCGGTGGCGGCGTTGAAGGGGGTGCGCCCCGGGCCCAAGCTCAGCGTGGCGGGGTCAATGCCCCAGGCCTCGTGGTAGGGGCGCAACGCGGCCAGCCAGCGGGCCTGCGCGGCGGGGTCGGGCTGCGGCGGGGTGTGGCAGAAGAAATTGACGTTGAGTGGCGCCTGCGGGCAGGCCTGGCGGAAGGCGGCCAGTTCGGTGCGCAGGGCGTCGGGGCCGAGCATGGCCGCCGGGATGGCCCCCAGGCCACCGGCGCGGGCCACGGCCACGGCCAGGCGGTGGTCTTGCACGCCCGCCATGGGGGCCTGGAGAACGGGCAATGCCATGCCCAGCAGGGACGTGAGGGTGTGGGTCATGTGGTGGCTAAGGGGGGCTGTGGTTCGGGGTGCGTCAAGCGCTGGCGGATGCGGTGGCGGCCCGCTCGGCCAGCCCTTGGGCGCAGGCGTGGGCGCTGGCCCAGGCCCACTGGAAGTTGTAGCCGCCCAGCCAGCCGGTCACGTCCACCACCTCGCCGATGAAGTACAGGCCGGGTTGGGTTTTGGCTTCCAGGGTCTGCTGCGACAGGGCACGGGTGTCCACGCCCCCGGCGGTCACTTCGGCCTTGCGGTAGCCCTCGGTGCCGTTGGGGGTGAGCTGCCACTGGTGCAGGCTGGTGGCCAGTTGGGCCAGGGCCTTGTCGGGCACGTCGCTCATGGGGCGGGCCAGTGCGGCGGCGTCCAGCCCCGGCACCGCGCCGCTGCACCAGCGCTCGGCCAGGCGGGCGGGCAGCAGGCGGCCCAGCTCGTTGGCCAGGCGTTTGCGCGAGTGGCGTTTGGCCTGTTGCAGTTCTTCCAGCAGCGCCACGCCGGGGGCCAGGTCCAGCTCCAGCGGCTGACCGGGCTGCCAGTAGCTGGAAATTTGCAGCACGCCGGGGCCAGACAGCCCCCGGTGGGTGAACAGCAGGTCTTCGGCAAAGGCGATGCGGTTTTTCTTGCTGCCGGTGGCCAGGTTCACGGGCAACGACAGGCCAGAGAGTTCGGCGAAGGGTTGCCACTGGGCCTCGTCAAACGTCAGCGGTACCAGGGCGGGGCGGGTGGGCACCACCGACAGGTCGAACTGGCGTGCGATGCGGTAACCCAGGTCGGTGGCGCCGATTTTGGGGATGGACAGTCCACCGGTGGCCACCACCAGCGCGGGTGCACACACCGTGCCGTTGGAGGTTGCAATTTCGTAGCTGCCTTGTCCATCAGGTAAAGCGCCAGAGGCCTGAAAGGCAATGTTTTTGACGCTGCACGGCTGCCAGCGCTGCACACTGCCCCCAGCGGCACCTGCGGCGCACTCGCGCAGCAGCATGTCGATGAGGTCTTGCGC
>PNML01000162.1 GCA_013823635.1 Polaromonas sp. | reverse complement strand
CCCTGCCATTTGCCGAGGCCGAGGTGGGCGCCACCGCGGTAGAGCTGCTGCTGTCGCTGGCGGCGAACTGGGCGCAGGCCGACGGGGTGGGCTGGCTGCGTGCGCTGGGTGCCATCACCCACGGTCCGGCCACGGTGTTGGGCCACAGCCTGGGCACCTTGTCGGCCAGCGCGGGTCGCCTGGCCGAGGGTGGCGTGGCCGACATCTGCGTGTTCGACGCCAGTGCCTGGTGGACACCGCGCCCCGGCGAGCTGCTGAGCCAGGGCAAGCACACCCCCTTTGTCGGCACCGAATTGCCCGCCGTGGTGCGCTGCACCCTGGTGGGCGGGCAGGTGGCCTACGACGCCACCCCCGCCATGGCCACCGCCGCTGCATGAAACCGCTGCGCACCGCCTGGCGCGCCTGGCGGGCCCTGGCCCATGTGCTGGGCGGGCTGTGGACCATACGACGCCACTTCGGGCAACTGACGCCCGCGCAGCGCCAGCAGGCGGTTCAGGCCTGGTC
Organism: Polaromonas sp.; assembly: GCA_013823635.1. GTDB lineage: Bacteria > Pseudomonadota > Gammaproteobacteria > Burkholderiales > Burkholderiaceae_C > UBA2334. The sequence goes on along the minus strand of PNML01000162.1, from coordinate 3,695 downwards.
GCAACGCATGTTGGCCCACATGGGTGTGGCGCTGCAGGTGCAGGGCACAGCACCCACCACCGGGCCCCTGCTGGTCGTGGCCAACCACCTGTCGTGGCTGGACATCCTGGTCATGAACGCCAGCGGGCCCGCCCATTTTGTGTCCAAGGCCGATGTGAAGCACTGGCCACTGCTGGGTTCACTCATCGCCGGGGCGGGCACGCTGTTCATTGAACGCGACAGCCGGCGCGACACCATGCGCGTGGTGCATCACATGGCCGATGCCCTGCGCGGTGGTGACGTGCTGGCCGTGTTTCCCGAAGGCACCACCAGTGACGGCAGCAGCGTGCTGCCCTTTCACGCCAACCTGCTGCAGGCCGCCATTTCGGCGCACGCGCCGGTGCAACCCGTGGCGCTGGCTTACCGGGATGCCCATGGCCAAGCCAGCCAGGCCCCGGTCTATGTGGGCGACACCACGCTGTTGGCCTCGCTGTGGCGCACCTTGGCTGCCGACGGGCTGCAGGCGGTTGTTCACCATGGGCGGGTCCAGTGGGCCGAGGGGCGCGACCGGCGCGCCTGGTCCACCGACCTTCGCCTGAGCATTGAGGCCATGCTGGCCGACACCCGGGCAGTGATGTCCCTGAACTTGACCCTTCCCAGCCGACCGGTCAGCGCCGGTGGGCCGCAGACCGAATGACTGAATTGCAAGGTTCCATTGTGTTGGTGGGCCTGCCCGGGTCGGGCAAATCCACCGTGGGGCGCCACCTGGCGCGTCGATTGGGGCTGGCGTTTGTGGACGCGGACCACTTCATCGAGCAACGCCAGGGCTGCAGCGTGCGCGAGTACTTCGAGCGCGAGGGTGAGCAGGCCTTTCGCGACCTGGAGCAGGAAGCGCTGGCCGAACTGGCGCAGCGCCAGGGGGTGGTGCTGTCCACCGGCGGCGGTGCGGTGCTGCGCGAAGCCAACCGCGAGACCCTCAAGCGACAAGCTTGGGTGGTGTACCTGAAGTCGTCCCCGGAAGAGCTGTACCGCCGCTTGCGGCACGACACCACCCGGCCCTTGCTGCAGGTGGGCGACCCCCTGAAAAAGCTGAAGGAGCTGTTCGCCGTGCGCGACCCCCTGTACCGGGAAGTGGCCCACCACGTGCTCGAAACGGGGCGGCCCACCGTGTCGTCGCTGGTCAACCACATTGCCATGCAGTGGGAGCAACGTGCGCTGCATCAAACCCCCGGGGGTTGACGTCGGCTAAACTGATGGCCATGTTCACCCACCGGTTGCCGCGCCACCTCGTGCGCCAGTTCACGGCTTGGCTTGCTGCCCTGTCGGTGCTGTGCGCCGGTTTGCTGCCGCTGCTGTCCCATGCGGTGGTGCCGCACCTGTCGGGTGCGGCGGGCATGGTCGAGGTGTGCACCGTCACGGGCATGGCCTGGGTCAAGCTGGACGGTGAGGCACCGGCGGCGGCTTCCCAGCCGGGCCAGACCGGTGACCCGTCCCCCACCATGGGGATGGCCGATTGCGACTGGTGTGCTACGCACCTGCCCCTTGCGGCTGTGCCGCCGGTCTCCGTGGCGCCCGCATTGCCTGCCACCGTGCTGTCCGTCCTGCCCACGGATGTCGGCGCTTCCCATCACCCCTTGCCTGCCTGGGCTGTCGCGCAGCCCCGCGCCCCGCCGTCAACCACCTGATGGCCGCTTTCGTGCGCACCTGACCCTGTGTTCCGGGGTGGGTTCGCTGGGGTCTCTGGTTTCACGGTGGGTTTCATGTTTTCCAACTGGTTGTCGGCTGGCGCACAACGCGCCGCCATGGGTTTGTCAGGGGACGCCTCAGCGCCCCTGAGTCGGCGCAGCTTCGGTCAGCGCCTGGGGGGCGCCCTGGTGCTGCCCTGGGTGGGTGGCGGTGTGTTGTCCGGGTGCGAGGGTGACGCCGGGCCAGCGGCCTTCAAGGGCATTGACCTGACGGGTGCCCCGTACGGACAGGGTTTTGACCTGATCGACATGAACGGCCAGCCCCGCCGCCTGGCCAGTTTTTCAGGCCAGGTGGTCATGCTGTTCTTTGGCTTTGTGCAGTGCCCCGACGTGTGTCCCACCGCGCTCAACCGGGCGGTGCAGGTCATGCAGTTGCTGGGCCGCGAGCAGGCGGCCCGACTGCAGGTGCTGTTTCTGACGGTGGACCCCGAGCGCGACACACCCGAACTGCTGCGCGACTACATGGCCGCCTTTGATCCCCGCTTTCTGGCCCTGCGCGGCACGGCCGAGCAAACCCGCCAGACGGCCGACGCCTTCAAGGTGTTTTACAAAAAAGTGCCCACCGGCAGCAGCTACACCATGGACCACACGGCCCTGAGTTACCTGTTTGACCCCCAGGGGCACCTGCGTGTGGCCTTGCGCCACGAGCAGACCGCCGACGACTGCGCCCACGACGTGCGTCTGCTGCTGGGCGGCACCCGGCCCATGCCCGCCCACCCCACCTGATGCACCAGCCCCTGCGGTGGCCAAAGCCGCAGACCCTGGCGCATCCGTTTCTTTTTGATTTGTTCCACGTTCACAGGAGATTCTCATGAACACACGTCCCCTCATGTCCACCTTTGCCGCTGCTTTGGTGGCACTGTCCGCCTCCGCCGTCTGGGCGCAAACCGCCGTCAAGGTAGAAGACGCCTGGGTGCGCGGCACCGTGGCCCAGCAAAAGGCCACCGGCGCCTTCATGCGGCTGACGGCTGACAAGGATGCCCGCCTGGTGTCCGTCAGCTCGCCCGTGGCCGGTGTGGTCGAAATCCATGAAATGGCCATGGAAAACGATGTGATGAAGATGCGCCAGGTGCCCGGCCTGGACCTGGCCGCTGGCCGTGCCCTGGAGCTCAAGCCCGGCGGCTACCACGTCATGCTGATGGACCTGAAGCAGCCCGTCAAAGGCGGCGACACCGTGCCGCTGACGCTGGTGTTTGAAGACGCCGCCAAAAAGCGCTTCACCCAGGAGCTGAGCGCACCCGTGACCGCACTGGGTGGTGGCAACGGCGCCATGAAAGGCATGGCACCCGGCATGTCGCACGGCGGCATGAAGCACTGAGTTCACATGTTCCCCGAGGGCGCGTCACCGTTCCGGACAGCCAGCCTCAGGCGGAGCGCGGTGCCTTGATGCCCCGCATTGTCGATGCCGAGGTGGCCCGCCTGAAGGGCTGAAACACCTGCGTGGAGGCGGTGCGCCAGATCCTCAGCACCGGGCAATTTGCCGAGCTATGGCACCTGTACCTGACGGGCTTGCGTTGATCGGATGCATTAATCAATAGCTGAAAAGCCATGTACAGCAAGCGCCAGCGGACTTTTTGACTTGTAGAAATGGAGAACGCCATGTCCCACACCCCACCCCTGACCGTGTCGCCCGAAGCCGGCACACCGCTGACCCTGGCGGCCGGAGCGCCGCTGTTTGCCGCCAAAGAGCAGGGCAGGCTGTGGCGGGTGGTGTCCGGCCTGGTGCGGCTGGACCAGGTCGGGCCTTCTGGCCCGGTGCTGGTCATGCTGGCGCAGGCGGGCGATTTGCTGGGCTTTGAGTCGCTGTGCGGTGAGCCCTACCAGCTCAGCGCCAGCGCTTTCAATGACGTGGTGCTGCAGCCGCTGACCCCGGTGGATGCGGCCCAGCGCCAGCAGTGGCTGATTGAGGCCGTGCTGCAACAGCCCCAGCGCAGCCACGACATGGCCCGCGTGCGCACCGGCCAGGTGGCC
>PNML01000161.1 GCA_013823635.1 Polaromonas sp. | reverse complement strand
TGCCGTGCGCATGGCCACGGCGCTGGGCGCACACAGCCTGCTGTGGCTGAGCGGCTGGCGAGCGGCCCGCTGCGCACAGCCCATGACCTGGGCCATGCTGGGCCGCACGGCCTTCAACGCGGCGCTGGCCATGGGCCTGGGCATGACGCTCATCCTCACCGCGCTGCAAGGCGGCAAGGCGGGCCTGGTGGCGGTGTTGTCGTCCGTGACGCCGGTGCTGGTGCTGCCGCTGCTGTGGGTGGTGTACCGCCGCCAGCCCGCACCGGGTGCCTGGGCGGGCGCCGCACTCACGGTGCTGGGCGGCGCCATCATCCTGATGCGTTGAAACATCAAGCCAAAATGGCCTCCAGCGCTTGATGATAATAAATAGTTTGCTATTAAATAATTAATGTAGCAAACTGTTGAATACCAACAAGCGCTGGGGCGTGTTTTTTCGCAATTTTTGCCAGCTGGCCGACTCAGCCCGCCAGCGCGGCCTTGATGGCGGCAGAGACCTGGCCCATGTCGGCCTTGCCCGAAAACTGGGCTTTGGCGGCGCCCATGATCTTGCCCATGTCGCCACCCGTCAGCGGGCGGCCCAGCTCGGCCGACAGGCCTTGCACCAGCGTGGCCACGCCAGCGGTGATTTCCTCGGCCGACAGGCGCGCGGGCAGGTAGGCCTGCAGCACGGTGATTTCGGCGCTTTCCTTGTCGGCCAGGTCCTGGCGCTCGGCCTTGAGGTAGGCCTCCACGCTGTCTTTGCGCTGCTTGATGAGCTTGTCCACAATGGCCACCACCATGGCATCGTCCAGCTCCACGCGCTCGTCCACTTCCTTTTGCTTCATGGCGGCGGTCAGCAGGCGGATGGTGCCCAGGCGCTCGGCGTCTTTGGCGCGCATGGCGTTCTTCATGTCTTCGGTGATTTGGGCTTTCAGGCTCATGGTGTGTGCTCGGGGAAATGAAACCGCCGATTGTCCCCCAGGTGGGGAGGTGAATGGCTGGAGGCGACCCATTTCCGCCTATGGTTCGAAAGAGGTCGTTTTCCCGTCATCCGAATAGTGGGGGCCAAATTGGAGTAATCCATGGGTTGCTGGTCTTTGAATGGGCTACTCTTGGGTATCGCAACCTGCGAGCCGCACCCGCGACAATTAACCCAAGTAGCCTACTCAACTATTCCCATCATGCGATCTATCACGCTTCCGCGTCCTGGCGGCGGAAATCAGACGATATCGACGAACCGGAATTTGCTTTTCGTTGGAGCCAACGGTTCAGGCAAGACCCGTCTTGGAACGTGGCTTGAAATGGACTCGCCTGACCAAGCAAGGGTGTACAGAATCTCCGCGCAGAAGTCATTGTCTATGCCGGACTCCACAACGCCGATATCCATTGAACTGGCTGAACGGAGCCTAATCTTCGGACACCAAGACCATGGAAACAACAAGAAGTATTTTCGGTGGTCGGATAAGCCTGCCACAGGATTTCTGAACGACTATGAAAAACTGATGGTCTTCTTGTTCTCGGACGAAACTGAGGAGAATGCCAAGTACAAGATCGCCCAACGCCAATCCGTCAACAAAGTCGAGCCACCACTGACTAGGTTGGATAAGGTGAAGCAAATATGGGAACGAATTCTTCCCCACCGCGAACTCTTGGTCGGTGGATTGCGAATCCAGACCCAAGTTCGCGGTGACGCGAGCAAAATTTATAAATCGTCTGAGATGAGCGATGGGGAACGTGTCATTTTCTATCTCATCGGACAGTGTCTTTCCTCGCCCCAAGATGGAATTGTCGTCATCGACGAGCCTGAATTGCACCTACACAAGTCAGTACAAGCAACTTTGTGGGCTGAGATCGAGAGACAGCGTCCCGATTGTTTGTTCGTGTACTTGACCCACGATGTTGACTTTGCAGCTTCCCAGGAGGGCGCTCAGCGGGTCTGGCTCAAGTCTTTCGATGGAACATCTTGGGATTGGGAGCTTATTGACGACAAAGACGACCTCCCTGATGACCTTTTAATCGAAGTGCTCGGCAGTCGAAAGCCAGTTGTTTTCGTCGAGGGAATAAATGGCAGTCACGATGTCTCGCTCTACCGCGAGATACTCACCGGATTTTTGGTCATCCCTCGTGGCAGTTGTGACCAAGTAATTCAAGCTGTTCGAGCTTTGCGTTCGAACCCTCAACTTCACCATTTGCAGGTTTACGGACTTATAGACCGCGACCGGCGCACACAGCCAGAAATCGCTGCGCTGCAGACCGACAACATCTTCACATTGGATGTTGCGGAGGTTGAAAACCTCTTCTGCACGCAGGAGATTCTCGCGCTCGTCAGTGCCCGCTTGGCTCGAGACCCCGTAGCAGATTTCACCCTGTCCGTCGAACATATCTTCAAACAATTGATAAACGAAATCAATACTCAAGTCTCATTGCGGGTGATTGCAGAGGTGAAGTTCAGGCTCAACTGCTTCGACGCGTCGGCCCGTGGAGCACCCGCCCTCGCCGCTGCCCTGCAGCAACTCACTCAAGGCATCGACATTCCTGCCTTGTACGCCCAGTTCGACGCAGAGTTTCAGACTGTGATTCATTCAACTGACTACCGAGGCTTGCTTCGCCTCTACAACCGCAAGTCTTTGCCGAATCAGATCGGCAACGCATTGGGACTGAAGGGGGGAGAGCTGGCCGAACTAGTGGTTCGCCTGGCAAGAACTGACGCACGCGCCGATGTCGCTGCTGCCATCAAACCTTACCTCGGTGACTTTGCGGCCCTCGTAAACTGAAACACAGGAGTTTGGTATTCGACGCGATTCAATCAAGCCATGGTTTTGGTGTCCATGGCAGCCTATGCCTGATGTCTGCTGATGGCCGTCAACTGCCGGTCATGTGTTGACTCGGTGTTGATGCGACAAGCCCCAGCCGGGTCACCGCCGTCCAGCAGGCGGTCCACAGTCCATCAGACAAGCCAACCATTCAAACCAGCGCTGGCACCCAGTGTCACAAGCCCTGTTCCAGCACCAGCAACTCGTCCATGCGCTGGCGGCGGCGGATCAGCCGGGCGGGCTGCTGGCCGTTGCCAGTGGTGGGGCCCACCAGCACCTCGGCAATCAGCGGGCGGCTGTTGTAGTTGCTGCTCATGCTGGCACCGTAGGCGCCGGTGTCGTGGATCAGCAGGTAGTCATCCACCTGCGCGGCGGGCAGCTCGCGGCTCAGCACCACGCCGCCTTCGGCCTGGGTGAACACGTCGCCGCTTTCGCACAGCGGCCCGGCCACCACGGTGGACACGGTGGGGCGGCTGGCGGCATCGCCTTGCGCCGGGACCAGGCTCATCTCGTGGTGGGCACCGTACATGGCGGGGCGCATCAGGTCCGAAAAGCCAGCGTCCACCAGCGTGAAATGGGCCTTGCCCTGGTGCTTGGTGGCGCGCACCTGGGTCAGTAGCGCGCCCGATTCGGCCACCAAAAAGCGGCCCGGCTCAATTTCCAGGTGCACGGCATGGCCCAAGTGTTGCGCCACGGCTTGGCGCGCCGCGTCCCACAGGCTGAAGTAGTGCGCGGTGTCGATGCGGTCACCCCCTGGCGTGTACGGAATGGACAAACCGCCACCCGCCGAAATGGCCTGCACGTCGGCGCCTGAGGTCTTGACCAAGTCCACCATGGCGCTGCACACCTCTTGCAGGTGGCTGTAGTCCACGCCCGAGCCAATGTGCATGTGCAGGCCCACCAGTTTCAGGCCGTGCCGGGCCACGGCGGCCAGGGCGGCGGGCAGCTCGGTGTGCCAGATGCCGTGTTTGGAATGCTCGCCGCCCGTGTTGGTTTTGTTGCTGTGGCCGTGGCCAAAGCCGGGGTTGATGCGCAGCCACACCGCGTGGCCGGGGCTGCGTTGGCCCAGCTGGTGCAGCATGTCCACGCTGCCCGCGTTGACGGGAATGGCGTGTTCCACCACCAGTGCCAGTGTGGCTTGGTCGATGAGGTCGGCGGTGAAGACGATGCCCGAGGCCCCTTGCGCATTGGGCGCGGCGGTGTAGCCAGCGGCCAGCGCACGCTGGATTTCGCCGGACGACACGGCATCGACCACCACACCGTGCTCGCGCATCAGGCGCAGCAAATGGGTGTTGGAGTTGGCCTTTTGGGCGAAGCGGATGGTGTCAAAGCACTGCAGCTGCTGTATGCGGGCCACGATGGTGTCGGCGTCGTACACCCACAGCGGCGTGCCGTGGGTGTGGGCGAGCTGGCGCAGGGTGTCGGGGCTGAA
>PNML01000160.1 GCA_013823635.1 Polaromonas sp. | reverse complement strand
TGACGCCCGCATCACCATGGTTTACGAGGGCACCAACGAAATCCAGGCCATCGACCTGCTGGTGCGCAAGGTGCTGGCTGACCAGGGCCAGGCGCTGCACGGCCTGGTGGCCGAGCTGCTGGCCGACCTGGCCACCACCACCCCAGCCACCGTGGGCACCTCGGCCGCTGCCACCACCCACATGGCAGCCGATCTGCTGACCCGCCTGGGTCAGGCCGCCACCGCCCTTTGCCAGCGCCACACCACCGCGCCCGAACACGCCTACTGGGTGGCGGGCGACTTTTTGCGCGCCACCGCCCTGGCGCTCATGGCCTGGGGCTGGGCGCGCATCGGGCACACCGACGGCGCCGACACCCCCCGCTGGCTGCAACCCGCCCAAGCCCTGCGCGCCTGGGTGCTGCCCGAGTTCGAGCAACGCATGGCGCTGCTGGTCGCTCACCACACCGCAGAAACCGCCTGACCCTGTGGCGACGGCCCTGCGCGCTCATGCCAGGGGTGAAAAATGCAGAATATGCACTATATTGCTACATTTTGGGTCACTGATGCGCATGAAAATGCTTTAAATCTTTGATCAATGTCAAACTCGCCCGGCAAAATGGGAATGATACTGCTCACGTCGAAATCAATACATGCAACAAACTGCGTTCGACGAGTCCATTCACCCCCTTGCATTGGAGACACCCATGAGCCTGGAAGACACCCTGGTTGAAGACAAAGCCGCCATCGACAGCGAGCGCTTTGTCGAAGTCAATTACGACGACGCCATTCCCAACAACGTGAACCTGTCGTCCGACCGGCAACTGCTCAAGGCGCTGGAGAGCTGGCACCCAGAGTACCTGGAATGGTGGAAAGAAATGGGCCCCGAGGGCTTTCAGAACGCCGAGGTGTACCTGCGCACCGCCGTGGGCGTGGACCCCGCCGGTTGGGCCAAGTTTGGCTATGTGAAGATGCCCGACTACCGCTGGGGCATCCTGCTGGCCCCCAAGGTCGAGGGGCGCACCATTCCCTGTGGCCGCCACAAGGGCGAACCCGTGTGGCAAGAGGTGCCGGGGGAATACCGCGCCTTGCTGCGTCGCCTGATCGTGGTGCAGGGCGACACCGAGCCCGCCAGCGTGGAGCAACAGCGCTACCTGGGCGCCACGGCACCCAGCCTGTATGACATGCGCAACCTGTTCCAGGTGAACGTGGAAGAGGGCCGCCACCTGTGGGCCATGGTGTACCTGTTGGTCAAGTACTTTGGCAAAGACGGCCGCGAAGAGGCCCAGGCCCTGCTGCAGCGCCGCAGCGGCCAGCAGGACAACCCCCGCATTCTGGGTGCCTTCAACGAGCGCACACCCGACTGGCTGAGCTTTTTCATGTTCACCTATTTCACCGACCGCGACGGCAAGATGCAGCTGGCCGCGTTGGCCGAGAGCGCGTTCGACCCCCTGAGCCGCAGCTGCCGCTTCATGCTGACCGAGGAGGCCCACCACCTGTTTGTGGGTGAAACCGGCGTGGGCCGCACCATTCAGGCCACCTGCGACGCCATGGTGAAAGCGGGCATCACCGACCCATTTGACACCGAAGCCATCCGCGCCCTGGGCGTGGTGGACTTGCCGCTGCTGCAGCGCAAGGCCAACTTCCACATGTCGGTCACGCGCGACCTGTTCGGTTCCGAAATATCGTCCAACGGCGCCGAGGCCTTCAGCTCGGGCCTCAAGGGCCGCTTCAACGAAGCCAACCTGAAAGGCGACGACCACCAGCTGACCGATGCCACCTACACCGTCACCCGCGTGGTCAACGGCCAACTGGTGGACGAAGCGGTGCCCGCGCTGCGCGCCATCAACTGCCGCCTGCTCGACGACTACATGGCCGACTGCCAGGGTGGCATTGACCGCTGGAACAAGATCATCGAAAAGGCCGGCATCCACTTCAAGATCACCCAGCCGTACAAGGGCTTCAACCGCAGGATCGGCGAGTTTGCGGGCCAGCGCATCAGCCCAGACGGGCGCCTGCTGACCGAGGCCGAATGGCAAGCCGGCGCGGGTGAATGGCTGCCCAACGACGCCGACATGGCCTTCATCAACTCCCTCATGAAGCCCTGCCACACGCCGGGCCAATACGCCAGCTGGATTGCCGCACCCCGCATGGGCATCAACCAGCAGCCGGTGGATTACGAGTACGTGAAGATTGACTGACGCGCGACAAGGCCGGGCGCACCAGACACGCTAAGCTCGGGGTTTTTCCCCCGCAGCACGCCATGACCCGAGCACCCGGCCCCGAGCAGGCCCCCGCGCCCCAGCCCCCGGCGGACACCGAGCCCGCCGCCAGCGGCAGGATCAACACCGACTTTCTCGAAACCCTGATTGGCTACAACGCCCGGCGGGCAGCGCTGTCCATCATCGGGGTGTTTCTGGAGCGCATGGCGGTGTACGGTGTGCGCCCGGTCGATTTTTCGGTGCTGTCGCTCATTCGGCACAACCCCGGCATCACCTCGCGCCAGCTGTGTGCGGCGCTGGGCCTGCTGCCCCCCAACCTGGTGCTGATGCTCAACCAGCTGGAAGGGCGCCAGTTGCTCGAAAAGCGCCCCCACCCCACCGACGGACGGGCCGTGGCCCTGCACCTGTCGGCCAACGGCCACGCGCTGATGGACGAGGCCGAGGCCACCGCGTCGCAACTGGAACGCGACGCCACCGCCCACATGACCGAGCACCAGCGCCAAACGCTGATGCGCCTGCTCAAGCTGGTGTACCAGCCCCCGGCCAACCCCGCCAAACCCACGCGCCGCCAGCGCGCCCCGGCACCGTCTTCTGGTCAGTTGGCCGCCGACGCAGGCTCACCGGGCTGAAGGGCCACGCACACCTTGCCAAAGTGCCGCCCGCTTTGCAGGTGGGCCAGGGCATCGGGCAAGGCCTCAAAGGGGTAAATGCTGTCCACCACCGGGCGCATCTGGTGGGTGGCCATGGCGCTGCACATGGCCAGAAAATCGTCGCGGCTGCCGACGGTCACGCCTTGCAGGCGCACGGCGCGGGTCACCACCAGGCCCAGCGGCAGATCGACCCGGTTGCCGCCCAGCACACCGATCAGGCTGAGCGTGCCACCGGCGCGCACGGCCCGCAGCGACTGCGCCAGCGTGTCGCCCCCGCCCAGCTCCACCACATGGTCCACACCGTCGCGCCCGCTCAGGCGCTGCGCCATGGCCTTGACGGTACGCCCCCACTCGGGGGTGTGGCGGTGGTTGAGCACGGCGTCGGCCCCCAGCGCCTGGGCGCGGGCCAGCTTGTCGTCACTGGACGACAGCACAATGGCCTGCGCCCCCAGCAGCTTGGCAAATTGCAACGCAAACAGCGCCACACCACCCGTGCCCTGCACCAGCACCACGTCGCCAGGGCGCACGTTGCCATCGGTCACCAGCGCGCGCCAGGCGGTGAGCCCGGCGGTGGGCAGGCAGGCGGCTTCGGCATCGCTCAGGTAAGCGGGCACGGGCGCAGCCGACAAGGGGTCTGTCAGCAGCCAGTCGGCACAGGTGCCGTCCATCTCACACCCCAGCCCGCGCGAAAGCTTGTGCGCATCGGGCGCCCCGCCCTGCCAGCCCTGAAACAGCATGGGGCACCAGCGCTGGCCCACCGCCACACCCCAGCTGGCCGGCACGCCGTGGCCGATCTGGTCCACCGTGCCCACGCCGTCGCTGAGCATGACCAGCGGCAGGTCCTGCATGCGCGAGCCATAGCCCTTGAGCGGCACCAGCAAGTCGCGGTAGTTGAGTGCGGCGGCCCGCATGGCCAGGCGAATTTGGCCAGTCCCGGCCTGGGGCTCGGGGCGGTCTGACAGTTTGAGGTGGTCCATGGACCAACTGCCTTCAACTTGGTAGGCGCGCATGGGAGAGTCCTCCTTCAGATCACGGCTTCAACCCGCACCGCGCAGTACTTGAACTCCGGAATCTTCCCGAACGGGTCCAGCGCGGCGTTGGTCAGCAGGTTGGCCGCGGCTTCGGCGTAGGCAAAGGGCATGAACACCGTGCCGTCGGGCGTGCCGTCGTCCTGGCGGGCCGTCAGCGTGACACTGCCCCGGCGCGACCCCAGGCGCACAGACTCCCCGGCCACCAGCCCCCAGCGGGCCAGTTCGGTGGCGTTCATCGACACCGTGGGGCCAGGCTCCAGCGCATCCAACACCCCGGCTCGGCGGGTCATGCTGCCGGTGTGCCAGTGCTCCAGCTGCCGCCCGGTGATGAGCACCAGGGGAAAGTCGGCATCGGGCACCTCATCGGCCGCGATGTGGGCCGTGGGCACCAGCTGGGCACGCCCGTTGGCCGTTGGAAAGCCCTGGGTAAACACCACCGGCTGGCCG
>PNML01000159.1 GCA_013823635.1 Polaromonas sp. | reverse complement strand
GCTGCACAGAGGACGGTTGCGAGCTATCACCATGGATTGAGTTCAGGTCAGCGCTGACCTTGACAGCCCAACGAGGACTCGATTCGCATGACCGCCATCTTTGGTACCAGGCCTACCGAAACCCCGCAGCTTCACCACAAAACGCCAAATAACGCCGACTTGCGGCCAATCTGCGAGCAGGGCACAAGACCAATCGTCAAAATTGACGGCGCGATGGCTTTAGCTTGAGCCGACTTGGCACAAGCTTGGCACACACAAGGCACAGAACGAGATGGGGAAAATGAACTGACCATGGGCTCATTTAAGGCACATGACCCGGAATGACCGTTGGTTTTTTTGAAAACCAAGCTCGATTCATCAAAAATCAGAGCGAAATATTAAATACTGGTGCGGCTGGCGGGGATCGAACCCACGACCCTTGGCTTCGGAGGCCAATACTCTATCCACTGAGCTACAGCCGCAACGCTGGCGGGCAGGGCGCCCTTCGGTCAGGGGTGGGAGTTTAACCTGTGTTGGCCGCACCGCTCAGGGTGGGCCGGTGCGCCTCGGTCAGGCACTCTTGGAATATGCGGGTGGCGCGGGTGGGCTCTGGCGACTGGCGGGTGATGGCGGAAAAATGGCACTGGTAGTTGAACTGTGACGGGCAAACGGCCCGCATCCAGCCGCTTTGCACAAACCCTTGGGCATAGTGGTCGGGCAGAAAGCCCAAAAAATCGCCCGACAAAATGAAGGTGGCCACCGACTCCTGGTCAAACGCGGTGGCACTGCGCTGCAGCCTTTCACGGTGCGACACCTCCATGTTGGGCGAGTGGTAGCCCAGCCCTGCAAATGCGTGCGCCCGCACGTCTGACCAGGCCAGCTCGGCCGGGGCCTGCGCAAACAGCGGGTGACCTTGGGCGCAATACAGCTGCATGGATTCGCCAAACAACTCCTGGTACACCAGGCTTTCGCTGCGGCGGTGTTCCGGGATGATGCCGAGCTGGTAGGTCCCCTCGATCACGCCGCGCTCGATGGCCTGGATGGTGCCCACATGCAAATTCAGGATCACGTCCGGGGCCTGGCGGCGGAACAGGCTCACCGCCCGGGCTATGTGTGCCTCGGGGTTGCTGGCCGTTTTGTCGAACACGGCCACATGGATGACACCGCCCAGGCGGTGGTGCAGGTCGTCCACGCTGGCGCGAAAACTCTCGGTGGCCAGCAGCAGTTGGCGGGTCTCGGCGTGAATGCGCTCGCCTTCGGGCGTCAGGGCAAAGCCGCTGCGCCCGCGCCGGCACAAGGTCAGGCCCAGCCGGGTTTCCAGGTCTTTGACATGGCGGCTGATGGTGGATGTGCTGATGTTCAGCTCCAGCTCGGCAGCGGTCATGCCGCCACAGTCCACCACGGCCTGAAACACGCGCAGCAGGCGAATGTCGGCATCGCTGATTTGGCCCAGCACGGCCCGTCGTTTGTGGGGGGTGTTCATGGCGCCAATGGTTGCACAAATACACCACTGAAGCTGCATATGTTTCGCTGTTTGTCATGCAAATTTGGCCCAACAATCCGTCCAGACCCACTCAATGCACAGGTGTTATCCATGGACATGACCGACAGCCAGCACATTCAGGCACCCACGCCTGCCCAACGTCCCCGCACCGACGCCGCATGGCTGGAGGCGCACTGGATGCCCTACACCGGCAACCGCGACTTCAAGGCCAGCCCCCGCATCATCACCGGTGCCCAGGGGGCGTACTACACCGACATCGACGGGCGACGGATTTTTGACGGTTTGTCGGGCCTGTGGTGTACAGGGCTGGGTCATGGGCGCACCGAGTTGACCCAGGCGGTGGCGAAGCAAATGGCCACGCTGGACTATTCGCCTGCGTTCCAGTTTGGTCACCCGCTGTCGTTCGAGCTGGCCAACAAAATTGTGGCGCGCATGCCCGCAGGTCTGGACCATGTGTTCTTCACCGGCTCAGGCTCCGAGTCGGCCGACACGTCGCTGAAAATGGCCCGAGCCTATTGGCGCGCCAAAGGCATGGCCAGCAAAACCCGGCTCATCGGCCGGGTCAAGGGCTACCACGGCGTGAACTTCGGCGGCATTTCGGTAGGTGGCCTGGTGGCCAACCGCAAGCTGTTTGGTCAAGGCGTGGAGGCCGACCACCTGCCCCACACCCAGCCGCCGGCGGGGTCGTTCTTCAAAGGCATGCCACCGGCTGAAGGGCCGCATGGCGCAGCGCTGGCCGACGAGCTGCTGAACATCATCAACCTGCACGATGCCAGCAACATCGCCGCCGTGATCGTCGAGCCCATGTCGGGCTCGGCGGGGGTGGTGATTCCGCCGCTGGGTTACTTGCAGCGGCTGCGCGAGATTTGCACCGCCCACCACATCCTGCTGATTTTTGACGAGGTCATCACCGGCTTTGGGCGCATGGGTGCCTGGACGGGGGCCGAGGCGTTTGGCGTGACGCCCGACATCCTGAACTTTGCCAAACAGGTCACCAACGGTGTGCAGCCGCTGGGCGGCGTGGTGGTGAAGAAGGACATCTACGACACCTTCATGGCCGCAGGCGGCCCCGACTACATGCTGGAGTTTCCCCACGGCTACACCTATTCCGCCCACCCGGTGGCCTGCGCCGCTGGTGTGGCGTGCATGGATTTGCTGGCGCAAGAAGATGCGCCACAGCGGGTGCGCGAACTGGCCCCCCACTTTGAAGCCGCCGTGCATGGCCTGCGTGGCGCGAAGCATGTGGCCGACATCCGCAACCTGGGACTGGCCGCAGGCTTCACCATTGCGCCGGTGCCCGGTGAGCCGGCCAAGCGTCCCTACGACATTGCCATGGCCATGCTGGCCAAAGGCTATTACGTGCGCTACGGCGGCGACACCATCCAATTGGCCCCACCATTCATCAGCACACCCGCCGAAATCGACAGCCTGGTCAGCGCGCTGGGCGATACCCTGCATGCCACGGCTTGAGACTCGGGCCTCAGCGACGCACCCCTGGCCGCAGGTTGTGGCGGGGGACTTCGTCAAAAATTAAGCTTTTTTGGCCTCTAACGCATTACTGATATATATTTTCAGCTATCAATTTTATGAACACTTCTGTCGGACACCTCATCAACGGTCAGCTTGTTTCCGGTGGCACACGCACCCAGCCCGTGTACAACCCCGCCACCGGGGCCGTGACCAAAACCGTGCAACTGGCCGACAAAGCCACCGTGCAGCAGGCCATTGCCAACGCCGAGGCCGCATTCCCGGCCTGGCGCAACACGCCGCCGCTGAAACGCGCCCGCGTCATGAGCAAGCTGAAAGAGCTGCTGGAAGCCAATGCCACGCAAATTTGCCAGCTCATCACCGACGAGCACGGCAAGGTGCTGGCCGACAGCATGGGCGAGCTGCAGCGCGGCATCGAAAACGTCGAATACGCCAGCTACGCCCCCGAGCTGCTCAAGGGCGAGCACAGCCGCAACGTGGGTCCCGGCATTGACAGCTGGAGCGAGCACCAGGCCCTGGGGGTGGTGGCGGGCATCACCCCGTTCAACTTCCCCGCCATGGTGCCGCTGTGGATGTGGCCCATGGCTGTGGCCTGTGGCAACTGCTTCATCCTCAAACCCTCCGAACGCGACCCCAGCAGCACCCTGCTGATCGCCGAGCTGGCACTGGCGGCAGGCCTGCCCCCCGGCGTGCTCAACGTGGTCAACGGCGACAAGGAAGCCGTGGACACGCTGCTGACCGACCCGCGCGTGAAGGCCGTGAGCTTTGTGGGCTCCACCCCCATTGCCGAATACATCTACAGCACAGGCTGCGCCCACGGCAAGCGGGTGCAGGCCTTGGGTGGCGCCAAAAACCACGCCGTGGTCATGCCCGATGCGGACATTGGCAACGCTGTCACGGCCCTCATGGGCGCGGCCTACGGTTCGTGCGGCGAGCGCTGCATGGCCATTCCACTGGTGGTGGCCGTGGGAGACGACACCGCAGACAACGTGGTCGAGGCGCTGAAGGTGGAAATCGCCAAAATGAAAGTGGGCCCCGGCACCGACGCCACCTGCGACATGGGCCCGCTGGTCACCAAGCCCCACTTTGAAAAGGTGAAAGGCTATGTGGACCAGGGCGTGAAAGAAGGCGCCACGCTGGTGGTGGATGGCCGTGGCCTGACGGTGGATGGACACGAGAACGGCTATTACCTCGGCCCTTGCCTGTTTGACCACGTCAAACCCGGCATGGTGGTGTACCAGGAGGAAATTTTTGGCCCCGTGCTGGGTGTGGTGCGCGTGCAAACCCTGCATGAGGCCATGGCCCTGATCGACGCGCACGAGTACGGCAACGGCACCTGCATCTTCACCCGCGACGGCGAAGCGGCACGCTTCTTCACCGACCACATCCAGGTGGGCATGGTGGGCGTGAACGTGCCGCTGCCCGTGCCGGTGGCCTACCACTCGTTCGGCGGCTGGAAGCGCAGCCTGTTCGGCGACCTGCACGCCTACGGCCCCGATGCCGTGCGCTTTTACACCAAGCGCAAAACCATCACCCAGCGCTGGCCC
>PNML01000158.1 GCA_013823635.1 Polaromonas sp. | reverse complement strand
TCAATGGTGGCGAATTGTTCGGGCGTGATCTCCATGCCAGAGATTGTCCGACGCAATCGCAACGATCGCTATTAGTGTTAACACGCCCTAGTCCCCACGGCAGACAAGGTGGGCGGATTCGCGTATAAGGGTAAACCCTAGTGTTTGACGGAGATTTCGCATGCGTACCTCCAGCCCCTCTCCAGTGCCACCTTCCCCCACCGCTTCCCCGGCCAAACCGTTTGCGCCCATACGCTCGCTGGGGCCTGCCCACCGCGAGCGCATGGCCACGCACCTCCTGTCGCTCAGTCCGGCAGACCGCTACCTGCGGTTCGGGTACCCCGCGGGCGATGCGCAAATCCGACACTATGTGAACGGCCTCAACCTGGACCGCGACGATGTGTTCGGCATCTTCAACCGCCGCCTCGAACTGCTCGCCATGGCCCACCTGGCCTACGGCACCGGGCCGGATTGCCCCAGTTGTGCCGAGTTTGGGGTGAGCGTGTCGGCCCATGCCCGGGGGCGCGGCTATGGCAAGCGACTGTTCGACCGGGCGGTCATGCACGGCCGCAACCAGGGGGTGGAGCAGCTGTTCATCCATGCGCTCACCGAAAACTCGGCCATGCTGTCCATTGCCGCGCAGGCCGGTGCCCGGCTGGTGCGGGACGGTTCGGAGACCGAGGCCTTTTTGGAACTGCCGCCCGCCAACCTGGACTCGCTGCTGACCGAAATGATGCAAGAGCAATTGGCCCAGTCCGACTACCGGTGGAAGGCCCAATGGCAGGGTTTGCGCCATGTGCTGGGCCTGCTGCCGGGCGTGGCGGCCGCGACGGCTCCGCGCCCGGAGCGCAGCCAGACCTGAGGCTGCCGAAGCAAGGTGCGGCGGGGCTGGACGCGGGGCGGCGGTGTGGCCTGGGCTGCCATCTGTCACGCCCTTGGGGTATCCTAGGTGCCATCCCAACTCCCTGCACCCGTCCGTGTCCGACCCTCACCCTGCGACTCCCTCGGCCTCTTCTTCCCGCTCCGCTTCTCGCGTTACCCGTCCGGTGGACAAGCGGGGTTTGCTGCAAAAACTGGCTGAAATGCTGCACCCAGGGCCAGACTCCACCGAGGAGCTGATTGCCAGCCTGTCCGAGGCCGAGGACCGCCACCTCATCAACACCGAGTCCCGGATCATGCTGGAAGGCGTGCTTCGCCTGGCCAGCATGACGGCGGGCGATGTGATGGTGGCCGCTCCCCGCATGGACGTCCTCAGCATGGACGCCCCCTATGAAGAGCTGCTGTACACGGTGATCGACACGGCGCACTCCCGCTTTCCGGTGTACGAGGGCGAGCGGGACAACATCATCGGCATCCTGCTGGCCAAAGACCTGCTGAAGCTGCAGCGTGCGCCGGAGCTGAACCTGCGGGCACTGTTGCGCCCCCCCGTGTTTGTGCCCGAATCCAAGGGCCTCAACGATTTGCTGCGTGAGTTTCGGGGCAACCGCAACCATTTGGCCATCGTCATCGATGAGTTCGGCCGCGTGGCCGGGCTCATCACCATCGAGGACGTGCTCGAAGAAATCGTGGGCGAAATCGAGGACGAGTTTGACGACGAGGAAGACGACGGCGACATCTTCTCCCTGGCCGACGGCACCTGGCGCATCAGCGGGGACACGCCCATTGCCCGCATCAATGAAACCTTTGACCTGCAACTGTCAGACGAAGAGGTGGACACCGTGGGCGGGCTCATCGCGCACGAAATGGGCCACGTGCCCAAGCGCGGCGACGTGCACACCCTGCAGGGCTGGCGCTATGAGGTGCTGCACGCCCGTGGGGGCGCGGTCAAATGGTTCAAGGCACGCGCCCCCGAATCGGTCGCTGACTGAGTGACATCCGCCGCCCGCCCTGTCTGGCCCTGGCTGTGGGCAGCCCTGGCAGGGCTGGCCCAGGCGGCCTCGCTGGCATGGCCTTGGGGCCTGTCACCCGCCGACTGGACGGCCCCCGCCCCAACCTGGCTGCCCGCTGCCGGCCAGCCCTGGCCCGTGCTGCAGTTGCTGGCCATGGCGGTGCTGGTGCACCTGCTGCGCCGATCGTGCGATGTCCGTGCGGCCGCTGGCTTGGGCGGGGTGTTTGCCTGGGCGTGGCTGGCGGGCACGTTCTGGTGGCTGTACGTGTCCATGCACACCCATGGTGGCCTGCCCGCACCGCTGGCCGTGTTGGCCGTGTTGGCGTTGGCGGCGTTCCTGGCCACCTATGTGGCCGGATTTTCAGCACTTTTTAGGCTGCTGTCGCTCAAATCCATTGGTATTTCAGCTGCGATTTTCAATGCACTCGCCTTCGCCGCCTGCTGGACGCTGGCGGAGTTGGCCCGGGGTGTCCTGTTCACGGGTTTTCCGTGGGGGGCGGTGGGGTACGCGCACGTGGATGCGCTGGCCTGGGCTGCACCCTGGGTGGGGGTGTACGGCATGGGGGCGCTGGCGGCGTTTCTGGCGGCCCTGTTGGCGGGTGGCTGGGCCGCATGGCGGGCAAGGCGTCGTGTCGTGCGCGCGCTCAGAGGCTGGCTGTTGATGGCGGTAGCGCCGCTGTGTCTGGCCGTCGGGCCCTGGTTGAACGCCGCTTCGCCGGTGGCCACACGGGCGCACGGAGAGATGCCGCTGGTGCTGTTGCAAGGCAACATCGCGCAAGACGACAAATTCGACGCCGACAGCGGCATACCCCAGGCACTGGCGTGGTACCGCCAGCGACTGGCGGCCCAACCCGCCACCCCACAGGGTGCGCTGGTGGTGGCCCCCGAGACGGCGCTGCCGCTGCTGCCCCAGCAGTTGGGGCCCGATTTCTGGCAACCCTTGCTGGCGCAGCTGGCCGAAGGGAATCACGCCGTGATGCTGGGACTGCCGTTGGGCAACCACACCCAGGGTTATGCCAACGCGGTGTGGGGCATCACGCCCCGACAGGCCTGGCTGGCCCAGGCGCGGCTGAACCTGGGGGAATCGGCCGAGCGGCTGGATCAGCCGGACAACAGTGGCCAGGGCACACCGTTCTTTCGCTACGACAAACACCACCTCGTGCCCTTCGGTGAGTTTGTGCCCCCGCTGTTCCGCTGGTTTGTGGACCTGATGGCCATTCCCTTGGGCGACTTCAACCGCGGGCGCCTGGGGCAGGCGGCTTTCGAATGGCACGGGCAACGCATCGCCCCCAACATCTGCTACGAAGATTTGTTCGGCGAAGAACTGGCGCGCGGCTTCATGCACGCAGGTTCGGCGCCCACGGTGCTGGTGAATGTCAGCAACCTGGCCTGGTTTGGCAGCACGGTGGCGCTGGACCAGCACCTGCACATCTCGCGCCTGCGTGCGCTGGAGTTGGGGCGCTCCATGGTGCGGGCCACCAACACGGGGGCCACGGTGGTCATTGACCACGAGGGCCGGGTCACCCACGCCCAGCCCAGGCAGACCGCAGGGGCGTTGGTGGCCAGCGTGCAAGGCCGCACGGGGCTCACACCGTTTGCGTGGTGGGCGTCGCGCTGGGGCCTGTGGCCGGTGTGGTGGGTGACCGTGGTGGTGCTGGCGTTGACGGCCTTGGTTCGGGTGCGACGTCGGGCAACAGACGCGGACGGGACTCGCCCGTAAAATCGTCCGTTGACGCCCGCTGCTGTTCGGCGGGCCTTTTTCGTTGCGGCCCATGCTCACGTTCCAACAAATCATCCTTCGCCTGCAGTCCTACTGGGACGCCCAAGGCTGCGCCCTGCTCCAGCCCTACGACATGGAAGTGGGCGCGGGCACCAGCCATACCGCCACGTTTTTGCGCGCCATCGGCCCTGAGCCCTGGAAGGCCGCCTACGTGCAGCCCAGTCGTCGCCCCAAAGATGGCCGTTACGGCGAAAACCCCAATCGCCTGCAGCACTACTACCAGTACCAGGTGGTGCTCAAACCCGCCCCGGCCAACATCCTGGAGCTGTACCTGGGCTCGCTGGAAGCCCTGGGCTTCGACCTGAAGAAAAACGACATCCGCTTCGTGGAAGACGACTGGGAAAACCCCACCCTGGGCGCCTGGGGTCTGGGCTGGGAGGTGTGGCTCAACGGCATGGAGGTGACGCAGTTCACCTACTTCCAGCAGGTGGGCGGCATCGATTGCAAACCCGCCACCGGCGAAATCACCTACGGCCTGGAGCGGCTGGCCATGTATTTGCAGGGCGTGGACAACGTCTACAACCTGAAGTGGACAGACACCCTCAGCTACGGCGATGTGTACAAGCAAAACGAGGTCGAGCAGTCCACCTACAACTTCGAGCACAGCGACGCCGACTTCCTGTTCACGGCCTTTGCCGCCCACGAAAAACAGGCCAAATACCTGATGGAACAGCAACTGGCCTTGCCCGCTTACGAGCAGGTGCTGAAGTGCGCGCACAGCTTCAACCTGCTGGACGCCCGTGGGGCCATCAGCGTGACCGAACGTGCCGCCTACATCGGCCGCATCCGCAACCTGGCCCGTGCCGTGGCCCAGAGCTATTACGACAGCCGCGAGCGCCTGGGCTTCCCCATGGCACCGCGCGAATGGGTGGCGCAAATGGCCGCAACCACAGACAAAAAAGCCGCCTGACGCGAGCGGAGCACCCTCCATGACGACCCCAAACCCCCTGTCCCAAAACCTCCTGGTGGAACTC
>PNML01000157.1 GCA_013823635.1 Polaromonas sp. | reverse complement strand
TTGGTCTACCGCCCCACGCAGCGCCAGAAGGCCGTGGCCGTGGTGGGCGCTGGCCCGGCGGGCCTGACCGCCGCCACGCTGCTGGCCGAACGCGGCCACGCCGTCACGCTGTTCGACGCCGCGCCCGAATTGGGCGGCCAGCTCAACCTCGCGCGCCAGGTGCCCGGCAAAGAAGAATTCAACGAAATGCTGCGCTACTTCCGCCGCCGGGTGGAGACCACGGGCGTGGATTTGCGGCTCAACACCCGCGTCAGCGCCGCCGACCTGGGCGGCTACGACGAGGTGGTGGTGGCCACCGGCATCACCCCGCGCAACCCGAACATTCCTGGCCAGGACCACCCGAAGGTGCTGAGCTACATCGAGGTGCTGCGCGACAAAAAGCCCGTCGGCCAGCGCGTGGCCATCATCGGCGCGGGCGGCATTGGCTTTGACGTGGCCGAGTACCTGGTCAGCACCAACGCCCAGGGCCATGTGCACAGCAGCACGCTGGACCTGCCCGAGTGGCAGGCCGAATGGGGCGTGACCGACCCCGCCCTGGCCCCCGGCGGCCTCAGCCCCGAACGCCCCCGCGTGGCACCGCCCGAGCGCCAGGTCACGCTGCTGCAGCGCAAGGCGGGCAAACTGGGCGCGGGCCTGGGCAAAACCACCGGCTGGATACACCGCACCGCCCTCAAAAACAAACAGGTGGACATGATGGGTGGCGTGAACTACGAACGCATCACCGACGAAGGCCTGTTGGTCACCCACGGCGAAAAGCGCACCGACGCCACCTGGATACCCTGCGACACCGTGGTGCTGTGCGCGGGCCAGCTGCCGCTGCGCACCCTGGCCGACGAGCTGCTGGCCCTGGGCCGCACGGTGCATGTCATTGGCGGGGCGCTGGAAGCGGGCGAGCTGGACGCCAAACGCGCCATTGACCAGGCGGCACAGTTGGCTGCGCGAATGTGAGGCGGCGTGCCGCGCGGATGGTGGAATGCGTCACCCCTTGACGCCAGCGTGTGAACAATTTCGCGCTATTCTTGACCATCGGCCCGAAAGGGTCTTTTTCACCGCTCCAACATGCACGCCTTGAAAAGCGCTCCCTTGCGCAAACAACACGAGTCGCTCCGCAAGCACATTGGCGCCATCAAAAGGCGACTGAACCCGTTGTTGTTGGCCCAGAGCGCTGGTGAGGTGCGCACGCTGGTGACCCAGCTGTTTGGCGAGTTGGGCAAGCACTTGCAGCAAGAGGGCACAGACCTGTACCCCTTGCTGGTCGACAGTGGCGACGCGGTGGCCAAAGCCGCAGCCGCCCAATTTGGGCTGGAGATGAAGCAAAAGCTGCCCGAGCTGGCCGAGTTCAACCGCCGGTGGCCCAGCGCCGATGCCATTCGCAGCAATGGCAGCGCCTTCATCAAAGAAGCCGAAACCCTGTTGCAGTGGCTGGAGCGCCGCCTCATTGCCGAAGGCCACGATTTGTTCCCCTTGCTCGACAAACAAGACGCCGCCCACATGGCGATGGCGAGCAACCCAGAGCTCAAAATTTCGCGCATCTGACCTTGGTCGCTGGCGTCCACCCCCTCCCCGCCCGGGTTGCAGATGCATCAGGCTGCCATTCGCCCGGAGCCCGGCACACACGCCGATTTTTGTGATGCGTGCATGAGCGCACAGGTGAGTCACCGCGGGAAGTCTGAATGTCTCTGATGTCGAGCTTGAAATTCCGTCTGGCGGTCAGCCTGGGCTTGTTGGCGCTGCTGAGTGCCTTGCTGCTCAGCCAGTACGCCAGCCACGCCAGCCGCCGCCAGATCGAGCGGGACCAGCGCGCCCTGCTGCTCAACATGGCGCTGCGCATGACCTCGCAGTTGGCGCAGGACATGAGCACCCGCGCCAATGAAATGTTGTTTCTGGCCGGGCATGACCGCATCCGCGACGCCCACTACCCCAACGAGTACAAGCGAGCCATTTTTGACCGCGTGCGTCAGGCCTATCCGTTCTACGCCTGGGTGGGCATGACCGATGTGGATGGCAATATCCTGGCCGGCACGGACGGGTTGCTGGAGGGCAAAAACGTGGCCCAGCGCGACTGGTTCCTGAAAGGGAGGCAAGGCCTGCACTTCGGCGATGCCCACGACGCGTTCCTGCTGGCCAAGCTGTTGCCCAAACCCAAATGGGACGACCTGCCCTTGCGGCTGGTGGATGTGTCGGCCCCGGTGCACGACGCGGACGGCCAGCTGATCGGGGTCATTTGCGGGCACTTGAGCCTGGACTGGGCGTTCGATGTGCGCGAGTCCATGCTCGATCAGCTGGACCGCGATGGCCTGGACCTGGTGGTGCTGAACCGCGAAGGCAAGGTGCTGATGGGCACCCCGGCGCTGCCATCGCTGAAGGCGGACCTGGCCTCGTTGCACACCTACGAGGCTTTGCAGACTGCGCCGCGCCAGGTGGCCATGGAAACCTGGCCGGACGGGCAGCGTTACCTGACGGCCGCTGTGCGCGACAGTGGTTTTCGGAACTTCCCTGGCATGGGCTGGGTGGTCGTTGCCCGGCACAGTGAATCGGTGGTCTTTGCGCCCGCGGACGCGTTGTCGCGCCAGATTCTGTGGGGTGGGGTGGTGGCTGCGGCGTTGTTCATTGCATTGCTGTTGTTGTTGCTGACGCGGCAATTGGGGCCGCTGGAAAAGATGGCTGCGGCTGCGCGGCGCATCCGCGAAGAAGGCGGTGCGTTGGACATCCCCACGCCGAAGGGGCAGGGTGAACTGGCGGTGTTTGCCCGGTCACTGATCGATCTGGCCACCACGCTGCACACCCAGAACACCGCCTTGCGGTTGGCCAGCCGGGTGTTCAATGAAAGTGGTCAGGGCATCCTGATTGCCGATGCGGCCGTGCGCATCGTCAGCGTGAACGCCGCGTTCATGCGCATTTCGGGCTACAGCGAGGCGGAGGTGCTCGGCAAGTCACCGTCATTGCTGGCCTCTGGGCTACAGGACGCCGCTTTTTACCAAGACATGTGGGCCAGCATCCGGCGCGACGGTACCTGGCATGGCGAAATCTGGAACCGCACCAAGGACGGCAAAGTTTTCCCAGAGTGGTTGACCATCAACACCTTGACCGACGCGTCTGGTGTGGTCACCCACTACATCGGCATTTTTGACGACATCACCGAGAAAAAAGATTACGAGCGCCGCCTGGTTTACCTGGCCAACTACGACAGCCTGACCGATCTGCCCAACCGCAACCTGATGCAAAGCGATATGCAGCGCATGTTGAAGCAGGCAGACCACGACGGCTCCGAACTCTGCCTGGTGTTCATCGACCTGGACCGCTTCAAGCACATCAACGACACCCTCGGCCACCCCGTGGGTGACCGGGTGCTGCAAGCGGTTGCACAGCGCTTCAAAACCGAGCTGGGCAGCGGCATTTTGTTGTCCCGTTGGGGCGGCGACGAGTTCGTGGTGGTGCTGCCGCAATCCACTGCCGAACAGGCGGTGACCGTGGCCGAGCGCCTGGCGGTCTGCCTGCAGCAGGCCTTCGATGTGGAGGGCGGCAACTACCACATCAGCATGAGTGCGGGCATTGCCCGCTACCCGAGCGACGCCGATTCGGTGGCTCAATTGCTGCGCTGTGCCGACACCGCCATGTACCGGGCCAAGCGCGATGGGGCCAACCGTGTCAGGGCATATCACCCCAGCATGGACGCGGGTGTGGAGCGCTTTCTGGTGGTGGACAACGCCCTGCGCCAGGCCTTGCAGCAGGGGGGGCAAGGCCTGAGCATGGCGTACCAGCCGCAGTTCAGCGCCGATGGTGCCCAGGTGGTGGGTGTGGAAGCGCTGGTGCGCTGGCAGCACCCCGAGCTGGGGCAGGTCAGTCCGGCCGATTTCATCCCCATTGCCGAAGACTCGGGTCAAATCATGGCGCTGGGGAAGTGGATTCTGGAACAGGTGATGCGCGACGGCCAGGCCTTGCGCCAGGCGGGTTGTGCCAGCGTGCCCGTGGCGGTGAATTGCTCATCCATCCAGTTGCGCGACGCATCATTTGCCGACACGTTGCACGCCATGTGTGTGGCGGGCCACATGGCACCGGCCCACCTGGTGATCGAAGTGACCGAGTCGGCCATCATGAGCGACGAGGTGCGCGTCATGGCCACGCTGGCGCGGCTGAAGGCGATGGGCCATCGCATTTCGATGGACGACTTCGGCACCGGTTACTCGTGCCTGAGCTACATCCACAAGATCCACCCCGACGAGCTGAAAGTCGATCGCGGATTCGTGAGCCAGATGCTGGACGATGCCGACAGCCGCCACATCATCTCGTTCACGGTCGGTCTGGCCGCCAGCATGGGCATTGGCGTGGTGGCCGAGGGTGTCGAGCAAGAGGCACAGCGCGCCGCCTTGCAGGCCATGGGGCCCATCACGATGCAGGGCTATCTGCTGGGCAGGCCCGTGCCCATGGCACAGCTGGTTGAGTTGTTGTCACCAGCTGCCTGAGCGTTTTGTGATCAAGCCCATCCTGCCCGTTCCCCACCTTCATTGTTGCGTCAACGCCCCCAGCGCAGCCACACCCACCGGGGCTTCTGCCAGCCACGGCAGCGCGTAGGTGCGCTTCGCCAGCCCCTGGGCCACGCGCTCGGTTTGTTGCTGTTCGCCC
>PNML01000156.1 GCA_013823635.1 Polaromonas sp. | reverse complement strand
GCCACCTGTGTGGGTTGCAAGGTGTGCACCATTGCCTGCCCGTTCGGCACGGTCAACTACGTGCAGGAAACCGGCAAGGTCCAAAAATGCGACCTGTGCGGTGGCGAGCCCGCCTGTGCCGATGCGTGCCCCACCGGCGCCATCACATTCATCGATGCCAACTGGACTGGCATCGGCAAGATGAAGCAATGGGCCGACAAGCTGGGCAACCAGCCGTCCGCCGCCTGAACCCCCACACAGACAAGGAGACTCAACATGTCTTGGGCTGGAAAAATTCTTCGCGTCAACCTGACCTCGGGCACCGTCACATCGGAGCCCACCAACATGGACTGGGCGCATGCCTACCTGGGCTCCCGTGGCCTGGGCAGCAAATACCTGGTGGAAGAGGTGAGTCCCAAAGTGGACCCGCTGTCACCAGAGAACAAAATCATCTGGGCCACCGGCCCGCTCACCGGCACCATGGCCAGCACCGGTGGCCGTTACACCGTCATCACCAAGAGCCCGCTCACGGGGGCCATCGCCTGCTCCAACTCGGGCGGCTACTGGGGTGCGGAGCTGAAAATGGCCGGCTGGGACATGGTGATTTTTGAGGGCAAGAGCCCCAAACCCGTGTACCTGTACGTCAACGATGACGTGGCCGAACTGCGCGACGCTGCCCACCTGTGGGGCCAGAGCGTCTGGAAGACCGAGGAGATCATCAAGTCCAGCCTGCAAGACCCGCTGGTGCGGGTGTCCAGCATTGGCAAGGCCGGTGAAAATGGCGTGCTGTATGCGGCGGTGGTCAACGACCTGCACCGCGCCGCTGGGCGCTCGGGCGTGGGCACGGTCATGGGCAGCAAAAACCTGAAGGCCATTGCCGTGCGCGGCACCAAGGGCGTGGGCAACATCCACAACCCCAAGGCCTTCATGGCCGCCATCAAGGACAAGAAAAAAATCCTGGCCGACAACGGCGTGACCGGTCAAGGCCTGCCCGCCTACGGTACCCAGGTGCTGATGAACGTCATCAACGAGGTGGGGGCGCTGCCCACCCGCAACCACCGCGATGTGCAGTTCGAAGGCGCCAAAGACATCTCTGCCGAAGCCATGGTCACGCCCCGCGAAACCGATGGCAAAAAGCACCTGGTGACCAACCAGGCCTGCTTCGGCTGCACCATTGCCTGCGGCCGCATCAGCAAGATGGACGAAACCCACTTCACCGTGGCCACCAAGCCGCAGTACTGGGGCGCCAACGGTGGCCTCGAGTACGAAGCGGCCTGGGCGTTGGGCGCGGCCAACGGCGTGAACGACCTGGAAGCCCTGCAGTACGCCAACCTGCTGTGCAACGAAGAGGGCTTCGACCCCATCAGCTTCGGCGGCACCGTGGGCGCTGTCATGGAACTGTATGAAATGGGCGTGCTCACCAAAGAGCAACTGGGCATAGAGGCCAAGTTCGGCTCGGCCCAGGCGCTGGCCTACTTTGCCGAAATCACCGCCAAGGGCGAAGGCTTTGGCAAGGAAATCGGGCAGGGCTCCAAACGGCTCACGGCCAAGTACGGTCACCCCGATCTGTCCATGTCCAGCAAGGGGCAGGAGTTTCCGGCCTACGACGGACGAGCCATCCAGGGCATTGGTTTGGCCTACGCCACCAGCAACCGGGGTGGTTGCCACCTGCGCGGCTACACCATCGCGTCTGAAGTGCTGGGCATCCCGGTCAAGACCGATCCGGTGGAACACAACGGCAAGCCAGAACTGGTCAAGGCCTTCCAGGACGCCACCGCGGCCTTCGATTCGGCCGGCATCTGCATCTTCACCAGCTTTGCCTGGGGTCTGGCCGATGTCGCACCGCAAGTGGCCGCTGCCTGCGGCGACCAGTACACCACCGAGGAACTGGAAAAAATTGGCGAGCGCATCTGGAACATGGAGCGCGACTTCAACAACAACGCTGGCCTGACCTCCGCCGACGACAGCCTGCCCAAGCGCTTGCTGACCGAAGCCGCCAAGACCGGCCCCAGCAAAGGCAAGGTCAGCATGCTGCCCGAGATGCTGCCCAAGTACTACGAGGTGCGCGGCTGGAACAGCGATGGCACCATCAAGCCCGAAACCCGCGAGCGTCTGGGTTTGTAATCAAAACAGGCCCTGCCGCTTAGCTGGTAAGGGTCTGTAGCTATCAGAAAAAGGGCGCCTTGGCGCCCTTTGCCTTCCTGAATCCCGTCAGATCCGGAGTCCCTTCATGACCCAGCACATCATCATCGGCGCAGGCCCCGCCGGTGTCATTGCCGCCGAAACCATCCGCAAGCACGCGCCGGCGGACCGCATCATTCTGGTGGGGGACGAGCCCGAAGCGCCGTACTCGCGCATGGCCATTCCTTACCTGCTGATGGGCAACATTGCCGAGTCCGGCACCCATTTGCGCAAGACCCCCACGCACTTTGCTGACCTGTGCATCGAGCGCATCACCGACCGCGTGCTGAAGGTGGACACCACTGCCCGAACCCTGGCGTTGGCCAGCGGCGCCAGTCTGAGCTACGACCGCCTGTTGCTGGCCACCGGTTCCAAGCCCGCACAGCCGCCCATTCCCGGCATTGATTCGCCCAACGTGCACACCTGCTGGACGCTGGAAGACGCCCGCGCCATCATGGCCAAGGCGCAGCCCGGCAGCCGTGTGCTGCAAATGGGCGCCGGTTTCATCGGCTGCATCATCATGGAAGCATTGGCCTCGCGCGGGGTGCAGTTGAGCGTGGTGGAAATGGGGGACCGCATGGTGCCCCGCATGATGGGTCCTGCCGCCGGCGGCATGATCCGCCGCTGGGTGGAGGGCAAGGGCGTCGCGGTGCACACCGGTGCACGTGTGGACCGCATCGAGACCCGCCAGCCCAGTCTGCTCCAGAGGGTGGGGGCCGCTTTCGGCACGGGCACGGCGCCACCGCCATCGCAGGTGTTTTTGTCCAACGGGCAGGTGCTGGAGGCCGACCTCATCATCAGCGCCACGGGGGTCAAACCCGCCATGGACTTCCTGGCGGGTTCGGGTGTGCTGTGCCTCCAAGGCATACTGACCGACGAGCACATGCAAACCAACATTCCCGGCGTGTACGCGGCGGGCGACTGTGCCGAGGCTTTTGACCAGGTCAGCGGCAAAACCATTGTCAGCGCCATCCAGCCCAATGCGGCCGACCAGGCACTGGTGGCCGCCCTCAACATGCTGGGCAAAACCACGGCCTTGAAGGGCGTCACGCAGATCAACGTGCTCGACACCCTGGGTCTCATCTCGGCCAGCTTTGGCAATTGGGAAGGAGTCCCCGGCGGCGAGCACGTCGAGCGCGTGGACGAGCCCAACAGCAAGGCCCTGAGCCTGCAGTTTGACGGCGACGTGATGGTGGGCTGCAACAGCGTGGGCTGGACCAACCACGTGGGCGCCATGCGCGGCCTGGTCGAGGGCCGCGTGAAATTGGGTGATTGGAAAGACCGCCTGTTGCAAGACCCCACCCAGCTCATGCCCGCCTACCTGGCCACCGCGCAAGCACAAGGGCAGTGGAGTGGTGCGGGCGACGAGCGGCGTCGCTGAGCAGCCCATCCACACCGCGTCCCATGAAAATCACGTTCAAGCTGTTCGCCACCCTGACCGACTACCTGCCGCCCGACGCCCGCCGGGCCAACCAGGTGGAGCTGGAGCTGCCAGAGGGCTGCACCGTGCAGCAGGCCTTTGCGCCGTTTGCCCTGCCCGACAAACTGGTGCACCTGGTGCTGGTCAATGGCCGCTACATCGCCCCTGAGCAGCGCGCCACCGAGGTGTTGCAGCCCGGCGATGCCCTGGCCATCTGGCCGCCGATCGCGGGCGGCTGAGCCCATGCAGTCGAGCTACGACGAGCGTTTCGAGCGCGACATGGGCTGCACCGAGGCCGAGTGGCTGCACTGGTTGCCCGCTGCCCTGGGCGACTGTGCCTTGCAGCGCAGCGGTGCCTCGTTGGTCGTGGCCATTCCGCCTGGCCAGTTGACGCTGCGCTGGGCACCGCTGCCACCCAGGGTCATTGCCCTCATGCGCATGCCACGCCTCCAGGTCAGCTTTGCCTTCAGCGGCCTGGACGCCGCACAGCGTTACGCCTTCATGAAGCGGTTTGACCTGTACATGCAGCGCGGCGGGGGCTGAAGCCCCCGGCGCTCAATTGGCGGTGCGTGGCCTCACCCACCCCATGACGGCGTAGGCCAGGATGACCGTGCCCACCAAGCCAGCCCCGTACACCAGGGCAATCAGGAACCAGTCGGCGGGGCCACCCGCATCGGTGAAGCCGGATGACGACACCTTGGCCATGATGACCAGGGCCAACCCACCGCCCAGCACCCCCATCAGCTCGGCCCACACCAGGCGGCGGGACACCAAGCCTTTCTCCTTGACCAGCAAGGACACAAACGCCAGCACACCGCCCACGGCCAGCAGGGGCAGCAGCCACAGCAGGGGGCCCAGCATTTCCTGGAAAACGGCCAAAAACACCATCGGATCCAAGTCTTTCATGGGATGCTCCTTTCACGCGCGACCGCGCAACATGCTGATGTAGGTGGGCTTGAGGGCCATGGTTTTCATGACCCAGCTGATCCAGAGTTCCTCCAGTGGCGCGATCAGGCCTGGGAAGGACGGCGTGAGGTTGTCCTTGTAGTCAAACTCGATGAGCATGGCCTGGCCCAGCCGGGTGATGAGCGGGCACGAGGTGTAGCCGTTGTAGACCTCTTTGGATGTGCCGCCTG
>PNML01000155.1 GCA_013823635.1 Polaromonas sp. | reverse complement strand
TACGGCAGCCTGGAAAAGCTGCACCAGCGCTACCAAGCCAAGGGCTTGCAGGTGGTGGGCATACCCGCCAACGACTTTGGCGGCCAGGAGCCGCGCAAAAACGCCGACATTGGTGCGTTTTGCCAGGTGAACTACGGCGTGACCTTCCCCGTGGCCGAAAAGCTCACCGTGCCCATCAAGACCGACCCGCTGTTTGCCCGCCTGATTGCCACCAGCCAGGAGGCCCCCAGCTGGAACTTCCACAAATACCTCATCACCCCCGACGGCAAGGTGACCAGCTTTCCCTCCATGCTCGACCCACTCAACCCCCGGGTGGTGCAGGCGGTGGAAAAAGCGCTGACGGCTGGACTGGGGGGCGCAAAGTGACTGTGCCGCACGGTTTTCGTATTTGATAGCAATGAATGACGACAGGTAAGCGCCAGGGGGTGATTCAATAAAAGTTTCCGGAGAAGGGTGACATACCCAGTGTGGACCGTCCTCACCCACTGGTCTCCACATCCGCCGCCTCATGCCCCGCCCCGGCCAACGCGGCCGCGATGTCGCCGGGGTCGATCATGCGGGTGTGCTCGGCCCAGGCGCGGTGGTGGGCCAGGTCCACGCCAGCGTGGCTGATGCAGGGCAGGTCTTGCAGCTCAAACATCACGGCCTCGGCGTCGGCCTGGGTGGTCATGGTGGGCAGGGTGAAGGTGGTGGTGGGCATGGGTGGGCAGGTGTCAGCGGGTGGTGGTGTGGCTTCGGTGTTGGTTGGGCAGCGCCAATGCGATTCTGGCGGGGTCCGGGTGTTCGCTGCTCATCGGCCCGGGGGTGCCACGTCGGCACCCCACATGCGCGCCCACAACCAGGCCAGGCCGGCGCCGATGTCGGCGCGCAGGCTGTGTTGGGTGGCGGGGGGTGGCGTGGGTTGGTCGGCCGACAGGGGCGGGCCAATGTCGAAATGGAACACATAGCCGGGCTCCTGGCCCATGCGCAGGTCGGTCAGCCACAGGTGGCCGCCTTCTTCCTTGACGCGGTAAAAACCGTCGCTGAAGCGGGCCAGGCGTTGCACCTGCGGGTGGTTGGCGTGTTGGGTGGCCAGGGCCTGGCCGCTGTCGAAGGCGGCGAACGCAATCGGGCGCCCGCCGTCGGCCAGGGCATAAAACCCTTCGTGGTAGCGGGGGCCGTCCATGGCCACCACGCGCCACAGCAGGGTGCTGAAGGGGGCGGGGGTCACCAGCACCTGCTGGCTGGGCAGGCCCGCCGCTTGCAGTGACCGTTGGGCATGTTGGCCCACCCAGGCCTGGGCCAGCACGCTCCAAGCCAGGTAGGCGGTGCCCACCCCCAGCGCCACGCCATTGGCACGCAGGCCCCAGCGGTGGCCCGACAAGGCCCAACCCAGGCCCAGCAGCAGGGGCAGGGTGTAGGCGGGGTCGATGATGAACACGCTGCCCACGCCCACCGCGTTGTCGGTGAACGGCAGCCACAGCTGGGTGCCGTAAATGGTCAGGGCGTCAAGCAGCGGGTGGGTCAGCAGGGCCAGCGCCATGGCCAGCCACCAACGACGCAGCAACTGGGGTTGGCCGTGTGTGCGCGCCACCAGCCAGCCCATGGGGGCCGACAGCAACGCCAGGTACAGCAGGGCATGGCTTTCGGCGCGGTGCAGCACCATGTTGAGCACGGCATCGCCGTGGTCAACGAGCACATCCAGGTCGGGCAGGGTGCCGGCCACGCCGCCCCACAGCGCGGCCTTCCAGGCGGCGGTGCGGCGACCCATGACGGCGACGCTGATGGTGGCGCCCAGGGTGATTTGGGTGAGTGAGTCCATGCGTTGAACGGGGGATGGGTTGGGCGGATGCGCATCATGGCGCGTCTCTTGGAAATCGGCTGAAAAGGCCAGGCATTCCACCGCCACGTGCCCGTGCATTCTGGGTCGGCCCAGTCCATGGCGGGTTTGTTTTGGTGGCGGCAAGGGCATTCGCACCCACACCCGGTGGGGTTGGGCGGCGCAGGCTAACCTCAGTACCCTGATCTAGCTTGCACCGAAAGGCATGCCATGGCCCCCCGTTTGTCTGCGTTGCCCACCCCGTTGATGGCGCCCGAACCCGCCCGGGTGCTGGGCCGCCGTCGCCTGTTGCTGGCGGGGGCCTTGGGTGCGTTGACCGGTTCTGCCGTCGCCAGCGACGACATGGCTGCGCGGATTCGGCGGGGCGGGGTGGTGGTGGCATTTCGGCACGCGTTGGCGCCGGGCACGTTTGACCCGCCGCAGTTCAAGCTGGATGACTGCCGCACCCAGCGCAACCTGAGCGCTGAGGGGCGGGAACAGGCGCGCCGCCTGGGTGCGTGGTTCGCGGCGCAGGGGCTGGCGCCCGACTCGGTGCGCGCCAGCCCCTGGTGCCGCTGCATGGACACGGCCACGCTGGCGTTTGGCCAGGCCCAGCCCTGGGAAGCGTTGGCCTCCCCTGTGGGCAGTCCCGACACCACCACCGCCGAGCGCCTGCAGGCGCTGCGCACCGCTTTGACCGACGCCAGCCGCCAGCCCAGCCGCTTCACCGTGTGGGTGACCCACATGTTTGTGTTGGCCGACCTGGCGGGGGCCAACACCGCCTCGGGCGAAGGGTTGGTGTTGCAGGCCAGCGCAGCGGGTCAGCCGGTGGTGTTGGGGCGCTTGGTGGTGGGCTGAGCCGGGCGGTCGCCTGCCCACTTCCGTGGGCCACTCACACCCGGCGCGCTACCGCCCGCTGTGCCAGCCAGCGCAGCGCGGCGTCGGCGTTGTCGGTCAGGTGGCATGACTCGGCCAGCATCAGGTTCAGTGCGCCACCGAAGTCTTCAATGAGCATGTCGTGACGGGCATCCATGGCCAGGCCTTGGGCGTTGGGCTGGCCCACGCCGCACACCTGGCGCACGCGCTGGCCCCAGTCGGCACCCGGGGGCACCAGCCCCGCCACCGGTTTGCCCAGGGCGCGGGCGTAGCCCACTTCAAACACCGTGCCGCTGTCGGGTTCCAGCTCGCCCCGGAAGGGCCGCAAGTCGGCCAGCACGCCGTGCGCCTCGCGGATGCGGCGGGTGTTGTCGGCAAACAGGTGGCGCGACGCCGCCGCACCGGTCAGCACCTCACCCTGGGCGTTGACGGGTGTGGCGGGGCGCACGGGCACCAGGCCATGGGCGCGGCACAGGGCCTCCAGCGTGGCAAACGCCTG
The DNA here is from genome assembly GCA_013823635.1 of Polaromonas sp. Classification (GTDB taxonomy): domain Bacteria; phylum Pseudomonadota; class Gammaproteobacteria; order Burkholderiales; family Burkholderiaceae_C; genus UBA2334. The sequence continues at coordinate 1,686 of PNML01000155.1, read as the reverse complement.
CTCGGCGTGCCGAAAAAACACCGTGGGACCGGCGAGGTAAATGCGCTTCGTGGGCTGATTCATGGGTGGTGGGTGGCGGCGGGGTGGTTCCGCTCATTGTGTGGCCAGGCAGGTTGAACCGCCAGCGCCCGTGGGAGTCCAGCCCTTTGTTCTGACTGGCGGTGCCAATGGGGGTCTGCCTGCTGTTGCCGTGGCAGGGTCACGCTTTGGCCCACCACTCGGCCACTGCGCGCGCGACCAGGTCGGCGGGAAGAAACTCCTGCTCCAGCCGCCCGCGTGTTTGCTGGCGCAGGTGAACCGCCCCGGGAATGAACTGACCCCCAGAAGTTGGACGGTCGCGATCCCGCCAATCAGGCGGTGTTTCTCAGCCGGTATTCCACCGGGCTGAGTCCTTGCAATCCGAGCTTGATGCGCTCGTGGTTGTAGTAGCGGATGTAATCATGCACTCCCGCTTCGAGCGCCGCGATGCCGTCATGCGTCTCAAGGTGGTAGTACTCGGCCTTGAGGGTGCCGAAGAAGCTCTCGATCACCGCATTGTCAAAGCAGTTCCCTCTGCGACTCATGCTTTGTTTGACTCCGTGTTGCTCAAGCATCGCTCGGTACGGCTGCATCTTGTAGTGCCAACCTTGATCCGAATGCACAACCAGTTCAGAAGCACATGCTGACCGCGCCAGGGCTTCCCGAAGCGTGTCAGACACCAGGTCGAACACCGGCCGCCTTGCCATGCGGTGCGCGATGATCTCACCGTTGTAGAGGTCCATGCAGGCCGACAGATAGAGCTTCTGCCCGTGCACGTTGAACTCAGTCACATCGGTCACCCACTTCTGATTCGGAGCCTCCGCGAAGAAGTCGCGCTGCAGGACATTGGGCACGTTCACATCGCTCATGCCAGGGACATGCCGGAAGCTCTTCTTTGCCCGAATCAACGCGCGCAGCCCCATCTTTTGCATCAGGCGCTGCACGCACTTGTGGTTGACGGGCTCCGCCAGTGAACGGCACAGCGCTGCCGTGATTCGTCTGTAGCCATAGCGTCCTTTGTGCTCGTCATAGATGGTGCGGATCTCGACCTCCATGTCGCTCTGCTGTTCGCTACGCAGGATCGCTTGGCATTGGTAGTAGAACGTGCTGCGGGCAAGGCCTGCTACCTGCAACAGGTCCGCCAGTTTGTGGTGACGCCTCAACCCGGTGATCAGACGCGCTTTGTCGGCGCAACTGATCTCTTCGCCCGGATCAAGGCTTGCAATTTTTTAGGTACGCCACCTCCGCGCGCAGTCGCGTGTTCTCTTCATGCAAGGTCTGGGCCGAATCTGTGATAACCGGACTTGGCGGCGCTGGGGAGCGTCGTTCTGGCTTCATATTGGGGCGCCCTTGCTTCCTGCTTCCGAGGGCCTCCACGCCGCCCTCAACGAGTTTGCGTCGCCAGACCACCACCTGGTTTGGATTACGAATGTCGTAGACCGCCGCCACCTGGCGGCTCGAAAGCTGTTCACGGTCCTGGTGGGACAGCACCTGCAGCTTGAACTGCGCACTGTACGCGCTGCGTTTAGGCCGCAACCCGTCAATGCCGTGCAGGCGGTAGTGGCTCACCCAGCTGCGGATCTTCTCCTCGGGCAACGACCACCGCCGCGCCAGCAGCTTCGCGCCGCCTTCGCCAGCCAAAAAGCTCTTGACGACTTCCAGCTCCCC
>PNML01000154.1 GCA_013823635.1 Polaromonas sp. | reverse complement strand
TGAAGCGGAAGGTGCCCAGGAAGTTGCGCAACTCCTGCTCGCGGGCCTGGGGGCTCACCTCTTTGGCCAGCCGCACCATGTGTTGCAGCGGGTTGTCATCGGGGCGCAGCACGTCCAGCTCCTGCTGGGCAAAGTAGCCGATGGACAGGCCCTTGCCCTCGGTGACGCGCCCCGCCAGTGGTGCCATTTCGCGGGCAATGGTTTTGACCAGCGTGGACTTGCCCTGGCCGTTGGCCCCCAGAATGCCGATGCGCTGGCCCGCCATGACGTTGCGCGTCACCCCGGTGAGGATGACCTTGTCGCCCGGTGCGATGTCGGGCAGCAGCTCGCCGCGCGCCAGTTGCTCGGCCATGACGGTGGCGCTGCTGGCAAAACCGCGCTCGTCCACCGGGGCCTCGGCCACGGGCATGGGGCGGGCCGGAATGGGCTCGGCCCGGTAGCCAAAGGCCGCGTCGCGGATGGCCAGCATGGGGTTGGGCAGGCTGAGCGGCTCGCGGAATTCAAACTGGAAATCGGCCGCCGTCAGCACGGGGGCGATTTTTTCCATGCGCTCCAGCGCCTTCACCCGGCTTTGCGCCTGCTTGGCCTTGGTGGCCTTGGCCTTGAAGCGGTCAATGAACTTTTGCAGGTGCGCCATGCGCTCTTGCTGCTTGCCATAGGCTTGCTGCTGCAACACGATTTGCTGCGCCCGCAGCTCTTCAAACGCGCTGTAGTTGCCGCCGTAGCGGGTGATTTGCCCGTTGTCGATGTGCAGCGTCACGCGGGTGATGGCGTCCAGAAACTCGCGGTCGTGGCTGATGACGATGAGCGTGCCCTCGTAGCGCTTGAGCCAGCCTTCCAGCCACACCAGTGCGTCCAGGTCCAGGTGGTTGGTGGGCTCGTCCAGCAGCAGCAGGTCTGAGGGGCACATCAGCGCCCGGGCCAGCTGCAGCCGCATGCGCCAGCCGCCCGAAAAGCTGTTGACCGGCAGGTCCAGGTCGGCCAGCTTGAAGCCCAGGCCCAATATCAGCGTTTGGGCGCGGGCTTTGGCGTCGTGCGCCCCGGCGTCGTGCAGCAGGGCGTGGGCGTGGCCGATGGCTTCGCCGTCGCCTGCGCCACCATGGGCGGCTTCGGCGGCGGCCAACGCCTGCTGGGCTTCGAGCAGGCGGGTGTCGCCCTCCAGCACAAAGGCGGTGGCGGGCTGGTCGGTCTCGGGCATGTTCTGCGCCACCTGGCCCATGCGCCAGGTGGGCGGCATGAAAAAGTCGCCACCGTCCTCGTGCAGGCTGCCGTTGAACAGCGCAAACAGCGTGGACTTGCCCGCCCCGTTGCGGCCCACCAGGCCCACGTTCTCACCGGGGTTGATGCTGACATTGGCCCCATCCAGCAGCACCTTGGTGCCCCGGCGCAGGGTGACGTTTTTGAGGGTGATCATGCGCCTGCCCCAGCCGGCGCGCCCCGTGCGCCCAGGCTGTCGTGTGTCAGCAGCAGCACCTGGTCGTCACCGGCGCTGGTGCTCAGCCACACGGGCGCCAGGGTGGGAAAGGCGGCTTCGAAGTGGTGCCGTTCGTGGCCAATTTCCAGCACCAGCACGCCGTGGGGGCTGAGGCGGCTGGGCAGGTCGGCCAGCAACTGGCGGATGAAGTCCATGCCGTCGGTGCCGCCGGCGGTGTTGCCGCTGAGGGCCATTTCCGGCTCGGCCCGGAACTCGGGCGGCAGCTCGGCCATGCTCTGGGCGTTCACGTAGGGCGGGTTGCACAGCACCAGGTCAAAGGGGCCGGGCAGGGCGGCCAGGCCGTCGGACTGCACCAGGGCAATGCGGTCCGCCAGGTGGTGTTTGTCCACGTTGATGGCGGCCACGGCCAGGGCCTCGGGGCTGAGGTCGGCACCGGTCACCTGCACGTCTGGCCAGGCCAGGGCGGCCAGCACGGCCAGGCTGCCGTTGCCGGTGCACAGGTCCAGCACGGTGCGGGTGTCTTCGCTCAGCCAGATGTCGATGCTGCCTTCGGCCAGCACCTCGGCAATGAGGCTGCGCGGCACGATGGCGCGCTCGTCCACGTAGAAGGGCACGCCTTGCAGCCACGCCTCACGGGTGAGGTAGGCAGCGGGCTGGCGGGTGGCGATGCGCTGCTCGATCAGCGCGCTGACGCGGGCCACCTGTGCAGAAGCCAGTGGCGCATGGGCCTCCAGCTCGGTGTCCAGCGGCAAGCCCAGGCTCCACAGGGTGAGCCAGGCGGCTTCGTCGTGGGCGTTGGTGGTGCCATGGCCAAAGGCCACGCCGGCGGCGGTGAGGCGGCGGGCGCCGTCTTCAATCAGTTCGGTCAGTGTCATGTGGGGCGGGTGCAAACCCTGGAATGGCGTGGGGCCGGGGCCGCCACGGGGGTGTGCCGTGCTGACACTCAGGCCTGGCTGGCGTGGGCGTGCAGGTTTTCCAGCAGGCGGCGGTAGATGTTTTTCAACGGCTCGATGTCGGCCACGGCCACACATTCGTTGATTTTGTGGATGGTGGCGTTGGGCGGGCCCAGTTCAATGACTTCCGGGCAGATCTGGGCAATGAAGCGCCCGTCGCTGGTGCCGCCGGTGGTGGACAGCTCGGTGTCCAGCCCGGTTTCGGCGCGGATGGCGTCGCGCACGGCGTTGACCAGCGGGCCGGGCCGGGTCAAAAAGGGCAGGCCGCCCACGGTCCAGGCCAGGTCGTAGTCGGTGCCGGGCTGCAGGCCGTGGCGGTGCAACACGTCTTGCAGGCGTTGTTGCAGGCCCTCGGGCGTGCTCTCGGTGCTGAAGCGGAAGTTGAAGTCCACCACCACGTGGCCGGGGATGACGTTGCTCGCCCCCGTGCCACCGTGGATGTTGCTGACCTGCCAGGTGGTGGCCGGGAAAAAGTCGTTGCCCGCGTCCCACTGCACGCCCACCAGCTCCGCCAGCGCGGGCGCCAGCAGGTGGACGGGGTTGCGCGCCAGGTGCGGGTAGGCAATGTGGCCTTGCACGCCTTTGACCGTGAGCTTGCCGCTCATGGTGCCCCGGCGGCCGTTTTTGATCATGTCGCCCGTGCGCTCCACCGAGGTGGGTTCGCCCACCACACACCAGTCCAGCACCTCGCCGCGTTCTTGCAGGGTGCGGCACACCACCACCGTGCCGTCGTTGGCGGGGCCTTCTTCGTCGCTGGTCAGCAAAAAGGCAATGTGGAAGGCCGGCTGGGGCGTGGCCGCCAGAAACTCTTCACAGGCCACCACCATGGCGGCCAGCGAGGTTTTCATGTCGCTGGCGCCCCGGCCGTACAGCAGGCCCGCGTCGTGCGTGGGCACAAACGGGGGGCTGCGCCACTGCGCCAGCGGACCGGTGGGCACCACGTCGGTGTGGCCGGCAAACACCAGGGTTTTGGTGTTCTTGATAGCTGAAACACATTGCTGGTCGTGCGCTGGCTGGCATTTTGATTCAAATTTTGCCCACAGGTTGGTCACGCGGAAGTCGGCGGGGCCGCTTTCCAGGGTTTCGCAGGCGAAACCCAGCGCGCTCAGGCGCTGGGCCAGCAGGGCTTGGCAGCCCGCGTCGTCGGGGGTGACGGAGGGGCGGGCCAGCAGTTGTTCGGTCAGGCGCAGGGTGGCGGTCATCAGTCGTCGGTGTGTATGGTGATTTCGGTGAACGAGGGTTCGTCGTCCGGGTCCACCAGGGGGGCTTTTTTGACGGATTGCTGGGCAAAGTCGTTTTGCAGCCGCCAGGTGAGGTTGGTGGGCGAGTCGGCGTAGGCCAGGCCCTCTTCGCGGCTGACCATGCCGCTGGTGATGAGGCGGGCGATGTCCTGTTCAAAGGTTTGCGAGCCCTCGGCCAGGGAGTTGGCCATGGCGTCGCGCACGCCGTTGAGGTCGCTTTTGGCGATCAGGTCGGCGATGAGCGCGGTGTTCAGCATCACCTCCACGGCGGGCACACGCTGGCCGTCCACCGTGCGCAGCAGCCGCTGCGACACGACGGCCTTCAGCGCCGAGGCCAGGTCGCCCAGCATGGTGGGGCGGGTTTCCACGGGGTAGAAGCTCAGGATGCGGTTGAGCACGTGGTAGCTGTTGTTGGCGTGCAGCGTGGCCAGGCACACGTGGCCAGATTGGGCGTAGGCCAGCGCGGCGCTCATGGTTTCGCGGTCACGGATTTCGCCGATCATGATCACGTCGGGTGCCTGGCGCAGCGCGTTTTTCAGGGCCAGTTGCATGGAGGTGGTGTCGCTGCCCACCTCGCGCTGGTTCACCACCGATTTGCGGTGGCGGATCATGAATTCCACCGGGTCTTCCACCGTCAGGATGTGGCCCGACACGCGGGCGTTGCGGTGGTCCAGCATGGACGCCAGCGTGGTGCTTTTGCCCGAGCCCGTGGCGCCCACCACCAGCACCAGGCCGCGCTTTTCCATGACCAGGTCGCCCAGCACCGGCGGGACCTTCAGCGCCTCCAGCGTGGGGATGTCCAGCGTGATGTAGCGGATCACCACCGCATAGGTGCCCCGTTGGCGCATGGCGCTGATGCGGAAGTTGCCCACCCCATCGATGGGCAGGGCCATGTTCAGCTCGCCGCATTCCTCCAGCTCTTCGACTTTGGCGGGGGCCACCACCTCGGCCAGCAGCTTGATGGGTGCATCCCGGCTCAGCGGCTGGGCGTTGATGGGCACGCACTGCCCGTTGATTTTGATGAGCGCGGGCGCGTGCGGCGACAGGAACACGTCGGAAGCCTGCTTGTCGGCCATCAGCCGCAGAATTCGGTCCATCATGCTCATGGCGTGTTCCTCGCGGCCAGCAAAGGGAAGGGCGGTGGGGTGGGGCGGACCTGGCGCGGGGTCAGTCACGCAGCAGGTCGTTCAGGCTGGTTTTGGCGCGGGTTTGTGCGTCCACCTTCTTCATGATGATGGCGGCATAGGTGTGGTACTTGCCACCGGCCTTGGGCAA
>PNML01000153.1 GCA_013823635.1 Polaromonas sp. | reverse complement strand
CACGGGTACGCCATGTCGCGCTATTCGGGGTGCTGGGTGGGCTTCAAGGTCATCAGCGACACCGTGGAATCGTCGTCGTCGTTCGACATCGACCCCATGGCGGTCGACATCCAGATTCCACAGACCTATCCCGTGCCCGCCGACGGCTTTTCCATCCGATGGCCAGACCCACCGCTGGAACAGGAGAACCGCCTGCAGCGCGAGCGCCTGTACGCCTTGCTGGAGTATGTGCGCCTGAACAAGCTCAACCGCCAAGACTGGGTGGCTCCCGACGCGCGGCTGGGCATTTGCACCACAGGCAAAAGCTACCTGGACGTGCGCGAAGCCCTGTGCCTGCTGGGGCTGAACGATGCAGCGGCGCAGACACTGGGCATCCGACTGCTGAAAATCGGGGTGGTATGGCCACTGGAACCCACTTGCGTGGTGACATTCGCCCAGGGGCTGGACGAGATTTTGGTGGTGGAGGAGAAGCGCCAGATCCTCGAATACCAGATCAAGGAACACCTCTACAACGAAACGGCCCGCCCCAGGGTGGTGGGCAAGTACGACGAATCGGGTGAGTGGGTGCAGGTGCCCAGCAGCGGCATTTTGCTGTCGCCCAACGGCGAGCTGACCCCCGCTGGCATTGCCGACGTGATCGCCGCCCGCCTGGCCAAGGTGTTTGGCAGCGAGGCGTTGCCCGAGTCGGTGCGCGGCTGGACAGAGCGCCTCGCCTGCCTGAGCACACAAGCCAAGATCACGCCGCCGACCACCCAGCGCCTACCTTACTTTTGCTCGGGCTGCCCGCACAACACCAGCACCCAGGTGCCCGAGGGTTCACGGGCGCTGGCGGGCATCGGTTGCCACTACATGTCCATGTGGATGGACCGCCGAACCGAAACCTTCAGCCAGATGGGTGGGGAAGGAGTGCCTTGGATTGGCCAGGCACCCTACACCGACACCCCCCATGTGTTCGCCAACCTGGGCGACGGTACTTACATGCACTCGGGCTCCCTGGCCATTCGGGCCTCCGTGGCCGCCGGGGTCAACATCACCTACAAGCTCCTGGTGAACGACGCCGTGGCCATGACCGGTGGCCAACCGGTGGAGGGCGCACCATCGGTGCCGCAGTTGCTGCGCCAGATCGCCGCAGAAGGGGTGAAAGAACTGCACTTGGTGAGCGACGAGCCTGAAGCGTTTCAGTCGTTGAGCGACTTCCCGAAGGGCGTTCAGGTGTCGCATCGCGACGGCATGGATGCGTTGCAACGCCAGTTGCGCGAGGTCCAAGGCGTGTCTGTCATCGTTTACGCACAGACTTGCGCCGCCGAAAAGCGGCGCAGGCGCAAAAAGAAGCTGCTGGTGGACCCTGCCCGCCGCGTGGTCATCAACGAAGCCGTGTGCGAGGGCTGTGGCGACTGTGGCGTGCAATCCAATTGCGTGTCCATACTGCCCCTGGAAACCGCCTTAGGTCGCAAACGCGAGATCGACCAAAGCGGCTGCAATAAAGATTTCTCTTGTGTGCGGGGTTTTTGTCCCAGCTTTGTGGTGCTAGAAGGTGCGAAACTGCGCAAACCCGATGTCCAGCGCGTGGCGGCACCCTCGGGTCTGCCAGAACCGACACTGGCAAACCTGGACCGTCCCTGGAACATCTTGGTGGCGGGCGTGGGGGGCACGGGGGTGGTGACCATCGGTGCGCTGATCGGCATGGCCGCCCACCTGGAGAAAAAGGGCGTCTTGGTATTGGACATGGCAGGTTTGGCGCAAAAGGGCGGCGCAGTGATGTCCCATGTGCGGCTGTCGACCGACCCTGCGCAACTGCACGCCGCCCGCGTGGCCCGTGGCCAGGCCGACCTGGTGCTGGGTTGCGACCTGATGGTGGGGGCCGCCGGTGATGCACTGGCATCCATGTCGCCGGACCGCACCCGCGCGGTGATGAATACCGATGTGCCGCCCACCGGCAGCTTCACCCGTGACCCGGACTGGCAGGCCTCGCCCGAGGCCATGCTGGCCTGCGTTCGCGCGGCCAGCGGCGAGGTGGTGTCTTTGGAGGCGTCACGGCTGGCCGTGGCCCTGATGGGCGACGCCGTGGCCACCAACGTGTTTTTGCTGGGCTATGCCTGGCAAAAAGGCTGGATTCCGCTGCACGAGACCTCGTTGTTACAGGCCATCGAACTCAATGGTGCAGCGGTCAAAATGAACCGCTCGGCCTTCGCCTGGGGCCGCCAGGCGGCGGTCGACCTCGCGGTGGCGCACCGCGCAGCCGGCCTGCCCACCGGCGAAAGCGTGATGCTGATGCCCGCCAAGTCACCGCCCTTGGCCGAGCTGCTGGCCGACCGCACCCAGCGCCTCACCGACTACCAGAACGCAACGTATGCACAACGCTACGTGGCGTTCGTGCGCCGCGTCGCAGAGGCCGAGCAGCTGCGCCTGGGCGGAGAACGCCTGACCCGGGAAGTGGCCATCAGCCTCTACAAGCTGATGGCCTACAAGGACGAATACGAGGTGGCCCGCCTGCACATGCAAAGCGACTTCCTGGCCGGGCTGAACCGGCGGTTTGAAGGCGACTTCAAGGTGAGCTACTACCTCGCCCCCCCTCTATTCACGAAGCGGGATGCCCAGGGTCATCCCATCAAGCAACGCTACGGTGCGTGGATACAACCGGCCTTTCGCCTGCTGGCTCGCCTGCGCGTTCTCAGGGGCACCGCGTTCGACCCCTTTGGCTGGACACAGGAACGCCGCGAAGAGCGACAGGCCGTGCGCGACTACGAATCCACCATAGAGAGTCTGCTCACCGGACTGACCCCGGCCAAATTGAAAGACGCCCTGGAAATAGCCCGCCTGCCCCAACAGGTACGGGGCTATGGCCATGTGCGTGCCCGCGCACACCAAGCCATGCTGGGCCAGCGGGAGACCTTGCTGGCCCGCTGGCATGCCCCTTGAGACGGTGCCCCCCTCCCAGCGCCCAACATACCCCCTTCAATGCACCAATAGAGGAACAGCCCCCATGAAAATCTTGGTCCCCGTCAAACGCGTGGTCGATTACAACGTGAAAGTTCGCGTCAAGTCCGACGGCAGCGCAGTGGACATTGCCAACGTCAAGATGAGCATGAACCCCTTTGACGAAATTGCCGTCGAAGAGGCCGTGCGCCTGAAAGAAAAGGGCGTGGCCACCGAGGTCATCGCGGTCTCCTGCGGCGTGATTCAGTGCCAAGAAACCCTGCGCACGGCCATGGCCATCGGTGCCGACCGCGCCATCTTGGTTGAATGCGCCGACGAACTGCAACCACTGGCCGTGGCCAAGCTGCTCAAAGCCCTGATGGACAAAGAGCAACCCGGCCTCCTCATTCTGGGCAAACAAGCCATCGACGACGACTGCAACCAGACCGGCCAGATGCTCGCCGCCCTGGCGGGCCTGCCCCAAGCCACCTTTGCCAGCAAGATCGAAGTCATCGACGAGAACGGCCAAAAAGTGGCCCACGTCACCCGCGAAGTTGACGGTGGTCTTGAAACCCTGGCCATTGGCCTGCCCGCCATCGTCACCACCGACCTGCGCCTGAACGAGCCGCGCTACGTCACCTTGCCCAACATCATGAAGGCCAAGAAAAAGCCGCTGGAAAACGTCAAGCCCACCGACCTCGGTGTGGACATCACCCCGCGCCTGAAAACCCTGAAAGTCAGCGAGCCGCCCAAGCGCAGTGCCGGCATCAAAGTGCCCGACGTGGCCACCCTGGTGGACAAGCTCAAGAACGAAGCCAAAGTGATCTGAGCGGCCGCGCAGCCCCTGCAAGCACCCAGCGCCCGAATCGAACCAAACTTCAGAAAATTTCCTCCATGACCGCACTTGTCATTGCCGAACACGACCACGCCTGCCTCAAAGGCGCCACCTTCAACACTGTCTCCGCTGCACTCGCCTGCGGGGGGGACGTGCACATTCTGGTCGCCGGCCACAACGCCGGAGCCGCCGCCGCTGCCGCCGCCCAGGTGGCCGGTGTGACCCAGGTGCTGCACGCCGACGCCGAACACCTGGCCCACGGCCTGGCCGAAAACGTCGCCGCCCAGGTACTGGCCGTGCTCAACGCTACACCCGGCGCATACACCCACATCCTGTTTGCCGCCACCGCCAGTGGCAAAAACACTGCCCCCCGCGTGGCCGCCATTTTGGACGTCGCCCAGGTCAGCGAAATCACCGCCGTGGTGTCGGCCGACACCTTCGAGCGCCCCATCTACGCTGGCAACGCCATGGCCACTGTGCAAAGCACCGACGCCACCCGCGTCATCACCGTGCGGGCCACCGGCTTCGACGCTGCCGCCGCCAGCGGTGGTTCGGCCACCGTGCAGAGCCTGCAAGCCGTGGCCGACAAAGGGCAAAGTCGCTTTGTGGGCAGCGAAATCGCCCAGAACGACCGCCCCGAGCTGACCGCCGCCAAAATCATCGTCAGCGGTGGGCGTGCGCTGGGCAGCTCGGAGAAGTTCGACGAAGTCATGATTCCCCTGGCCGACAAGGTGGGGGCGGCCGTGGGCGCCAGCCGCGCTGCGGTGGATGCGGGCTACGCCCCCAACGACTGGCAAGTGGGCCAGACCGGCAAGATCGTCGCGCCCCAGCTCTACATCGCGGCAGGCATCAGCGGTGCCATCCAGCACCTGGCCGGCATGAAGGACAGCAAGGTCATCGTGGCCATCAACAAAGACCCCGAAGCCCCCATCTTCTCGGTGGCCGACTACGGTCTGGAGGCCGACCTGTTTGTGGCCGTGCCTGAGCTGACCACCAGCTTGTGAAACCCGCGCACCGCATTCGACGCGCCTTCTGGCCGCACGCCTGAACCCCACGGATTCCCAAAACAGTATTCCTTGGCCCCCCTCCAAGGGTTGAACGCCATGGCTGGGCATGTTGCCGCCTCGCCATGGCCAGAAATGGTTGCACATGCACACCTCAGTGGTTCATTTCAAGGGCGGGGC
>PNML01000152.1 GCA_013823635.1 Polaromonas sp. | reverse complement strand
GGGCGGCATCCTGAAGTACCTGGAGGAAGTGCCGCCCGAACACAGCACCTGGCAGGGCGACTGCTTTGTGTTCGACGAGCGCGTCAGCGTGGGCCACGGCCTGCAGCCCGGCCCGCACGAGCTGTGCCGCTCGTGTCGCTGGCCGTTGAGCGAGGCCGACAAGGCCTCACCGCATTACGTGAAGGGCGTGAGCTGCGCCCACTGCCACGACCAGCGCACGCCCGAACAGAAGGCCCACCTGGCCGAGCGCCAGCGCCAGGTGGAGTTGGCCGAGTTGCGCGGGGAGCAGCATGTGGGGGGCCACACCCCATCCGCACAGGCCCAGGCGACCAGCGCGCTTCAAGCGCCGCCGGTGGTGACCAGTGCCTCGAATGCGGCCGCTGGCAGCGGTTTGCTGAAAAAATAACCCTGATAGTGGTCGCAGCCCATGCGGGCCAGGCTGTCGAGGTGGTCCTGCGTTTCCACGCCCTCGGCAATCACGGTCAGGCCCAGGCTGTCGGCCAGCGCAATGACGGTGCGGGAAATGGCGGCATCGTCGGGGTCAATCAGGATGTCGCGCACAAAGCCCTGGTCAATTTTCAGCTGGTCCAGGGGCAGTCGCTTGAGGTAGGCCAGCGACGAGTAGCCCGTGCCGAAGTCGTCCAGCGAAAAGCACACCCCCCGCTCCCTCAGGGCGCGCATTTTGGCGATCACGCCTTCCACATCGGTCACCAGCAGGCTTTCGGTCAACTCCAGCTTCAAACGCTGGGGGTTGGCGCCGGTGCGTGCCAGCGTGTCCAGCACCGAGGCCACAAAGTCCTTGTGGTGAAACTGGCGCGCGCTCACGTTGACCGCGATGGTCAGCCGGGCCAGCGCCTCGGTCTGGGCCCACAGTGCCAATTGGGCGCAGGCGGTGTCCAGCACCCATTGCCCCAGCGGCAGGATGAGGCCGGTGTCTTCTGCCAGGGGTATGAACTCGGCCGGTGACACCATGCCCCGCTGCGGGTGGCGCCAGCGCACCAGCACCTCGGCCCCGGTGATGCCGTGTTCACGCGATACCTGTGCCTGGTAGTGCAGCAAAAACTGTTGGCTGTGCACGGCGTGGCGCAGGTCGGATTCCAGCCGCACGCGGGCGTTGACCGAGGCTTGCATCTGCGGGTCAAAAAAGCGCAGGGTGTTGCGCCCGGCGGCCTTGGCCTGGTACATGGCCAGCTCGGCCCGCTTGAGCGGCTCGTCCGCCCCCGACGGCACGCTGTTGTCAAACACGGTGATGCCAATGCTGGCCGTGCTGAGTTGCTCGCTGCCGCCCACCAGGTAGGGCTGGTTGAGGGCGTGCAGGATTTTGTCGCCCACCAACTCGGCCTGGCGGGCCGCTTCTTCGGCGTCCTCGCTCAGGTGCTCCAGCAACACCACAAACTCGTCGCCACCCAGGCGTGCCACCGTCTCGCTGGTGCGCACGCAGTCGCTGAGCCGCTGCGCCACCTGTTGCAGCAACAGGTCGCCGTCGTCATGGCCCAGCGTGTCGTTGATGGTTTTGAAATCATCCAGGTCGATGAGCAGCAGCGCAATCTGCCCCTGGTGGCGGGAACTGGCGGCCACCGCGTGCTGCAGCCGGTCTTGCAGCAACCGGCGGTTGGGCAGGTGGGTGAGGGGGTCGAAAAAGGCCAGGTGCTGGATCTGCTCCTCGGCCGATTTGCGCTCGGTGATGTCGCTGAACGTGGCCACGTAGTGCGTGACCACCCCCGTGGCGTTTTTGACGGCGGTGATGGTCAGCCACTCGGGGAACAGCTCGCCGTTTTTGCGCCGGTTCCACACCTCACCTTGCCAGGAACCCAGCTCCACGATGGACCGCCACATGGCCTCATAGAACGCCGCATCGTGGCGACCAGAGCTGAGCAGCTTGGGCGTCTGGCCCACCGCCTCGGCCGAGCTGTAACCCGTGATGTCAGAGAACGCTTGGTTGACCCGCAAGATCACCTTGTCGGCGTTGGCAATCGTCATGCCCTGGTGTGACTCAAACGCCGTGGCGGCGATGCGCATGTCCACCTCGGCCTGTTTGCGCTCGGTGATGTCGCGCCGCACCAGGGCCATGCCCTTGCGCTCGCCCGCGCGGCCAAAAATGGGCATGGCGCGCGCCTCGACCACATGGCTGTCTGCCTCCAGTTCCTGCACCTGAAGGCGGCCGCAGAGCCAGGCCTGCTGTTCCAAGGCCAACGCCGGGGCCAGGGCAGTGTCGAAAGCCGGATGCAGTTGGCGCAGCTCGGCGTCGGTTTTGCCTTGCCAGTCCAGATCCCCCAGCTGGAACATGCGCCGTGCCGGGTCGTTGGCAATGAGCCAACGGCCCGCATCGTCTTTGAACACCACCGCGTCGGGCAGTGCTTCGATCAAGGCCTTCAGCGGCTCGTTGCGCTGCGCCTCGATCAGTTGCTGCTCCAGGGCGGCCCGCTGGCGCTGCATGGGCCGGTAAACGAGCCAGTACAGCAGTGGCGACAGCAGCAGGGTCAGCAGCACCGGGTCCAGCAGGTCCCAGCTGCCAAAATGGCCTGAGGCGCTGTTTTGGGACAGCACCCACATGATGAGCAGCTCGATGACAAACACCATCGCGGCGGTGAGGGCCACCACTTTGGTTGGGCTGCTCAGGTGAGCATGGGGGTCGGGTGGGGTAGGCGGGTGCGGTGTGTGTGGCATGGGCGCTCCGGCCAGCCATCATGCCACCAAACGGGGCCACAGACGCGGTGGGGTTTTGCCCATGGGCGGGCGCTTTTTTTCAGGCGAAGGGTCGTCGCCTGTGCAGTGCCAGCAAGGCCAGCGCACTGAACGCTGCACCGGCATAAAACGTGGCGGAGGCGCCCCAGTGATCCCACAGCCAGCCCGCCAGCACGCTGGCCACCAGCAGGGCAGCGCCACTGACCAGGTTGAACAAGCCAAAGGCCGTGCCCCGCAGGTCGGCCGGGGCGGTGGCGGCCACCATGGTGGCCAGCAGGCCTTGTGTCATGCCCATGTGCACACCCCACAGGGCCACCCCGGCCAGCACCACCAGCCAGTGGGGGCTGCTGGCCAGCACCAGGTCGGCCACGATCAGCACCACCAGCCCCCAGGCCAGCAGGGTGCGGTGGCCAAAGCGGTCTGACAGCCAGCCAAACGGGTAGGCCGTGGCCGAATACACGACGTTCATGGCCACCATGACCAGCGGCACCAGCGCCAGGGCCATGCCCGTCTGCTCGGCACGCAGCACCAGAAAGGCTTCGCTGAAGCGCGCGAGTGTGAACACCGCGCCCACGCCCACCACGCCCCAATAGGCGGGGCTCAGGCGCTTGAGGTTCTGGCGGGTGATGGGGTTGGTGCGCCGCTCGGTGACGGGGCGCTCGGGCTCCTTCACGCCCAGCACCAGCAGCAGCACCGCCAGTGCACCGGGCACCACCGCCACCCAGAACACGGCACGAAAGTCGTTGGCCCACAGCAGCATCAGGCCCACCGCCAGCAGCGGGCCCACAAAGGCCCCCACGGTGTCCAGCGACTGGCGCAGCCCGAAGGCCGCACCGCGAATTTCAGGGGGGGTGATGTCGGTCAGCAGGGCGTCGCGCGGTGCACCGCGCACGCCCTTGCCCACGCGGTCCAGCAGGCGGGCCGTCAGCACCCAGCCCATGCCCGGCGCGAGCGCAAACAGCGGTTTGGTCAGTGCACCCAGCGCGTAGCCGGCCACCGCCAGCGGTTTGCGCTTGCCCAGGTAGTCGCTCAGCGCCCCCGAAAACACCTTGACCACCAGCGCCGTGGCTTCCGCCAGGCCTTCGATCAGTCCCACCACGAGGGCGCTGGCCCCCAGCGTGCCCACCATGAACAGGGGCAGCAGCGCGTGGACCATTTCAGAGGAAATGTCCATCAACAGGCTGACGAAGCCCAGCGCCCACACGCCTGCGGGAATTGAGTGCCGGGCAGCGCGGCGTGGGTCGGATGGTGGCAACATGGTGGCTGGATTGGACAACTGATTTTCAAATGAAGGAGACACACATGGGTCACATGATGGCGTTCAACCGTCCCGACGGACAAACGGCACAAGGCTACCTGGCCGAGGCCACCAACCCCGTGGGTGCGGTGGTGGTCATACAGGAATGGTGGGGGCTGAACGAGCAGATCAAGGGCGTGGCCCACCGCCTGGCGGCGGCGGGCTTTACCGCCCTGGTGCCCGACCTGTACCGCGGCAAGGCCACGGTGGAGGCCGAAGAGGCCCACCACCTCATGGACGGGCTGAACTTTGGCGAGGCCGCCAGCCAGGACATTCGGGGTGCCGTGCAGCACCTCAAGGGTTTGAAGCTGGGCAGCGGCAAGGTGGCGGTCACCGGGTTTTGCATGGGTGGTGCGCTCACCGTGCTGGCGGCCACCATGGCGCCCGAGCTGGACGCCGCCGTGGTCTGGTACGGCATGCCGCCGCTGGAGTACGTGGATGCGTCAAAAATCAAGGCGCCGCTGATGGCGCACTGGGCCACGCAAGACCAGTTTTTTGCCATTGCCAACGTCGATGCGCTGGACTCCAAGCTGGCCGCCGCCGGCGTGGCCTACGAGCCCCACCGCTACCTGGCCCACCACGCCTTTGCCAACGAAACGGCGCAAGGCCCCGCCCGCCTGCCCGCCACCCAGTACGACGCGGCCTGGGCCCAGCTGGCCTGGGACCGCAGCCTGCGGTTTTTGGGGGTCAACCTGGGCTGAATGCCCGCTGCGTCAGCGGTTGGGAATGACGCGTGACGCATCCCCTGGCAACGGGTGGGGGGCCTGTTCACTGCGTGGCGTCCGGGTTTTTTCGGCTCAGGGCAAATTCGGGGTGCTGACCCGTCAGCAGCAAAAACATGGCGAACACCGGGCCTTGCATGTTGCGCGCGTCGGTGGGGCTTTCCAAGGCCTGCCAGGTGCGCGACTGCAGGCCGCCCCGGCTGCCGGTTTGCAGGGCCAGGCCCATCAGCTCGGCGGTGGGTGTGGTTGCCGTCATGGCTTCACTGTCCTTGCAGCTTGTCTTGGGTGCGGGTGTCGAAGTCGCTGGCATCGTGGCGTTCGTGCAGCTGGTGCTCCAG
>PNML01000151.1 GCA_013823635.1 Polaromonas sp. | reverse complement strand
GCCTTGAACTCGCGCTTGTCGGGCAAGGTGACCAGCAGCTCATCCGCACCGTCCACCACGTGCGCGTTGGTCATGATGAAGCCGTCTGACGACAGCACAAATCCAGAGCCCACGCCGGTGGGGCGCTCCTGCTCCTGGGGCCCGCCCCGTTCCTGGCGTGGGTTGCGGGGCTGTCCACTGGGCGGAATCGGAATGCCAAAGCGCCGGAAAAACTCCAGCATCTGCTCGTCCATGGCCCCGGCTGGACTCACCTGGGCGCGCTCGATGGTGCGGATGTTGACCACCGAAGGCCCCACCTGCTCCACCAGCTCGGTGAAGTCGGGCAAACCCCTGACCATGGGCGCTGCCACGGGTTGCGCCACCGCAGCACCCCCGGCCGTGCACAGTGCCGCAAGGGCGGCCATGCCCCACCCCAAAGCCCAGCGCCAACCTCGGTGCGCCCAGTGTTGAACCATGGCGGAAGACGGACGGGAATTCATGGTCTTGAACAGCATTGCGAACAATCTCCTGAAACAAACAAATCAGCGAACACGCTCGATTTCCTGCGCGAATTGGCGCAGCGCCGCGAAGGGCGCCTCACCCACCGCGGTCACCCAGAAGGCATCCACCCGACGCGAATAAGAGTGTGTGGCACCCGTGGCCACCCGCAACTCCGCCCCATGGCGGGCCGCGTCAAACGGTTCCACGAACAGGGACACGGAAGCCAGGCCGTCGGAAAACACCCATTGGATGGGGGCAACGGGCTTTTGTGCACCGCTGGTCACCTTGTCATCAACGCGAACATGCAGGGCCGTGGTGGTGTAACCGGGCACCGGTTGCTTCAGCCGCCAGCCTTGTGCCTCGGGCGTTGACTGCGCCACCACCACCTGCTGCACCGTGTAGCCGGGGCGATTTTTCATGAGCTTGCTCAACTGATCCACCCGCACCGGCGCATCCAGGTTCAACTCGGAAAACGCCACCTGCTCCAACACCCGCTGCTGGGCGTCCAGGGTTTGCAGCTTCAAGACCAGCCCTGTTTTCTTTTCCGACCAAACGCGGTAGCCAAAGCGCCACTCATCCTTGGGCTGGAATTCGATGACGTCGGTCTCCAGCCCTGCCACCCGCTCGGCACCGGCGCCCTGGCGCAGCACATAGAAATCGGCCAAGGCATGGGAGGGTGTCTGCAGCAGGGCGGGAAACAGCCCCAGCGAGGAGCGCCGCTCGACCACGGTCAGCCGGGATTCGGGCACAAAGGTCATGACTTCGTCGTTGCGGCGGACCGTGGTGCGGGCTGGGCCTGAGAGGGTGTCCACCCGCTCCAGCTGCTGCGAGCCGTCGCAGACGTGCCAAATGCGGGCGGATGACATCTGGCTGCCCACCGACACCACAAACGTGCCGGTGTACGCACGGTTGCGCGAGGCATCGTGCAACCTGACCAGCCACTCGGACACACTGCGCTCAGCTGTGCTGCCCTTGGTGGGCGTCGCCAATTGGGCAATGGCAGTGTTTGTAGCTAACAACCCATGACACACAAGCGCCAGAGCGGAAAAAAGCTTGAAAATCCGGTCACACCACGTCTGCACTGCCATTCCCCCGGGTTCAGCGCTGGGTGGCATCAAAGGTGGCGTTGCGCAAAAAGCCCGCAGGCACCTGCAGGGCGTTCGCGCCACCGGCCTGGCGGTGTGCCTGCATCAGCTCCTCCAGTCGGGCGTCGCGCAGCACCTGTCCATGGGGCGTGGACACCAGCACGGCTTCGCCAGCGGCGGCGCGCGTCGGCGCAGGCGTTGTCGAGGCCACCACCACCGGCGTGGTGGGGGCTGACTGTGCCAGCACTGGCGAGCCGGATGTGCCTGCGGTGTTGCCACCCAACCCCCAAGCCAGGCTGACCACCGCCACCACCGACGCAAAGCCAGACACCATCTTCCAGCGGAACGCCGCATCGTTGGCGGCTGGCGCCCGCACGGGCTGCACCTGCACCACCGGGCTGAGCGGCGCGGTCCGCGCCGGCTGGGCCTGGGCCAGGATGTGCTCCACCGCTGCGCGACTTTGCTCGACAGACAGGGCTGTTTCAGAACACACGAAAGGGGTTTCAGCGGTGGCCCTCAGCACGTCGCCAATGAGGTGGTAGCGGTGCCAGGCATGCAGGGTGTTGGCATCCACATCGCCTGCGTCAGACCACAGCGCCGGGTCATTGGCCTCCTGCCACTCACCGTCCACCCAGGCGGACAGGGCTTCCGCCCGGGCCGAACCGGCCGATGCGGCGTCACCTGCAGAAGCAGGGGAGGCAGGGGGTACGAAGTGTTCAGTCATGGCAGGGTCTTTCTGTGGCGGGCACCGGGCAATCACCACCGCTTGCCAGCCTGGCGATCCAGCATGGGCTTGATGCGGTTGGAAATGGCTTCGCGCGCCCGGAAGATGCGGGAGCGCACCGTCCCAATGGGGCAACTGAGCGCCTGTGCAATGTCGTCGTAGCTCAATCCTTCAATCTCACGCAGGGTAATGGCCTGCCGCAACTCCTCGGGCAAGGCATCCATCGCCTCGTTCACGGCCAGGGCAATTTCCTTGCTGGCCAGTATGGAATCCGGCGTGGCGTTGTCGGCAGTACCCTGGCTTTGTTCGGGTTCTGACGCAGAAGTTTCATCGTCGTCCGATGAACGCATGGCAGACATGGCCACCGTGGGGTCGCGCTTGAGGTCCAGCAGGTGCTTCTTGGCGGTGTTGACCGCAATGCGATAGAGCCAGGTGTAGAACTGCGCATCGCCCCTGAACTGGGGCAGTGCACGGTAGGCCCGTATGAAGGTTTCCTGCGCGATATCGGGCACCAGGTCCACATCCCGGACCATGCGGCCAATCAGGCGCTCCACGCGGCGCTGGTATTTGAGGTAGAGCAGCTCGAACGCGCGGTGGTCACCGCCCGCTGCGCGCTGCACAAGCTCGGTGTCGGGGTGACTGGAACGGGATTCGGGGGTAGAAGGGGTCATGATCGTGGCAGGCGCCGGAATATACCCGAGCGCCGCAGCACGCCTCGCGGCGGCAGCGAATCAGTGGCCATGCGCCATCACCGCACGCCGCCACGCCATCCAGCGCGAAGGCAGTGTTCGGGCCTCCAGCCACACCCAAACCGGGACACTGGCGCGCTCCGCCAACGTCACACGCACCAGCATCCACTGGTCAAACACCATGGCGGGCTGCACCCTGCGCACAGGTTGACCGATCAGGCCCTCACCGTCACTCCACCACCACCCCGTGTGGACCACCAGTGGCACGCCCCCCTGAGCAGCTGGGCGGGTACCCACGGTATCGGGCGCCCAGCTCAACCAGCCGGTGGCCGCGTCCAAGCAGCCGCGCCATGCCCCAACCAGCACCAACGCCCACACCAGGCTGGACACCCACCAAGCGGCAGGTGAAAGCCCCACAGGCAAGCCCCAGGACAGCCACAGGGCGGTCTGCATCAACACCGCCAAGCCAGTGACACCCAACAGCAGCACGCGGCAAACAAACGAACGCCCCACCGGGTAGGACACCGGTGGGGCGCTGCGGCTGGGGTGGATGGGGGCAGCCGCCGTGTCAGACAAATCGACGGAACACCAGTGATCCGTTGGTGCCACCGAACCCGAAGTTGTTCTTCAGGGCCACGTCGATCTTCATGTCGCGCGCGGTGTTGGCGCAGTAATCCAGGTCGCAGTCGGGATCCTGGTTGAAGATGTTGATGGTGGGCGGGCTTTTCTGGTGGTGCAAGGCCAGCACACTGAACACGCTCTCCAGCCCACCCGCGCCACCCAGCAGGTGTCCGGTCATGGACTTGGTGGAGTTCACCACCACGCGTTTGGCATGCTCACTCAACGCCGCTTTGATGGCGTTGGATTCGTTCACGTCACCCAATGGCGTGGACGTGCCGTGGGCGTTCACGTAGTTCACCTGATCGGCATTGACACCAGCGTTTTTCAAGGCCAGCAGCATGGCGCGCCTGGGGCCGTCCATGTTGGGCGCGGTCATGTGCCCGGCATCGGCGCTCATGCCGTAACCAGACAGCTCGGCATAAATGCGAGCGCCACGGGCCTTGGCGTGTTCCAACTCTTCCAGGACCATCACCCCTGCGCCTTCACCCAACACAAAGCCGTCACGGTCTTTGTCCCAGGGGCGCGAAGCGGTGGCGGGGTCATCGTTGCGGGTGCTGAGGGCGCGCATGGCGGCAAAACCGCCCACACCCAGCGGGGACACGGTGGCCTCCGCGCCACCCGCGACCACCACATCGGCGTCACCGTATTCGATTTTGCGGCCCGCTTCGCCAATGCAATGCAAACCGGTGGTGCATGCCGTGACCACCGCCAAATTGGGGCCTTTGAAGCCAAAGCGCATCGACACATGACCGGAGATCATGTTGATGATGGACGCTGGCACAAAAAATGGGGAAATTCGCCGGGCACCGCGGCTGACCAGTTCATCACGCGTGGCCTCAATCAGTGGCAAGCCACCAATGCCTGACCCGATGATGACACCAATGCGGTTGGCCGCCTCTTCGTCCAGTTGATCACCCACGGGCAGACCGGCATCGGCCACCGCTTGGGCGGCCGCGGCCACACCAAAATGGATGAAGGAATCCATGGTCCGCGCCTCTTTGGCGCTGATGTAGGACTCCAGGTCGAAGTCCCTGACCTCGCCAGCGATTTTGCAGGCGAAGCTGGAGGCATCAAACTTGGTGATGGGGCCAATGCCAGATTGGCCAGCGAGCACATTGGCCCAGGCTTGCGGCACCGTGTTGCCCACGGGACTCACACAGCCCAGACCGGTCACAACGACGCGGCGGCGGCTCATGCGACTGTCAGCCTTTCGGGTGCGTCATCGCGTAGTCGATGGCGTTTTGGACGGTGGTGATTTTTTCTGCGTCTTCGTCGGGAATTTCGATACCGAATTCGTCTTCGAGGGCCATCACCAGTTCCACGGTGTCAAGGGAGTCGGCACCCAGATCGGCCACAAATGACTTCTCGTTGGTGACTTGACCTTCTTCAACGCCAAGTTGCTCGGCAATGATTTTCTTCACACGTGCTTCGATATCGCTCATATTTCCCTCTGAGGGTTGTTGAAAACAGGCTGCCATTTTAGC
>PNML01000150.1 GCA_013823635.1 Polaromonas sp. | reverse complement strand
AGCAGCAGATCTTGCTGGGACTTCCGGCCCGACACCGGCGGCTGTGCCACCGGTGACGCCACGCCCCGCATGACCCTCAACATGCGCTCCACCACCTGCTCGAGGTCCGCCTTGCGCTCGCGCAGGTAGGGGTCTTCCATTTCGTCGAACTGGCGCGCCACCACTTCGAGCTGCGAGGTCAGCGCCCACTCGGCGTTGTAGCGGCGGTCCACGATCCAACCCTTGACGCCGTCGGTCAGTTGTTCGTCCTGCAGCAACATCAGGTGCACATCGAGCAGCGCCGACAACTCCACATGGCCTTCCTTGTCGGTCAGGTCCTGCAGGCTCTCCTGCACCTTGCCGATCTCGGCAACCACCACATCGCGGGCACGCTTGAGTCGCTTGATTTCATCGACCACCTGCTCGGGTTCGACAAAATAGTGCGCCACATCCAGGCGACTGGAGGCCACCAGCACCGCGCGACCGATGGCCACGCCACTGGAAACCGCAATGCCGTGGACGGAAAAACTCATTCACCTTCTCCGAATTTGTCGTGTATCAATGCCAGCAGGGCGTCCGAAGCGGCCTGCTCATCGGGGCCATCGGTCTCCAGCACCACGGTGGCACCCAACCCGGCGGCCAGCATCATGACCCCCATGATGCTTTTGGCATTGATGCGGCGTTCGCCCTTGGACAGCCACACCTCACTTTGAAAACTGCCGGCCAGTTTGGTCAATTTGGCTGAGGCGCGGGCATGCAGGCCCAACTTATTGCTGATGGTCGTGGTGGTCTTGATCATGGCTGCGTCTGTTCTGATTCTGCGGAGCGGTCACGTTCACGGGAATGATGCCCTGGGTTCCCCCGGCCATGGCACGCGACACCAACATGTCCAGCGTTTCGTGGCGGTAGGTCACCGCGCGCAACAGCATGGGCAGACTGACACCGGCGATGAGCCGCGCCCCCCCCCTGTCCAGCAACCGCTGCGCCACATTGCAAGGTGTTGCGCCGAACACGTCCGTGAGCATCAGCACGGTGTCGGCACCCATGTGCTCCACCATCAGGCGGGCTTGCTGAAGACTTTCCTCAGGCGGTACATTGGGTTGCACATCGAGCGCCACCACGGTGGCCGCCGCGTCTGGGAACACATGCAACACGCACTGCCGCAAGGCAGAGGCCAGAGGTGCGTGAGCGATCACAAGAATCCCGTTCATGGCCACGATTATGTGCGGGGAACCGAGCGCCACGCTGACGGGCCGTCAGGGCGTCGCATCGCGTTGCAGCCCCTCCAGCAACTCGGTGAGCACTGGCTGCGTCACCGGGCCGTAGACAGCCACTTGGTACACCTCGGCGCCGTGTGACAGCAACACCGCCTGCGCCACCACAGACGTGCCGTCGTGGCGCACACCTTCCGCCTGCCAGCCTGTGACACCGCCCACCCAACGCACGGCGGGCTGCCACGCCTTGGCTTGCTCCACCGGCACGTTCAGGCTGAGCAAGCTGGCGCGCTTCCAGCCGTCCAGCACGGTGTCCACCCCAACCCCCGCCGGCAGCCGAAGCGCCGAGACGGCAAAGGTCACGCCGCCCGTATCGCAACTCAGCATGTGCAACTCGGCGGCCTGCCCACCCACCCCAACGGTGCGCTGAGCCGCCTGGGGTTTGCAGGGCAGCAACACCCGCAAGCCAAAATCGGCCAACCTGGCCTGCCGCCAGTTGAAGGTGGGATTGCACGCCGCCAGCAGCACAACGCCGCAGAGCCCCGCGAGGCGCACACCCCGACCCCATGCGGGTGACCAAGCCCGTTCATCCGCCACACCGACCACCGTGCCAACCTTTCAAAAAGGGGGCCTTTTGGGGTGAAAACCCCGTGACCCCAACCGCCGGACATTCATCACAATCCGAGGATGACCCACAAGCCCCCACCGACCAGCGTCGGCAACATGCCGCACGCCCACTCGCCCACAGCGTTGAATGGTATCCGCGTGCTGGACCTGTCACGTGTGCTGGCAGGCCCCTGGTGCACCCAGACACTGGCTGACCTCGGGGCCGACGTCATCAAGGTGGAGCGACCCGGCTCCGGTGACGACACCCGAGGCTGGGGACCACCCTTTCTGGCGCGAGCCGACGGGCAAGACAGCGCGGAAGCCGCCTACTACCTGGGCGCCAACCGCAACAAGCGCTCCATCACCTGTGACCTGTCGCACCCGGACGGTCAGGCGTTGATTCGTGAACTGGTGCCCCACTGCCAGGTCTTTGTCGAGAACTTCAAGGTCGGTGACATGGCCCGTTATGGTCTGGACGCCGCCTCGCTGCACGCCCTGAACCCGGCCCTGGTCTACTGCTCCATCACGGGCTTCGGCCAGGATGGCCCCTACAGCGAGCGCGCGGGCTACGACTACGCCATCCAGGGCATGGGCGGACTGATGAGCGTGACCGGCGAACGCGACGACCTGCCCGGCGGTGGCCCCCAGAAAGTGGGTGTGGCCGTGGCCGACCTGTTCACCGGCATGTACGCCACGACCGCCATCCTGGCGGCGCTGCGCCACGCCGAGCGCACCGGACAAGGCCAGCACATTGACATGGCGCTGCTGGACACACAAGTGGCCATGCTGGCCAACCTGGGGGCCAATTACCTGGTGCGCGGCCAGGCCGATGGCCAGGTGCCGTCCAGGGCGGGCAATGCCCACGTCAACATCGTGCCCTACCAGGTGTTCGAGGTGGCGGCCGACGAACATGGCGCACCCCAACACATCATCCTCGCCGTGGGCAACGACGGTCAGTTCGCCAAATTCTGCGCGGTGGCGGGTCACCCGGAATGGGCCGCCGATGCCCGCTTCGCCACCAACCAGAACCGGGTGCGCCACCGCGCCACCCTGGTGCCTTTGCTGGAGGCCGTCATGCGCGACCGCAGCAAAACGGCGTGGCTCAGCGCACTCGAAGCCGCCAAGGTGCCCTGTGGCCCCATCAACAACCTGGCTGAGGTGTTTGCCGATCCCCATGTGCAGAGCCGCCAGATGGTCCACACCTGGGACCACCCCCTGCAGCCCAAATTGCGGCTGGTCGACAGCCCCATGAAACTCAGCGCGACCCCGGTGGTCCACCAGCGGCCTCCGCCCCTGTTGGGTCAGCACACACAGGAAGTGCTGTCCGAGGTGTTGCACTGCTCTGCCGAGCGCATCGACCAGCTGGCGACCGCTGGCGTCATCTCACGGCCAACCCCCACCCACTGAGTCCGCCCCCATGTCCACCACCGCCCAGCCCTCCCTCACCCCCACCGCCCGGCCCGGGGTTGCCACGTTGCCTTCCACCGATTCGCTGCCGGCTGCCGCCAGAGCCGCTGCCCTGAGGGGCAAACCGCTGGTGGTGATGACCACGCTGAACGGTTGCCCCTACTGCGATGTCGTCAGAGGCCATTACCTGGCGCCCATGACCCGAGCCGGCGACATCCACGCCATCCAACTGGACATGACCGACCGGCGCACCCCGCTGCTGGGTTTTGATGGCCGCCCCACCACCGCCCATGCCCAGATCAAGGCCTGGCAGGCCCCCATGGCGCCCACCGTTCTGTTTCTGGGACCCACGGGGGAGGAACTGGCGGAACGCCTGGTGGGCATCGCTGTGCAGGACCTGTACGGCGACTACCTGAACGCCCGCCTGCAAGAGGCCACCGTCAATCTGGGAAAAACCCGCCGCTGAAGCGAAAGTCACCCTGGTTACACTTTGCACAGGGCATCCAACACACCCACCAGACACCGCCATGACCACTGCAGCCGCCAGCCCATCCTCTCCCAACCTGCTGATGCGTCCCGGCATCACGCTCATGCGCAACCTGCGCATGAAACCCAAGCTGATCGGCATGGCCGCCGTCCTGGTCATTCCTCTGCTGGTGGTGCTGTACCTGCTGCTGCAGTCCATTCAGAACAACGTGGCCTTTGCCCAACGTGAGCTGCAGGGTGTCGCCGCCATCCACGGCCTCAGCGAGGTGACCACCCTGACGCAGACACACCGCGGGCAAACCAATCAGGTGCTGTCGGGCAACAACGGGGCCACTGGGCCACGCGATGCAACGCGTGAGGCACTGAAAAAAGCCCTGGTCAACATGGATGCCCTGACCAAACAAATGCCCACCCTGGACATGGCGGGTCGCTGGACCCCCGTGCGCAACACACTGGAAACCCTGATCGTCAGCAACGGTGCCGATGACAGGGCCAAGACATTCGCCCTGCACACCGATCAGGTCACCGCCTTGCAGGCCCTGGTCGTGTACGTGGGTGAAACCTCTGGCCTGTTGTTCGACCCGGAACCCACCAGCTACTTCCTGATGGACCTGGTGGTGAACCAGTCCTTGCCGCTGACCGAGTCCATGGGGTTGATTCGGGGCGCGGGTGCCGGTGTGCTGGCTCGGGACGCCACCCAGGTGTCCGCCAACGAATTGGCCGCCGTGCTGGGGCGTGCGGGACAACTGTCCTCCCAACTGCGCAACATGGAGGGCACCATGGCGGCACTGCGGCGCACGGGCCTGGCGGAATTGCCCCACTGGAACGACGTGCAAGCCCAGGCCAACACCCTGATTGGCGCCACCCAGACCGCATTTGGCCAGGGCAACATCCAGGGTGACTCCAACGCATTTTTCCATACCGGCACCCAGGCCATTGCCGCGGCCTTGGCGCTGCAAAAAGCCAGTGCCACTGCCCTGGAGAACCGCCTGCAGGCGCGCATCGGCGAACTGGAACAGCAGTTCTGGTGGGTAACCGCGCTGGTGGTGCTGGGGTTGAGTCTGCTGATTTACGGATTTGTGTGTTTTGGTCAGAGCACGCTGACCAGTCTGGCGCGCCTGACGCAGGCCATGAACGAAGCAGCGGCCGGCAACTTGGCCAGCTTTGTGCCGGTGCAGGGCAAGGACGAAATGGCCCACATTTCGAACACCTTTGAAACCATGCTGACCAGCCTGTCCAACCTTGTGGCCGAGGTGCGCAGTGCGTCTGCCCTGGTGGGTGACGTGGGACAAAGCCTGGTGCAAGACGGCGGCCTGCTGGCCGACCGCACCCAATCCCAGGCGGCCAGCCTGGAGGAAACCACCTCCAACGTGCGCGCCGTGGGCGACATGGT
>PNML01000149.1 GCA_013823635.1 Polaromonas sp. | reverse complement strand
ACGCGAGGTGCTGGCCTCCATTGGTGAGTCGCACAGCGCGTTCAACTCGGTCGAAATCCTGAAGGCCAACGGCGTGCCCGCCATCCTGATGGACCTGGCTGGCTTCGATGACAACGAAGCCTGGACCATCGACGAGCGCATCCACAACAGCTTCCGTGGCCTGGACCTGGCCCGCAGCGTGGTGGTGGCCACCGGCTACACCAAGGGCACGGAAGGCATCATGCGCGAGTTCGATCGCGGCTACTCCGAGGTGACGTTCAGCAAAATTGCCGTGGAGGTGCGCCCTTTCGAGGCGGTGATTCACAAAGAATTCCACCTGTCCTCCGCCGACCCCAACCTGGTGGGTCTGGAAAACGCCGTCATCGTCGGTGCCACCAATTACGACGTGGCTGACCAACTGGCCGATGTGGGCATGGAGGCCATCCACCCCAAGGCGTCCAAGCCCATGGAATTGGCCAACATCCCGATCCGCCTGAAAAACACCTTTGAGCCCGACCACCCCGGCACCCTCATCACCAAAGACTACGTGGGCGAACGGGCACGGGTGGAAATCATCACCGGCACCGACAAGGTCACGCTGATCGAAATTCACGACCCCGGCATGGTGGGCACCGTGGGCTTTGACGCCGGGCTGGTGGAAATCATCTGCCGCCACGGCATCAGCTTCATCCTGAAAACCACGAACGCCAACTCGATTGCCCACCTGGTGTGGGAAAACAGCGTCACACCCGAACTGGTGGCAGAGTTGGAGGCGCGCTACGAGGTGGTGACCGTCAAAAACAGCGCCATCGTGTGCGCCATTGGCTCCAACATCAGCATTCCCGGCGTGCTGGCCAAAGCGGCCCAAGCCCTGGCCAACGCGGGCGTGAACGTGAACTGCGTGTCCCAAACCCTGCGCCAGGTGAACATGCAGTTCATCGTCGAGCGCGAAGATTACAAAACCGCCATCAAGGCGCTGAACATGGCGCTGTGCGTGAACGCGGTGTCACCCGCCCCGGCAGGCTGAAGCCCATTTCACCCCACCCAAGCCCGCCATTGCGGGCTTTTTTATGGCCCAGCGCTTATGTCTATTGACATTTCAGCTATCAGTATTGGTTAAGGGGCAAATCCACCACCAGGCCGTTGAGTGCGTCGGTGAGGGTGATTTGGCAGGCCAGCCGGCTGTTGGGCTGGGCCGGCGCGGCGGTGAAGTCGAGCATGCCTTTCTCCTCGGCCCCGGGAGGGGGCAGTTGGCCAACCCAGGGCTCGCGCACCAAAACGTGGCAGGTGGCGCAGGTGAGGCTGCCCCCGCAATCGGCGGCAACCCCGTCCACCCCGCCCGATTGGGCGGCCTGCATCAGGCTTTTGCCGGCGGGCACGCTGACGGTGGTGGTGTCTGCCCCGTTGGCTGACGGGTGGGCAACAAAATGAACAGTGACCATGGTGTGTGGGGTGGGAGGCAAGGCTTCACAGCCGGTTGAAGTATTCGCGCCGGTCAAACTCGCGCACGTCGGGCGCTTCGCTTCGGCGCAGGTGTTCGAGTTGTTTGGCGCGCTGGAAACTGGCCACCCACTCGGCGCCCAGGCCCTGGCACAGCACCGCATCGGCCGCCAGCGCCTGCAGGGCGTGGGGCAGGCTGCGCGGCAGGCGGGTGGCCTCCGTGGCGTATGGCGACTCGGTCGCGGGTGGTGGCGCCAGGCGCCGGGTCAACCCGTCGAGACCGGCATGGATCTGCGCCGCCAGGTACACATAGGGGTTGGCCGCGGGTTCGCCCAGTCGGTTTTCAATGCGGGTAGCGGCCTGGCCCGCACCACCGACCACGCGCAACATGGCCCCGCGGTTGTCCAGCCCCCACACCACGGCGTCGGGCGCCAACGCGTTGGCCTGGAAGCGCCCGTAGCCGTTGGCGGTGGGGGTGCACAGCGCCGTCATGCCCGGCGCGTGGTGCAGCAACCCCGCCAGCCAGGCGGCACCGGTGTCCGACAGCGTGTGCTCCGCGTCGGCGGGTGTGCTGCACGGTGCGGGCGCTTCTCGCACAAAGGCGTTGCGCCCACTGTCCAGCACGACCACCGACTGGTGCAAATGCCAACCGCTGGACATGATGTGCTCAAACGGCGGGCGGCACATGAAGGTGGCGTGGTAGCCCGCCCGGTGCAGGGCCTGGCGCACGGCGTTGCGAAACAGCACCATGTGGTCGGCGGCGGTGAGGGCGTCGGTCACGTCAAACACGGCCTCGACCTGGCTGGGGCCAAATTCGACCTCCACCGACAGCAGCGGCAGGCCCAACGCCTGCGCGGTCTGGCGCACGATGCGCAGCGGCTCGTCCGACAAGTCCATGCAGTGGTCGGACAGCATGTGAAAACCGGGGTGAATCAGGCTGACCTCGGGCGCGGGGCCGGGCCAGTCGGCCAGGGCGGGGTCGAGGTGGCGGCCGTGCAGCGGGTCTTTCAGCCGGTAAATGTGGAACTCCACCTCCAGCCCGCAGACCAGGCCCAGGTCGTGACCGGCCAGGCGCTGGGTGGCCTGGCGCAGCAGGTGGCGGCTGTCCAGCGTCACGGGTGCACCGTCGGGAAACCAGGCCTGGCAGCGCAGCCAGCCCGTGCCGCTGAGCCAGGGCAGCACCTGGAAGCTGGCGGGGTCGGGCAGCAGCACCACGTTGCCAGCCCCCGCGAAGCCGGGCAAGCCCTCGGTGCCGCCAGGCTCAAACACCTTGTAGGCGGTGCGGTCGGCGGTGTCTTTCAGCAGCAGGGTGCTGGGCATGCCCACGCCTTGGTGCAACGCCGACAGGGCGGCACGCACGCTCAGGGTTTTGCTGCGCACGCCGCCGTGCAGGTCACACCAGCCCACGCGCACCCACTCCACACCGCTGGCCCGGATGGCGTCGGTGGTGCGGGCCAGGGCAGCTTGCCAATCGGCATCGGCCACGCCGCAGCGTTGGGCGAAACTGGCGCTCACGGTGCAGTAGCGGGTGCAGGTGGGGGTGCGGGCACGTCGGCCGCCGCAGGCCACGGCGCGTTGGCACGCTTGGCGGCCACGGCATCGCGCCACCACTGCGCCCAGGTGGCGGTGGGGGCAATGCCATCCACCGTGTCGGGGCCAAAGCGCTGGCTGGCCAGGGTGGGGTTGCCCAATGCGGGGGCGGGCTCGCCAGCCGCCACCGCCTCAATGGCCTTGAGCAGATTGCGCCGGTTGGCCATGATGACCTTGTCGGTGGTGCCCAGGTGCTCGCGGGTGCGGTCCTGGATGGCGCCCATGCTCTCGCAGGCCCACTGGTCGTGCACGTTGATGTCGCTCTCGCCCATGCCCAGGTAGGTGCGGTCGCGCTGCTCCTCGGCATTGAAGCCCCACTGGTTGTGCTGGCCCGCTTTGGGGATGTAGTCGGGCAGGGTCACGGCCTCCAGCCGCTGGTTGCGCATGGTGGTTTTGTCCACCGGCTCCGCAAAGCTGGTGAAAAAGGCGTACCAGTAATTCCGCGTGTCATCCACCGGCACATGCATCTGGGTGATGGTCATGGTCTCCGACAACGGAATGACGAATGTCTGCGGAAACACCGCATTCGTCACCCGCACATGGGTGATGGCGTCGTTGATGGGGCGCAGCGCCGTCAGTCGCAGGCCGTAGGGCATGGACTCGAAAGAAATGTCCGGCTGGTCGAACTCGCGCATCACCTTGGTCATGGGCAGGCGCTGCCCGTCCAGCTCACCCAGGCTGGCGCCGCGAAACTGGCGGCCATAACTTTCTTCCAGGCCCTCATCGTGGAAAAAGCGGTGCAAAAACGAGGCGTGTGCCGGGTCAATGCCCACCTCAAACGCCTGCAACCAGTTGCAGTGCCACAGCCCTTTGAACGCAAAGCTGTGCGTGGCGGGCGCGGCAAAGCAGTCCAGCGCGGGAAACGGCGGCGGCTCCTGCCCCTCTGGCCCCAGCCAGGCAAACAGCACACCGGCCTTTTCCAGCAGCGGGTAGCTGCGCTGGCGGATGCGTGTGCACAGCGTGCTGCCCGCTGGCTCGGCGGGGGTTTGGGTGCACTGGCCGGTGATGTCGAACTTCCAGCCGTGGAACGGGCACCGCAGGCCGTCGCCCTCGTGGCGGCCAAAAGCGAGGTCAGCACCCCGGTGGGGGCAGTCGCGGTCCAGCAGGCCAAAAGCGCCATCGGCGTTGCGAAACAGCACCAGGTCCTGCCCCAGCAGCCGCACGGCCTTGACGGGACGGATGGCCATGCGCGGGTCCAGCGCCGGGTCAAACTCGTCCAGCAAAGCCACGGGCTGCCAGTAGCGCCGCAGCAGTTGCCCACCCGGGGTGCCTGGCCCCACACGGGTCAGGCGTTCATTCTGGTCAGCGTGCATGATTGTATCCTGAAAAGTTAAAACGGTATACCGTATGAAAAGTCCAGTGTACATTGCACCCCCATGAGCTTGCAAGAAACCGTTTTGATGCAACTGCGCGACCTGGTGCTGCGCGGCGAGTTCGAGCCCGGCCAGCGCCTGGCCGAGCAACAACTGGCCGAGCGCCTGGGCGCATCCCGCACCCCCGTGCGCGCCGCGCTGGTCACACTGGAGCAAGAGGGGCTGGTGGAAGCCAACGAAACCGGCGGCTACGTGGTGCGCCCGTTCACCGCGCAAGAGGTGCACGACGCCATCGCCGTGCGCGGCCTGCTGGAGGGCATGGCCGCGCGGTTGGTGGCCGAGCATGGCGTGTCACGCCAGCTGCAAGGCGATTTACAGGCCTGCCTGGACGAAGGCGACCGCGTGCTGGCCGCCAACCCGCTGACGCTGGAGAGCTACGCCGCCTACACGGCCATGAACGACCGCTTTCACGCCCTCATCCTCACGGCCAGCGGCAACCGCGCGCTGCAGCGCGCGGTGGCGCTGAACAACCGCCTGCCGTTTGCCCCCGCCTCTGCCATGCTGCCCATGCAGGGCTCGGTGGCGCTGGACCGCGACTGGATGCTTTACGCCCACCGCCAGCACCACATGCTGCTGGCCGCCATGAAGCGGGGCGAAGGCACCCGCGCGCAAGCGCTGGCGGAAGAACACACGCAGGTGGCGCAAGAAAACATGCGCCTGGCACTGGAGCGCCGGGCAGAGGCCGAACACACCCTCCCAGGCATCCGGCTGGTGGTGGGCTGATGCACCCTGCCCGACCCGCCACACGCAAGCAACCTGCAGCCGCCATCCGGGGGCTGTTTTCAGCACGTTAGAATGCGGGTTG
>PNML01000148.1 GCA_013823635.1 Polaromonas sp. | reverse complement strand
TCGTACCACCTGCTCGGCCGCACCGGTTTGCGTGTCTCGCGCCTTGCGCTGGGCACCATGACGTTCGGCACCGAAAACGGCTGGGGTTGCGATCGAGAGACCGCTCGTTCGATGCTCGACGCCTACCTGGCCTCGGGTGGCAATTTCATCGACTCGGCCGACATCTATACCCAGGGCACCGCCGAGACCTGGCTGGGCGAGTTCATAGCCGAAACGGGCACGCGTGACCGCGTGGTCCTGGCCACCAAATACAGCTTCAACCACCAGAACCCGCAGGGCAACCCGAACGCCGCGGGCAACGGCCGCAAGAACCTGATGCGCTCCATCGACGCCTCGCTGAAGCGGCTGAAAACGGACTATGTGGATCTCTACTACCTGCACGCGTGGGATGGTCACACGCCAGCTGAAGAGGTGCTGCGCAGCATGGACCAACTGGTGCGCGCCGGAAAAATCCGTCACTGGGCGCTCTCGGACGTGCCCGCCTGGTACGCCGCCCGCATCACCACCCTGGCGCACTGCCATGGCCTCGAAGGGCCTTGCGCCGTGCAGCTGGAGTATTCGCTGGTGCAACGCGGCATCGAATACGAGTTTCCAGCAATGTGCCAGGAGCTGGGTCTCGGGCTGGTGGCCTGGAGCCCACTGGGTGGAGGGCTGTTGTCCGGCAAGTACCGACCCAACGTCAATGCGCAGGCCCAGGAGGCTGGCCGCATCAAGACCACCGCGGCAGTGGCCACACCCGCACTGAACAAACTGACGCCGCGCAACTGGGAGATCGTCGCCGTGCTGGAGTCCGTTGCCCAGGCCTTGGGGCAGCCCATGGCACGGGTGGCCATCAACTGGCTGGCGGGCCGCCCTGCCCTCAGCTCGGTGATTCTCGGTGCCACCCGGCTGGAACAACTGGAAGACGGCCTGTGCGCCCTGGACTTTGAATTGCCCCCCGACCTGCGCGACCGGCTGGACCAGGTGGGCGCCCTGCCGGCGCTGTTCCCGTACAACTTTTTGGGCGCCGTGCAGCCGCGCCTGCACGGCGGTGCCAGCGTGTCGGTGCGCCCTCCGAACTTTGATCAGCAGCCCGCAGCCCGCAGCGGCGGCTGGCGCTGACCCGCCACTCCCGATCAGCGAACCATCAGGGTGCCGCCGTCCACAGCGAATGTCTGGCCCGTCATGAAGCGCGCGCCCGGAGAAGCCAGGAAGGCCAGCACCGGCACCAGGTCACGCTCCATGTCGCCCAGCTGGCCGCCCAGCGGAATCACCTTGGCCATCATGGCGTCGTGCGCGGTCAGTTGCTCCGGACTCATTTCGGCGCGGGTCTTGTCGTACATCGGTGTCCAGATGGCCGGAGCGATCGCGTTCACGCGGATGTTGTAGGGCGCCCATTCCTGCGCCACGGTGCGGGTCCAGGCCAGCACGGCTCCTTTGGCGGCCGAATACGCCGATTTGTTGGGCAAGCCCAGCGCACCGGCAGCGGACGCGAAGTTGATGATGCTGCCGCCGTGTTCCCGAAGGTGGGGGAACACGGCCCGGTTCATCAGGAAGGTGCCGGTGGCGTTGACCGCGAAGACCTTGTCCCAAAGCGCCAGGCTGGTGTCCTGCGCCGGCGAGGACGGCGCAATGCCAGCGGCATGGATCAGCACGTCCAGGCCACCCAGGCGAGCGCAAGCAGCGTTCACCGCTTGCGCCACCGAGGCCTCGTCGGCCACATCGACCTCGATAAAACCCTGGGCGCCCGCGGCCGTGGCGATGGCTTCGCCGCTGGTGCGGTTCAGGTCCATGGACACCACCAGAGCGCCCATGGCCGTGAGCGAACGCACCAGGCCTTCGCCCATGCCGCTGGCCCCGCCTGTGATCAGGATGCGGCGACCGGTCAAATCAGAAACAGGCATGTGGGTTTTCCTTGAATGTGAGCCTGAACATGACCGTCAGCGCTTCACTTTGATGGGGGATTTTTCGATGTCCCAGGTGGCGGGTGTCACGCCTTCGTCGCGCAGCTGGTACTTCAGCACCCGCCCTTGCGGGTTGACCGGCAACCCCGTCCGGAACTCGATGTAGCGGGGCACAGCGTAATAGGGCACGCGATCCACCAGCCAGCGGCACAAGGCTTCCTCGGTGAGTTGCGCGTGCTCCACCAGCTGGGCCGTGACCTTGAGATCGTCCTCGCCCAGGTTCGATTGCACGGCATGCACCGCGACCTGCTCGACCTCGGGGTGCAGCAAGATCGCCGACTCCATTTCGAAGCTCGAAATGTTTTCCCCGCGCCGGCGCAGGTAATCCTTCTTGCGGTCCACGAAGTAGAAAAAGCCCTGCTCGTCGAACTTGCCGATGTCGCCCGTGTGGAACCACATGTTCCCCATCACCTTCTGCGTGTCCTCGGCCCGGCGCCAGTAGCCTTTGAACATGATGTCGGGGTGCAGGGGGCGGCACACCACCTCGCCGGCCTGGCCCGGCGGCAGCGGAAGGTCCTGGTCGTCAAAGATGCGCACATCGAACTCGGGAGCGCAGCGCCCTGAAGAACCCGGCGGGACCGGCTCACCCGCGGGCACCGAGGTGATCAGGGCCTCCGTCAGGCCGTAGGCGTTGGACCCGATGTGGCGCGCACCAAAACGCGTGCGCCAGAGGGCCTTGATTTCCTCCGGGAACGGATTGCCTTTGACCGTGTGGATCTGGCCGAAGCAGCGCTGCATGGTGGCGTTGTCCGGGGCTTGCGCGAGCAGCGTGCCGATGGCACCCAGGATGGACACCACGGTGGCGCCCGAGGCCTCCACGGAGGGCCAGAAGCCACTGACCGAAAACCGGGGCGCGATCGAGATCGTCGCGCCCACCAGCAGGGTGGACACCACGCCGGTCGCGATCGCGTTCATGTGGTACAGCGGCAGCGGGGTCCAGAGCACATCGTCCGGCCCGAACGGGGCGGCCCGCAAGAGCAGGCGCGCCACGTGGCACATCTGGTTGCCGCTGATCATGCAGCCCTTGGACGGGCCAGTGGTGCCGGAGGTGTAGATCAGGGCGTTGAGCGCCGCCGGGTCGGGCAGCTCGGCCATGGGCGTGGCATCCGACCCTCGGTGGTCGTCCAGGTTGTCGATGGCAAAGCCCACCGCCGGGCGGGTGTCGAGCGGTCCACGAACCAGCACGCGCTTGACGTTGCCGAGCAGCTCGGCAACCTCGAACAGGCGCGGCGCGTAGGCCGCATCGCACACCACGATCTCGGCCCCCGAGTCCACCACCTGGTGCCGCAGGAACTCGCCTTTGAGCGCGGTGTTCAGCGGCACGCTCACAGCCGACAGCTTGTTGAGCGCGATCCACAGCACCACCGCGTCGAGGTGGTTGTCCAGCAAGGAGGTGACGGTGGCGCCGGCCTTCACCCCCAAGGCCTGCAGTGCGTGGGCCATGCGGTTGCTGAGCGCATCGAATGCGGCGTAGGTGGTTGTTTCCCCGCTGAAATCAAACAGCACTTTGTGCGGGTGCGCGGACACGGCGCGCGCCAGGGCCGCGACCGGGGTGTCGCGATGCCCGGGCGTCCAGCCCGGTGTGTGGTCAATGGGTGTGCTCATTCGGTCCACCTCGATGCACGTTGCAAGAGATTGATGGCGTTGTGGTGAAAACGCTCACCCAGCGCCTGCTCCGCCTGGCCGGCGCAGGCCCTCGCAAAAGTGCCTTCCAGCAGCAGGCCGAGCTTGTAGCAGGCCAGCACGCCGTACCAACGGGCCTGAGACACGTCGGCACCGGTGCGCTCGGCGTAGCAGTCCACCAGCTCGGCCGCCGTGGGAAACCCCGACCAGGGTTCGATGACGACGGGCGACCCGGGGTCGTCCGTACCCTGCCCTCGCCAGGTGGCCATCAGCCACCCGAGGTCGATCATCGGATCGCCCACCGTGCTCAGCTCCCAATCGACGATGGCGGCCAGCGCCGGACTGTCCGGGCAGAACAGCACGTTCTTGATGTGGTAATCGCCGTGCAGGATGCCGGGCGTGAAGCTTGTCGGCATGTGTTGCTCCAGCCAGCGCCCGACCGCCTCCACCTGCGGCAACCCGCCCGGGCCCGGCCAGCCGGTGTAGCGCGCATAGCTGTCCAGCTGGTGGCGCCAGCGGCTGACCTGGCGATCCAGAAAACCATCGAGGTGGCCCAGGTCGGCCAAGCCCGCGCTCACGGGGTCCACACGCCGCAGCGCGGCCAATCCGTCGATCAACGCGAATCCCATGGCGCGCCGCATCGCGGGCTGGCTGGCGTGGGGTTCGGGCATGCCCACGCCCACGTTGAACCCCTCGACCGGCTCCATGAGGTAGAACGCGCCGCCCAGCACCGCATCGTCACCGCAGGCTGCGATGAGGCGGGCATGGGGCACGTCGGTGCCGGCCAGCGCCGCAAGGATCCGAGCTTCGCGGCGCATGGTTTCGCTGCCGTTGGCGTAGGCCGTGCCCGCCGCCTTGCGCAACACGAACGCCCGATCACCGCAGCGGAAACGCACGATCAGGTTCTGCGTGCCGCCGGCCAGTAGGGTGGGCGCCTCCACCGCGCCATCGGCCAGCCCCTGCGCCTGGAGCCAATGACCCAGGCGCACAAAGTCGATGGTCGCGAGCCTCTCTTGTGCATCGCTCATGGCAGATCGGCCTCCAGCATGTCGGCATACCGCTCTCTGGCGGCCTGCGCGCGCTGCGGCAGGTGGTAGTCGGGAAAAGGGCTGTCATCGGCCACGACCTGCCGCGTGAGCTGTTGGGCCACGGTCACCTTGTGCACCTCGGTCGGACCATCCGCCAGGCCCAGGAAGTACGACTCGGTGATCCAGTGCATGAACGGCATTTCATCGGAGAGGCCCAGCGAACCGTGCACCTGCAGCGCGTGGCTGGCGATATCGTGCAACACCTTGGGCATGGCGGCTTTCACCGCCGCGATGTCCTTGCGGACCATTCGGTAGTCCTGGTGCTTGTCGATCAGCCAGGCCGTGCGCATGACCAACAACCGGAACTGTTCGAGCTGGATCCACGAGTCTGCTATGCGTTCCTGCACCATCTGTTTCTGTGACAGCAACGAACCCTTGGTGCTGCGTGAGACGGCCCGCCGCAACATGTAGTCCAGCGCTTTTTTGGCCTTGGCGATGGTGCGCATGGCATGGTGGACGCGCCCGCCACCGAGCCGGGTTTGCGCCACCAGAAAGCCCTGGCCGCGCTGGCCGAGAATGTGATCGGCCGGTACACGGACCTGATGGAAACGCACGTACGCGTGGGTCTTGGTCCCCGTGCCGTAGCCGCAGTCGCGCACGATTTCGATGCCTAGGGTTTCGGCGGGCACGATGAACGCCGAGATGCGCTGGTGCGGCG
>PNML01000147.1 GCA_013823635.1 Polaromonas sp. | reverse complement strand
CGGCTCATGTTCTGGCACTTGCAGCGCATGCGCTGGCGCATGTCCTCGGCATCGGCCGGGGGACGCTGCTGCTGCTGCGACAGCCGCTTGTCCAGCCAGTTGACGTCCATTTTGAGGGCCACCAGCAGGCTGCCCAGTTCGTCGTGCACCTCGCGGGCAATGCGGGTGCGCTCGTCCTCGCGCACACTGTCCGAGCGGGCGGCCAACTCGCGCACCTGTGTCAGTGCGGTTTCCAGCGCAAGCGTGCGCTCACGCACGCGCAGTTCCAACTCGTCTTTGGCGCGCTGCAAAGCGTCGGCGGCGCGTTTGCGCTCGGTGATGTCCACAAAGGTGATGACGGCCCCGCGCACCCGGCCCTGGTCCAGGATGGGGTGGCTGGAATACTCCACCGCGAACGCGCTGCCGTCGCGCCGCCAGAACACCTCGGTGTCGATGCGGCAGGGCAGGCCCTGCCGAAACGCGTTGAAGATGGGGCATTCCGCCTCTGGGTAGGCCTGCCCATCGGCACGGGTGTGGTGCGTCAGATCGTGCATGTTGCGCCCCAGCAGCTCGGCGGGCTCGTAGCCGATCATGCGGGCCCCGGCGGGGTTGATGAACACACACAACCCGTCCAGGTCCACGCCGTAAATGCCCTCGCCGGTGGAGTCCAGCATCAGGCCCAGCGGATCGCGCCAGGTGTGGTCCAGGGGCGAGGTCAAGGCAAGGCTCAGGGCAGGATTGAGCGGGCTCTGGTTGGGGGACATGCGCTGGCCATGCAACGCCTGTGCCAACCGGGCGCGGGGCTGACCCCACCCCGATCAGCGCGTGCCCCGCGCCACGCCCTCGCGCCGGGGATCGGCCCCACCCGCCCAATGGCCCCGAGCGGGGTCGCGCGCCAGCAAGCCCGGCTGACCGTTGGGCCGCACGCCGTTGAACACCACGCCGTGCAAGCCGCTGGTGAAGGCCGGGGTGGCCGCCACCTGGTGGCCGCGCGCCGCCAGCGCGGCCCGCAGCGCGGGCGTGTCCAGCACGGAACCTTGCTCAATGGCCGTCAAGGCGCTGGTTTGTGCACCAAAGTTGGGCAGGTTGATGGCCTGCTGGATGTCCAGCCGCCAGTCCACCAGCCCCAGCACCGTTTTGGTCACGTACTGGATGATGGCGCTGCCCCCCGGCGAGCCAAGGGCCGCCTCCAGGTCGCCGGTTTGCGCATTGAAGATGAGCGTGGGGGCCATGGAGCTGCGCGGGCGCTTGCCCGGTGCCACGCGGTTGGCCACCGGCCCGGCCGCATCGGCGGGCGCGAACGAAAAGTCGGTGAGCTGGTTGTTGAGCAAAAAACCACCCACCATCTGCAGGCTGCCAAAGCCGTTTTCGATGCTGCTGGTCATGGCCACGGCATTGCCCCAGCGGTCCAGGATGGACAAGTGGGTGGTGGACGGCAGGTGGGGCGACGCATCGGCCCCCAGCGCCAGTGCCGCGCCGGGCGGCTGACCGGCGGTGGGCACGCCCAGGCTGCGGTCGGCGCGAATGAGCTTGGCGCGCGCTTGCAGGTAGCCCGCGTCCAGCAGGCCAGCCGTGGGCACGGTGACCCAGTCGGGGTCGGCAATGTACTTGGCGCGGTCGGCATAGGCCAGGCGGTAGGCCTCGGACACCAGGTGCACCGCGTCGGCACTGGTGGGGGCCAGGGCGGCCACGTCAAACGGCTGCAACAGCCCCAGGGTTTGCAGCGTGGTGAGGCCGCCGGAGCTGGGCGGCGGCATGCCGCACACCTGGAAGCGCACGCGGTAGGTGGCGCACACCGGCTCGCGCACC
Organism: Polaromonas sp.; assembly: GCA_013823635.1. Lineage (GTDB taxonomy): Bacteria > Pseudomonadota > Gammaproteobacteria > Burkholderiales > Burkholderiaceae_C > UBA2334. The sequence goes on along the minus strand of PNML01000147.1, from coordinate 3,633 downwards.
TTGGCCTGGTAGCCACTCAGGTCGGCGAGCGTCAGGCGGCCAGGGCGCGTGGGGTGGCGGGCCACGGCCTGCACCATGGCCTGGGCGATGTCACCGCTGTAAAAGGCGTCGGCCCCGCCGCTGGCGATGGCCCGCAGGCTGGCGGCCAACGCGGGGCTGCGCAACCAGGTGCCGGTGGCCAGCGGGCTGCCGTCGGCGTTCAAAAAATAGGCCGCCGCCGCCCCGCCCTGCGCCCGAATGCGCGCTGCCGACCCGGCAATGGACGTGGCCAGGCGCGGCGACACGGCAAAGCCCTGCTCGGCCAGGGCAATGGCGGGGGCGAACAGCGTGGCCCAAGGCAGCTTGCCATGGGCGCGGTGGGCCAGCTCCAGCATGCGCAGCACGCCAGGGGTGCCCACGCTCAAGCCACCATCCACCGCCTGCAAAAACGACAGCGGCTTGCCGTCTGCGCCCAGAAACTGGTCGGGCGTGGCGGCGGCGGGGGCGGTTTCGCGCCCGTCGTAGGCCAGGGTCTGGCGCTGGGCCGCGTCAAAGTGCAGCATGAAGGCACCGCCGCCCATGCCCGACGACTGCGGCTCGACCACGTTCAGCGCCAGCTGCACGGCAATGGCGGCGTCCACCGCGCTGCCGCCCTGGGCCAGCACAGCCACCCCTGCCTGCACCGCCAGCGGGTGCGCGGCGGCCACCATGTCGCGCGGGGCAAAAGCGAGTGCTTTGGGCGTGTGGCCCGAGGGCGGCTCGGGTGGGGTGAAGTCGAGGGCGTGTGTGGGGGTGGGGGTGGCCGCGGGTCGGGGGACGGCGTCACGGGCAGGGGGCGTGGTGGCCAGGCTGGTGCAGCCCACCGCTGCGCCCAACCCGATCACCGACAGGCCCAAGGACCACCACCGTTGATTTGTAGCCAAAACCGTCTCCTTGGCACACCAGAATTGAATTGCGTGCTATAAAATAAAACAATAGCACTCAAATCAATCCAATCAAGCGCCAGGACCTATTTTGGCTTGAAACAGTCAGCTGGCAAGTGGGCGGGTAGCCACCCCTGCCCACTCAGGTGTTGGGCGCGGTTTTGCTGCTCCAGATCATGGTGATGGCCAATATGCCCATGACCACACCCAGCGACACGGTCACCGGGATTTTGTAGAGGTCGATGATCATCATCTTGGTGCCGATGAACACGAGGATGATGGCCAGCCCGTAGTTCAGCAGGTGGAAGCGGCTGGCCGCGGCCTGCAGCAAGAAGAACATGGCGCGCAAACCCAGAATGGCGAACACGTTGCTGGTCAGCACAATGAACGGGTCTTTGGTGATGGCAAAGATGGCGGGGATGGAGTCCACCGCAAAAATCACGTCGGTCATGGCCACCAGCGCCACCACCATCAACAACGGCGTGGCAATCTTCACGCCGTTCTCCACGGTCCAGAACTTCTCGCCGTCGTATTCTTTGCTCACGGGCAGCACCTTGCGCAGCAGCTTCAGGGCCGGGTTGTCGTCCAGGCTGTCTTCGCCGCCGGCACCGAACCACATCTTCACACCGGTGAGGATGAGGAAGCCGCCGAACACGTACAGAATCCAGTGGAACTGCGCCAGCAGCCAGCCGCCCACCAGAATCATCACCGTGCGCAGCACGATGGCGCCGATGATGCCGATCATCAACACCCGCTTCTGGAAGTTGGGCGGCACCGCGAAGTAGGTGAAGATCATCAGGAACACAAAAATGTTGTCCACCGACAGGCTCTTTTCAATCAGGTAGCCGGTCAGGAACTCCAGCGCCTTTTCGTTGGCCACCTCGGTGGAGCCGGTGGTGTCCTTCACCGCCCACCAGAACAGGGCGTTGAACACCAGGCTCAGCCCCACCCACACCAGCGACCAGTTGAGCGCTTCTTTCACGCCCACGGCATGTGCGCCCTGCTTTTTGAGCACCACAAAATCCACGAACAGCGCGATCAGCACAAACGCGACAAAAACCAGCCAGAGCCACAGGGGCGCAACAGATGCCATGGGAAACCTTGCAACAAAAAAGGTGTTGAACAAACACCCGCAAGGTCTCGCAGGCACGGGGCGCAAGGCCCGGTGCTGGCGGCTCCGGCCCGACAGCCGGGGGCTGTGGGCGTACTGACGAAGACCGCCGCCAAACACGCCGGGTGAACCGGTGGCTGGCTTGCTACTCCCCTTGGTGGGAGGTCGATTGTCTGGGCCACGCCCCCGTGCCGCAAGCTGACACACCTTCAGGAATAACCTGAAGGTGGGGCCACCTCAATCCAACTCCACCGTGGGCAGGCCGGTGCTGCCCATGCCTTTGAAGTCAAAAGCGCTGGGGTCCAGAAAGTGCGAGGGGCTCAGGTGTTTGAGCGCCGTCGCCATGGACGCGATGCGCCCGGGGTGCTGCACCTGCCACTCGGCCAGCATCTGGCGCATGGCCTGGCGTTGCAGGTTGTCCTGGCTGCCGCACAGGGTGCAGGGAATGATGGGAAAGGCCTGAACCTCGGCCCAGCGCACCAGATCGGCCTCGGCCACGTAGGCCAGCGGACGGATGACGGTGTGCGCACCCGGCCCCGCCTGGCGGCTCACGCCCTTGGGCGGCATGGCCTTGAGCTGCCCGGCATAAAACAGGTTCAGAAAAAACGTGTGCAGCATGTCGTCGCGGTGGTGGCCCAGCGCCAGCTTGTTGCAGCCCAACTCGGTGGCCACGCGGTGCAGGATGCCCCGGCGCAGGCGGCTGCACAGGCTGCACTGGGTCTGGCCTTCGGGCACCTGCTGCTTGACCACGCTGTAGGTGTCTTTGGTTTCAATGTGAAACGGCACCCCCAGGCGCGTCAGGTACTCGGGCAGCACATGGGCCGGAAAGCCGGGCTGCTTCTGGTCCAGGTTGACGGCCACCAACTCAAAGCGGGGCGTGCCGTGCAGGCGCTGCCAGCGCAGCAGCAGGTCGAGCATGCCGTGGCTGTCTTTGCCACCCGAGAGGCACACCATCACCTTGTCGCCGGGCTCAATCAAGCCAAAGTCGGCCACCGCCTGGCCCAGTTGCTTGAGCAGGCGCTTTTCCAGCTTGGCATCGTCCAGCGCGATGTCGCTGCCCTGGGCCGATGCGGCCGGGGCAGCGGCGGGAAACAGGGTGATGGCCGACATGCCCACTCAAGCCGCCACGGCTTCGTCGGCCTTGAAACCCATGCGCTGCGCGCCCAGCTTCAGCGCCCGTGGCGCACACGGCAGCACCTGGCCCGCGATGGCGGCAATGTGGTCGGGCGTGGTGCCGCAGCAGCCACCCACGATGTTCACCAGGCCTTCGGCGGCAAACTCGTGCACCAGACGGCTGGTCACATCCGGGGTTTCGTCAAAGCCGGTGTCGCTCATGGGGTTGGGCAGGCCGGCGTTGGGGTAGCAGCTGATGAAGGTGTCGGGCGCGGCCTTGGCCAGCTCCTGGATGTAGGGGCGCATCAGCGTGGCACCCAGCGCGCAGTTCAGGCCGATGGCCAGCGGTTTGATGTGGCGCACGCTGGCCCAGAAGGCCGTCACGGTCTGCCCGCTGAGGATGCGGCCCGAGGCGTCCGTCACGGTGCCGCTGATGATGACCGGCAGGCGGTGGCCGGTGGCGTCAAAAAACTCTTCGATGGCGAACAGCGCGGCCTTGGCGTTGAG
>PNML01000146.1 GCA_013823635.1 Polaromonas sp. | reverse complement strand
CACAGGAACAGGCCATGGCCAAAGAAGAACTGATTGAAATGACCGGCAAGGTCGATGAAGTGTTGCCCGACACGCGTTTTCGCGTGACGCTGGATAACGGCCACCAGCTGGTGGCGTACTCCGCCGGCAAAATGCGCAAAAACCACATCCGCATTCTGGCGGGCGATCGCGTGTCGCTGGAGCTGTCGCCCTACGACCTCACCAAGGGTCGCATCAACTTCCGCTTCATTGAAAACCGTGGCGGCCCCGGCCCGAGCGGCCCCAGCGGCCAGCGCCGCCGCTGATCCGGCCACGCCACCGGCTGCTCTCGCAGCCCACAAGACAAAAAGGGTGCCGAGGCACCCTTTTTTGTTGACCTCGGGCCTTGGACGGCCGGAAGGTTCCAGCCGCCGCGCAGGGCCCAATCCACTCAATACTGCTTGTATGGCAAAAACTTGCCCGACAGCACCACGTTCACGCGGTCGCCCTTGGGGTCGGCCTGGCGCTGGATGTCCATGGAAAAGTCGATGGCGCTCATGATGCCGTCGCCAAACTCTTCGTGGATCAGCTCTTTGATGGTGCTGCCGTACACGCTGACCACCTCGTACCAGCGGTAGATCAGCGGATCGGTGGGCACGGGGGTGGGCAGCGAACCTTTGTAAGGCACGACTTGCAGCCACTTTTGCTCTTCGGCGGTCAGGCCGAAGATGTCTCCAATGGTTTTGGCCTGGGCGGCGTCCAGCGTCATTTGACCCAGACACGCGGCCGTGACCCATTCTTTGCTCAGGCCCACTTTCGCGGCCACGTCGGCCCATTTGATGTCTTGGGCGACTTTGGTGGAGATGATTTTTTCGGTGACTTCGAGGCGGTTCATGCTGGGCTCCTGGGGTTGGGATGGGTAGAAAAAAGCGGGGTCAGTGGGCCTTGGCTCGGCTCACCAAAAAGTCCACGATGTGGTTGCGCAGCTCGTAATAGCCGGGCAGGTGGTGCAGGTCGGCACGGGTGCGGCTGCGGGGCAGCGGGTTGACCACCACTTCTGCCATGCCGCCGGGCTTGTAGCCCTGCTCGGTCTCGGTGCCGTTGGTCATGAGCAGGATGCGGTCGGACAGCAAAATGGCCTCATCCACGTCGTGCGTGATCATGAACACCGTCTGCTGGGTGCTGCGCACAATGCCCATCAGCTCGTCCTGGATGGTGCCGCGCGTGAGGGCGTCGAGTGCGCCAAATGGCTCGTCCAGCAGCAGCATCTTGGGCTGTATGGCAAACGCCCGGGCAATGCCCACGCGCTGCTTCATGCCGCCCGACAACTGGCTGGGCTTTTTGTCGATGGCCGCGCTCAGGCCCACCATGGCCACGTTTTTCTCGACCTGTTCGTTCACCTGCGCCTTGCCCCAATCGGGCCAGCGCGATTTGACGGCGAACGCAATGTTCTGGCGCACCGTGAGCCAGGGCATGAGGGCGTGGCTCTGAAACACCACACCGCGCTCCAGGCTGGGGCCGGACACCTCGCGCCCGTCCATGAACACGTTGCCGCTGGTGGCGGTGTCCAGCCCGGCCAGCACATTCAGGATGGTGGTTTTGCCGCAGCCGGAGTGACCGATGATGCAAACGAACTCGCCCCTGTCGATCTGGAACGACACGTCGGCAAACACCGGCTTGGTGGGGTGGTAGGCCTTGGACAGCCCTTCGATTTTGAGAAAGCCGGACATGGCGGGGTCTTTCTGGTTCATGGGGCCTGCATTGGCCACTTTGGCAGGGGCCACGCGGGCCGTGCTTTCGCGCACACTGGTGTCACTCCACATAGGTCACCGCCTTCTGCGCCTGGGCAAACAACAGGTCGAGCAGCATGCCGACCACGCCAATGACCAGCACCGCAAAAATCACGTTGGTCAGCGACAGGTTGTTCCACTCGTTCCACACGAAGTAGCCCACCCCGGTGCCACCCACCAGCATCTCGGCGGCCACAATCACCAGCCAGGCAATGCCCATGCTGATGCGCATGCCCGTGAGGATGGTGGGCGCAGCAGCAGGCAGAATGACCCGAAAGGCCTTGCGCAGCGGCGTGACCTCCAGCGTGCTGGCCACGTTGAGCCAGTCGCGCTTGACGGCCGACACCCCAAACGCGGTGTTGATGAGCATGGGCCACACCGAGCAGATGAAGATGACGAAGATGCCGCTCACGTCCGAGTCTTTCAGCGTGTACAGCGCCAGCGGCATCCAGGCCAGGGGGCTGATGGGTTTCAACACCTGCACGAAGGGGTCAAAGGCCTTGCGCATGAGTGGCGACATGCCGATCACAAAGCCCAGCGGCAGGGCCACCAGCACGGCCAGCAAAAAGCCCAGGCCAACCCTGGCCAGGGAATGCGCCAGCTGTATGCCAATGCCCTTGTCGTTGGGCCCTTTGTCGTAGAACGGGTCAGACAGGTGGGTCCAACTGGCCTTGGCCACTTCCCAGGGCGGTGGGAAGCCGGTGCTTTTGGCGGCACCGGGGTCTTTGCCCATCATCTTGGCGTACTCGATTTCTTCGGCCGTCATGCCGGTGGACGCACCGCCGATGCTGGGGCCGGTGGTGGCCAGTTGCCAGGCCCCCAGCAAGCACACCAGCAACAGCAGCGACACCAGGGCGGCGCGCAGGTTCAGGGACGTGGCGGCCATGGCTCAGCCCGCCTTGTAAATGGCAAAACTCTTGGTGTAGGCGTCGGCCTTGGCAGGGTCGAACTCCTTGCCCATGATCTGGTGCTTCACATAGGCGGGCCCTGCCGTGAACGGCTGGCCCAGGTCCTTCATGTGTTTGCGCGCATCGGTGATGAGGAACACCTTTTCCGCGATCTGCTGGTAGTTGACATCGGCCTTGAGGTAGCCCCAGCGCTTCATTTGCGTGAGCATCCACACGGCCATGCTCTGCCAGGGCATGGGGTCGAAGTCGGCGCGGTCGGGCACGTTCTGGATCTTGCCCAGGCCGTCGGCAAACTTGCCGGTCAGCACCTGGGTCAGCACCGCTTCGGGCTGGTTCAGGTACTGCGAAGGGGCAATGACCTTGGCGATGAGCTCGCGGTTTTCGGGCTTGCGCGCCATGGCGGCGGCGGTCAGCACGGCGCGGTACAGCGCGGCAAAGGTGTTGGGGTTTTTCTGGATGAACTCGGCGCTGGTGCCAAAGGCGCAGCAGGGGTGGCCGTTCCACAGGTCTTTGGTCAGCACGTGGATGAAACCCACTTCGTCGTACACCGCGCGCTGGTTGAACGGATCGGGGCCCAGGAAGCCGTCGATGTTGCCCGCCCGCAGGTTGGCCACCATTTCAGCCGGGGGAATGACGCGCAGCTGCACATCGGTGTCTGGGTTGATGCCGTGTTCGGCCAGGTAGTAGCGCAACAGGAAGTTGTGCATGGAGAACTCGAACGGGATGCCGAACTTGAAACCCTTCCAGTTCTTGGGGTCGCGGTTGTCCTTGTGGCGCAGGCTCATGGTGATGGCCTGGCCGTTGATGTTTTGCACCGTGGCCACGTTGGTGGGAATGGGGTTGGACCCCAGGCCCAGGCTCATGGCCAGCGGCATGGGCGACAGGAAGTGCGATGCGTCGTACTCCTTGTTGATGACCTTGTCGCGCACCAGCGCCCAGCCGGCCGTTTTGGTCACCTCCACGTTCAGGCCCTGCTTGCTGTAAAAGCCCAGGGGGTGGGCCATGATGAGTGGCGTGGCGCAGGTGATCGGGATGAAGCCAATCTTCAGGTCCTTCTTTTCCAGCGCGTTTTTGTCCTGGGCCATGGCCTGCAGGCTGGCCAGGGGCAGCACGCTGCCAATGGCCGCCATGGCCGTGCCCTTGCCGACGGCGCGCAGGAAGCGGCGACGCATGTCGTCCTGGGGGAACAGGGCCTTGACGAGGGTGGCCTCGATGAACTCGTTGCTGTAGGCCTCGAACTCGGCGGTTTCGCTGCGGGCGCGCAACGTGGCCGCGGCCGCGTCGGCATTGACTTCGGCGTGGTGGTCGGCCAGCGTGTGGTCGCGTCCACAGCTGCACTTCATCATCAGCGGACGATCGGCGTTGTAGGGATCGAAGAATTCAGACATGGCACACCTCGTGAGTTGAAAGACGGTGTGTGCATTGCAAGGGCCGGGCCAAGTTCAGGGCGGGCGGGGCCAAAATTGGCGAATTGGGGGCCACCACCACCACTTCGTGCCCGTCACCCCGATGGTGTGTAGGGCTGGCCCTACACACATTGGCAAAGCTGCACGGCCAACGGCCGGATACACCCCCCGGTTCAGGTGTCCGTGGGTTTGCGGGCGTGCCGTTCGGCGTACAGCGCCAGCTCCACATCGTTGCGGGTGCCGGTTTTTTCCAGGATGCGCGCCCGATAGGTGCTCACCGTGTTGGGCGCCAGACCCAATTGCGCACCAATTTGGGTCACGGTTTGGCCTTGGGTGAGCAGGCGATACACCTGGTGCTCGCGGTGCGACAGGGCCTCGGGCCCGCCATGGGCACTGCCCAGTCCCACGGCGGCGGCCAGTGCCTCGGCGGTGGCGGGCGTGACGAACACGCCGCCCGCCGCGCCCTTGCGCACCGCCGCCAGCATGTCGTCGGGATCGGCGCTTTTGTTCAGGTAGCCGCAGGCCCCCAGCTTGATGCAGCGCACGGCGTATTGCTTCTCGGGGTAGGTGCTGAGCATGAGCACGGGCAGGCGGGGGTGGTCGCGGCGCAGGGCTTGCAGCACATCCAGGCCGTCGAGGTCGGGCATGGCGATGTCCAGCAGCACCAGGTCCAGGGCTGGCACGCCGTCCGGGCCGACCAGGCTGGCCACCTGCGCCAGCACCTCCCGCCCGGTCTGCGCCTCGGCCACCACCTGGATGTCGGGCGCATCGGCCAGCACTTGCTTGAGGCCCTCGCGCACGATGCGGTGGTCGTCGCCAATGAGCACGCGCACGGTGGCGGGGGCGGGTGGCTTGGTGGCGATGTTGGGGGCCGCGTTCATGTCAGTGCGCGGCCTCCACACCGATGGCGCACGATACATTTAAAGCCAAATTGGCATCCAGCGCCTGATGCATATGAGTTTGCAGCTCTAAATTCAGGACCATGCGCGTGCCCTCACCCGGTGCGCTGCGGATGTCGAGGTGGCCGCCCAGGTGGCGGGCGCGCTCGCGCATGCCCATGATGCCGTAGGCGTTGGCCGCCTCGAACACCTCGGGTCGGGCCCCCACGCCGTTGTCCTGCACCGACAACATCAGCCGATGGTCCACGCAGACGATGTCCACCGCCAGCGCACTGGCGCGGGCGTGCCGTCCGACGTTGCTGAGCATTTCCTGAAAAATGCGAAACACCGCCATGGCCTGGCGCTCAGGCAGTTCGGGCAGGTGCCCGGTGTCCAGGTGCCAGTCCAGCGCCAGTTCGGCGCTGTGCGCAAACTCCTGCGCCTGCCATTCCAGTGCGGCCCACAGGCCCTGGTGGTCCAGGATGCTGGGGCGCAGGTCCGTGATGATGCGGCCCACGTTGTCCACCGCGTTCTCGATCAGG
>PNML01000145.1 GCA_013823635.1 Polaromonas sp. | reverse complement strand
CCTGGCGGTGCTGTCCAAGGCGCACCAGATGCGCGACGTCAAAAACCCCTGCCAGGACCCAAAAGTGCGCGAGCTGCTCTCCCGCACGCGCAAGGCCTACGCCAAGCGCGGTGAGTTGCCGAAGAAGAAAGACGCGCTGACCAAGGATCCGCTGCAGTTGGTGTTGGCAACCTGCGACGATTCCTTGAAGGGCAAGCGCGATCGCGCCCTCCTCCTCTTCGCTTGGGCCAGTGGTGGGCGTCGGCGCTCCGAGGTGGCAGCCGCGGACATGAAGTTCTTGAAACGCCTGGCGCCGGGGGAGTTTTCTTATGAACTTGTTTTCTCAAAGACGAACCAGAGCGGCGTCGACCGACCAGAGAACCACAAGCCCGTGCTCGGAGCAGCGGGTGCCGCACTGGAGGATTGGCTATTGATAAGCGGGATTCGGGAGGGCGCCCTCTTCCGTCGCGTGCTCAAGGGCGGTCACCTGGGTGGGCCGCTGTCGGCCGCATCCGTGCGAGACATCGTGCAGGCGCGGTGTTTGTTGGCAGGTGTTGATGGGGAGTTTTCTGCGCACTCCTTGCGCGCTGGCTTCGTAACTGAGGCCGCCTTACGAAAGGTCTCTCTTGCAGACACCATGGCGATGACGGGTCATCAATCCGTGGCGGTGGTGCTCGGGTATCAACGCCACGGCGAAACATCAAGAAGTGCTGCTTCGAATCTTCTGGGTGAGATTTCAACGGGTTCTTGACGACTCGCTGCGGTTTACCGCGACGGACAAGCCAAGGACTCTTGTGCAGCGGTTGCTGCCGTTCGAGTTTTCAACGTGCATGCCCTTGGCGTGCCGGATTGCGATCACTCCTATTCATGCATCGTGGTAAGGCGCAGAGACAGGTTTCAGGCGCGTAGTTGACATTGCTAGAGAGTTGACAACAGCGTGCAGAGATCTGCAAGCTCGACGAGCAAGACTGCAGCAGCATCAAGCATGGTGCGATCAATCACCTGGGCGTGTCGCCAGCGTTGATGGCTTACCGCGAGCACAAGGCCATGCTGGGCAAGACTTAGGCCGGCGAGAAGTTCCCGGCGGTTGTGATGATGGGGGCTGGCTGGATGGTGGTCCCCGACATCAAACCAGGCAAGTGATGGTGAGTGGCTGACCCGCCCTGGGTCAGCCACTCAGTCGGGATCGCTGTTTGCAGGTGATCCCGTCCTTTTTGTCAGTTGGCGCAGCAGCGCTGTGGCCAACCAGCCATCACTTTGATCCACCCGAAGCCTTGGCCACGTAGGCCGCCAGGGCGGCAATTTGCGCATCACTGAGTTTGCCGTTGTAGGACGGCATCTGCCCAATCCCGTTGCGCAGCGCGGTGGCCACGCGCTTGGCATCGGGCTTGAGCTCGTCCAGGCTGGGGCCCACGGCGCCTTCGGCTCCCGCGTCCTTGAGCGCATGGCACAGGGCGCAGGCAGGCACCGCGCCTTGGCCGAACAACACCTTGCCTTGTTGAAGTTGCGCGGCATCGTCGGCGGCGTGCACGGGCAGCACTGTGAATGCCAACGACCACAGGGCAGCGACCAACGCGTGTTTTTGGATTGTGCGCTTCATGCCACGCTCACTTTCACGGCGTGGTCGGCCCAGCTGGTGTTGTTGTAGCCGCCCGCGTTTTCCATGCGTTGTTCGGGCTGCACGTTGCCTGCGGTGTCGGTGGCTCGGCTCGCCAGGGTGAACTGGCCCGCCGGCAGGCGTGCCGCAAAAACAAACTGCCGCCACGCAAAGCGGCCGAGGTCGGGCCCCACCATGCGCGCGAGCTGCCAGGTTTTTCCGCCGTCCAGAGAAACCTCGACCTTGGCCACCGCGTTCATGCCGCCAAACGCCACGCCATGGATCTGTGTGTCACCCGCTTTAAGCGGGGCGCCGTCCGTGCCGGGACCGTTGATCCACGACTTCACCGTCATTTCCTGCACCGATGGCTGCGACGGGTCGCCCTTCGCGCCGGGCGGTGAAATGCGGTAGCCGTGCGACATGATGCGTGCGTCGGTCTCCTGAGCGGTGAAGGCCAGGCGTTTGACGTACTTGATGTTGTTCACGCCCGTGTAACCCGGCACGATCAAGCGCAGTGGGCCGCCGTGGGCCAGCGAAATCGGCACACCGTTCATTTCCCAGGCCAGCAGGGCATCGGCGAGTGCGGCAGCAGGCACCGAGCGTTCCACGATCACGCTCTTGGGGTCCAGTCCATCGGGGAGTTTTTCGCCGCCTGTGCCGGTGAGGTAGGCCATGCCGGCCTCCACGCCGCCCAGGGCATCCACCACCCAGCGCACCGGCACACCGCTCCACACCACACAGCCTGCTGCGCCCACTTGCCAAGGCGTTCCACTGGGCTTGTTGGGGAAGTAGCCGCGTCCGTTGCCAGAGCATTGCAACACCATCGCCGTGGTCTCGATGCCCATGCGCTTGAGGTCGCCCAGCGTGAGTTTGCGCGGGTTCTTCACCCCCTCGATGTTGATCTCCCAGGCATCGCGGTTGCCCAGGATCGAGACGTCGGGCGCGGGCAGGTTGTTGCGGATGTAGAGCTGCTCGGACGGCGTGATTACGCTGGTGCCGAACACACTGCGCTTGGTCTCAATGGTGGTGCTGCTGTGCACGATCAGGCTGGCCGGGTCCTTCCAGCCCACGTACGCTGGCAGAGGCTTGGCAGCACCGGCCACGGCGACGGGCGCGGTCTCACCAGCAGCGGCTGCGGTGCGGCCAAAGCTGGCCAGACCAACGGCAGCCAAAGCAGCGCCGCTGCCGGCCAGCAGGTGGCGCCGGGGGAGCGAGGTGGGTTGTTGGTTCATTTCTGGGGTCTCCGGTGGTTGGGCGTCGTGCGCCGGTTGGGGTGAAAGGGGTGAGCGGTTGATTCGTTGACAGGGACGCGGTGCCTCAGCCTGGCCCGGACACGGGAGGTGCCTGCAGTGCCGTCTGCGCGACCGCCAGTGCCTTCTTTTTCTGGGCCACCAGCAACAAGGGCTTGCCCTCGCGCGAGCGGATCACCTTCCAGTGCACGTTGCTCCACCAGCCGCTGGCCTCGCGCAGGTCCACAGGCTGGTCAAAGGCATACACCGTCACCATGCCGCCCTTCTCGAAGAACGTGGTGAGGTGGTAAGCGAGGTGACCTTCGATATCGCATGGCCGCATGAGTTGGGGAAACCCGGGCACCACGTTGGCGTCCCGCATGCCCAGGTGCATGAGCAACTGGCGCTGCTCCATGAAACTGCCCCGCAAGCTGCGCTCGTGGTATTCGTGGTCGATCGCGTCGCGCACCATCGCTGGCGGTCGCACGGCTAGCACCCCGCCGCTGGTGCCACCGGCCAGCAAAAGCGCAGCCAGAAAACGCTGCAAGCCGCGTCGCGCCAGCAGCGGCTGCGGCTTTCGGTACAGGTGTGCCGGTGCGTCGCTGGCCTCGAAGGCGATCGCCAACTCGGCGCGCGCGCGCAAATCGAATTCGCTGTCGGGCAGGAAAGGCGCGTCGGTATCGGGGCTCATGTCTTGGTCCTGCGAAACGGGGTAACGTTGACATCGGCCTTGGGTGTCGCAGGTACCCCCATGGCCAGCTTCAAAGCGTCGCGCGCACGGGCTAGGCGCGACAACACCGTGCCGGGCGCGATCTCCAGCGCCTCGGCCATCTGGGCGGTGGGCATGTCGTCGAAATAAAACAGCACCAGCACCTCGCGGTGGATGGGCGCCAGGCGCGCGAGCGCCTTGACGACATCGAGTTTGTCGTCCAGCCCCGCGTCGGGCGCCGCTTGCTCGGGCTGCTCTTCATCGTCCAGCGACTGCATGCTGGGTGCGGCCTGGCGAAAGGCGGCGCGGCGCATGATCTGAAAGAGCCAAGCCCGTGCCAGCGCAGCGTCGCGCAGTTGCTCCCGGTGCTTCCAGGCGTTGGCAAAACAGTCTTGCACCACGTCTTCGGCAATGGCGCGCGAACCAGTGAGCGCCCACGCACTGCGCAGCAAAAAACGGTAGTGCTCACGCACCCATTGGTTATAGCGGGACTCGGCAGACTGGAACAGCATGGTGATCAAGAGCGCTGCATGGCTTGGTTCATTCCGTGGCGCTCATTGGTACTTTCCCTAGGGCTGTCGATCAAGGCCCCCGCGTCCCACCCAGCGACGGAAATTCCGCTTCCGCACCTTTGGCTGTGCGCTGCTGCAGGGTGTGCAGTCGGCGTTGCATGCTCTGGATCTCCACCGTCTGCCCGGCAATGATTTCCTCGGCCAACTGCCGGGTGACAGGATCGCGCCCATGCTGCAACACCAGCCGCGCCATGTCCACAGCGCCGGCGTGGTGCGGAATCATCATCGCCAGAAAGTCCTGGTCGGCCTGGCCTGCGTAGCCCGGGCTGTGCATGGCCTGCATCATGCGGGCCATCGATTCGTCCATATCCCGCTGGAATGCGCTGGTGTGCGCGGCGCTGGCGCCGTGGCTGGTGTGCGCGCCGCTCATGCCGTCTGGCCCTTCTCGCCCACACGCACGTAGACGAGGTTGATGCTCTTTTTGTTGCGCAGCGCGCCAGAGGGCAGCGTCAGATTGCCCAGGGGGATCTGCGCAATGAAGGTCGGGCGCAGCGGGTCGCTCACATCAAATGCACTGCACACGGTCTGGCCCGCGTTGGGCGTGCCGGGCAGCTCGTCCTGTTCGTGGGCCACATACAGCAGCGTGTTCTCGGGGTTGGTCCACAACCCGTGCGACTCGCGGCCACGGCTGGAGAAGGTGCCCACCACCTTGCGCTGTCCGCCCGGAGCGCTGCGGTCGATGATGGCGATCGGGCTCGACGCCACGCCGCCGGGGCCACCATCGTCGATGCGCGCCAGGCTGGCATAGACCACGCTGCCGCGCGCATTGCGCACGAACTCAACGTGGTTGGGCCGAGCGCCCATGCCGAGTGGCACGGTGTCGATCAGGTCGAAGCCACCCTGCGTCGAGCGGCAAGACACCGCATCAGCCAGCTTGTGCGAGAACCACACCTCGGCACCGTCGGGTGTGGTCTTCATGAAGGGCGTGAAGCCGGGTTTGTCCTGTGCGCTGATGTCCAGCGTGGTCAGCCGCTGCGGTTGGCTGTGGCCATCCGCGCCGGGGTTGACGCGGAACACGTCGATCTTCGACACCTTCTGGCTGGCCACAAAGGCCAACGTACCCTCACGGTTGAACCACACCTGCGCCGGGCCGCTCAGTGTGGGCAGGTATTGGCGAACCGCGCTGGAGCCCGGGCTGTCGGCCCCCTTGAGCTGGCGAACGGCACGATCGACGCCGACGATGGCAATACGGTCTTCACCGCGCAGCGTGACCCACAGCTCGCGGCCGTTGCGCGTGAAAGTGGGCTCGTGCGGTTCGCGGCCCAGCAGCAGGCCACTACTCAGGCGCTCGGGGTTGGTGGTGGGCCCAGACGCAGGGTTGGGTGTGTTGCCGATCACGCGGCGCTGCTCGGCGTCGATCAGATAAATGTTGCTGGAGCCGCGCCCGCTGGTGGCCAGCAGCCGGCC
>PNML01000144.1 GCA_013823635.1 Polaromonas sp. | reverse complement strand
AAGTGAGGGTGGCCCGCAACGACGAGATCACGCTGGCCGACATGGACGCCCTGCACGCAGGTGGTCACATGGACAGGCTGGTGATTTCCCCGGGGCCGTGTTCGCCGGCAGAGGCGGGCATTTCGGTGCCCGCCATCCAGCACTTTGCGGGCAGGCTGCCCATTTTGGGCGTGTGCCTGGGGCACCAGAGCATTGGGGCGGCGTTTGGCGGGCGGATCGTGCGGGCGCAGGCGCTGATGCATGGCAAAACCAGCGTCATCACCACCACGCAGCAGGGCGTGTTTGCCGGGCTGCCCCAGCAGTTCACCGTCAACCGCTACCACTCGCTGGCCATTGACCGCGCCACCTGCCCCCCCTGCCTGCAAGCAACGGCCTGGACGGAAGACGGCGAGGTCATGGGCATTCGGCACACCGAACTGGACATTGAAGGCGTGCAGTTTCACCCCGAAAGCATACTCACCGAGCACGGCCACGCCATGCTGAAAAACTTCCTGGTGCGCTGATTGCGTGATGGCAGACTGTTCAATGACCGTGAGCGCTGGAGGCATTTTTGATGCAACAAATTGATTTGCGCAGTGACACCGTCACCCAACCCACCGCCGCCATGCGCCAGGCCATGCAGGCCGCGCCGCTGGGCGACGATGTGTTTGGCGACGACCCCACGGTCAACGCCCTGCAAACGCGGCTGGCCGAGTTGCTGGGTTTCGAGGCCGCGCTGTTCATGCCCACCGGCACACAAAGCAACCTGTGTGCGTTGCTGGCGCACTGCCAGCGCGGCGACGAGTACCTGGTGGGCCAGATGGCGCACTGCTACCGCTGGGAAGCGGGCGGTGCGGCGGTGCTGGGCAGCGTTCAGCCCCAGCCCATTGCCCACCAGCCCGACGGCACGCTGGCGCTGGCCGACATCGAGGCCGCCATCAAGCCCGACGACGCCCACTTTGCCCGCACCCGTTTGCTGGCGCTGGAAAACACCCTGGGCGGCCAGCTGTTGCCCATGGCCTACGTGCAGTCCGCCACCGACCTGGCCCGCCGCCACGGCCTGGCCACCCACCTGGATGGCGCGCGGCTGTTCAACGCCGCCACGGCCCAGGCGGCCGGGCCGGGTGGTGAGGCCGCCGCTGCCGATGCCGTGATGGCGGAGGCCCGCCGCATTGCCGGGTGCTTTGACAGTGCGTCCATCTGCTTCAGCAAGGGTCTGGGTGCGCCCGTGGGCTCGGTGCTGTGTGGTTCGCGGGCGTTCGTTCAGCGAGCCCACCGCATCCGCAAAATGGCCGGTGGTGGCATGCGCCAAGCGGGCGTGTTGGCGGCGGCGGCGTTGTACGCGCTGGACCACCACATTGCCCGCCTGGCCGACGACCACGCGCTGGCGCGCCGCCTGGCTGCCGGGCTGGCGGGCGTGCCGGGCCTGGTGGTGCAAGCCCCACAAACCAACATCGTGTTTGTGGACCTGGTGGGTGACGCCCGTGAGCGCTCTGCCGACCTGTTGGCCCACCTGGCGGCGCAGGGTGTGCAGGCCACCGGCCTGTACCGCCTGCGCTTTGTCACGCACCTGGACGTGGACGCGGCCGGTGTGGACCATGCGGTGGCCGCCATCCGCCGGTTTTTCCATGCCTGAGGGCCGCCCATGACCGATGTCCAGAACCTGGGCCTGTTCATCCTGGCGGGCTGGCTGCTCAACCTCACGCCCGGTCCCGACGTGCTGTGCATCGTCAACACCGCGCTGCGTGACGGTGCGCGTGCGGGCATGGTGGCCGCGCTGGGCATCACCGCCGGGTGTTTTGTGCACGTGGCGGCAGCGGCCCTGGGTGTGGGTGTGCTGATGACCACCTCCACCGCCGCCTTCTTGGTGCTGAAGTGGGTGGGGGCGTTGTACCTGTTCTACGTGGGGCTGAAGCTGTTGCTGCAACGTGGCAGTGCCATTGAATTTGATGTAGCAAATAAGTCAATAACAGCAAGCGACAGAGGCCAAAAAAGCTTGAAGAATGTTTTTTTCAAAGGCTTTTTGACCAATGCGCTCAACCCCAAGGTGGCGCTGTTCTTCCTGGCCTTTGTGCCCCAGTTCATCGCCCCCGGTGCCCAGCACCCGGCGCTGGCGTTTGTGGCCTTGGGCGTGCTGTTCAACCTCAACGCCTTGCCCATCAACCTGGGCTACGCCTGGCTGGCGGCGCGGGCCACACGGCGTTTGGGGCTGGTGCAACGGGGCGTGGCGCACCTGGACCGGCTGGCCGGGGTGATGTTTGTGGGTTTTGGCGTCCGACTGGCCCTGAGCGAAGCCCCTGGCCGCTGAGGCCGCACACCCCGCCTTGAACCAGCCTTTACATTTCAACCGTCATTTCCCGGACCCTGGAGACAGTTTCATGCCCCACGCATCCAAGATCACGCCCAGCGAAGCCTTGCAGCGCACCATCGAGCACCGTGAAATTTTTCACGACGAAATGCTGCACCTCATGCGGCTCATCATGGGTGGCGAGATGTCGCCGGTGATGATGGCCGCGCTCATCACCGGACTGAGGGTCAAGAAAGAAACCATCGGTGAAATCACCGCCGCCGCGCAGGTGATGCGCGAGTTTTCCACCAAGGTGCCGGTGGCCGACACCACCCACCTGGTGGACATCGTGGGCACCGGGGGCGATGGTTCACACACCTTCAACATCTCCACCTGTTCCATGTTTGTGGCCGCCGCCGCGGGTGCCCGCGTCAGCAAGCACGGCGGGCGCAGCGTCAGCAGCAAAAGCGGCAGCGCCGATGTGCTGGAAAGCCTGGGCGTCAACATCAACCTGCCGCCCGAGCGCATTGCCCAATGCATTGCGCAAACGGGGCTGGGCTTCATGTTCGCGCCCAACCACCACCCGGCCATGAAGAACGTGGCCCCGGTGCGCCGCGAGCTGGGCATCAAGACCATCTTCAACATCCTGGGCCCGCTCACCAACCCCGCCAGCGCGCCCAACATCCTCATGGGCGTGTTCCACGCCGACCTGGTGGGCATTCAGGTACGGGCCTTGCAGCGCCTGGGGGCCGAGCACGCGGTGGTGGTGTACGGCCGCGACGGCATGGACGAGGTGTCGCTGGGTGCCGCCACGCTGGTGGGCGAACTGAAAAACGGCGAAATCACCGAGTATGAAATCCACCCCGAAGACTTTGGCCTGGCCATGGCCAGCAACCGGGCGCTGCGGGTGGACACGCCCGAGGATTCCAAGGTTATGCTGCTGGGTGTGCTCGACAACCAGCCCGGCCCGGCCCGCGACATCGTTGCCCTCAACGCCGGTGTGGCCCTGTACGCCGCCAACGTGGTCCCCACCATGGTGGCCGGCTTGCAACTGGCGCAGCAGGCGCTGGACAGTGGCGCCGCACGGGCCAAGCTGGCCGAGCTCACCGCCTTCAGTGCGGCTGAGGTGGCCTGATGCCCGCAGGCTGGTGGCAAGACTCGGGCACCTGGATTGCGCTGGGTGTTTCCGTTCTTTTCCTGGTGGTGGCCTGGGCCATGCACCGCGTCATCATGAAGGTGCTGAAAGGCACGCCCCCCAACGAAAGTACCCCCACCGATGAGTGACATCCTGAACCAGATCGTGGCGGTCAAGCGCGAGGAAATCGCCGCCGCACTGCGCAAAAAACCGCTGGCCGCTGTGCGCGAGGATGCCGAGACACGGCTGCTCACGCGCGACTTCGTCGGCGCCCTTCGGGCCAAACAGGCCAAAGGGCAGCCCGCCGTCATCGCCGAGGTGAAAAAGGCCAGCCCGTCCAAGGGCGTGTTGCGCGAGGACTTTGTGCCCGCCGACATTGCCCAGAGCTACGCGGAGCACGGCGCTGCCTGTCTGTCTGTGCTGACCGACAGGCAGTTTTTCCAAGGCAGTGCCGACTACCTCAAGCAGGCGCGCGCGAGCTGCCCCCTGCCCGTGCTGCGCAAGGACTTCATGGTCGATGCCTACCAGGTCTACGAAGCGAGGGTCATGGGCGCCGATGCCATTTTGCTGATCGCCGCCTGCCTGGATGACCAGCAAATGGCGGACCTGGAAGCCCTGGCCCTGTCGCTGGGCATGGCGGTGCTGGTGGAGGTGCACGACAGGCCAGAGCTGGACCGTGCGCTGCGCCTGAAAACCCCCCTCATTGGCATCAACAACCGCAACCTGCGCACCTTCGAGGTGAACCTGTCCACCACGTTGGACCTCATTCGGGACGTGCCCTCTCTCATCGGTGGCGAGCGCTTGCTGGTGGCCGAGTCGGGCATCCTCACCCCGGCCGAAGTGGCCGTGCTGCGCCAGGCGGCCGTGCCTGCCTTTTTGGTGGGCGAGGCCTTCATGCGCGCCGCCGACCCGGGTGAGGCCCTGTCCACCTTGTTTGCGCAGTGATGGGCTTTGGCGCCACGACGGTGACTCCCTCCGAGTCGCCCGGTGCGTCGGTGGTGTGGGCCGGCGCCCGGCACAGCCTGTGTGCCGATTGGCAGACCCCGGTGGCGAGCTTTCTCGCCTCGGCGGAAGGGCACGCCCTGTCGCAGTTTGTGCAGTCCCGGGTGGACGCCGGGGCAACCGTCTACCCGCCCCAGCCCTTTCGCATGTTGGCGCTCACGCCACTGTCCGCTGTCAAGGTGGTCATCCTGGGGCAGGACCCCTACCATGGGCCCGGCCAGGCCGAAGGGCTGGCATTCTCGGTGCCCAACGGCGTCCGGGTGCCGCCCTCGCTGCGCAACATCCACAAAGAACTGCAGCGCGACCTGGGCCTGTCGGCCACCCAGGGGGGCTCACTCACGCACTGGGCGCAGCAAGGGGTGTTGCTGCTCAACACCTGCCTGACCGTGGAGGATGGCGCCCCCGCCAGCCACGCCAAACGGGGATGGGAAACGCTCACCAGCCGGTTGCTGGCGGCGTGCAATGCCCAGCCCGGTGGGCGGGTGTTCATGCTGTGGGGCGCCCATGCGCAAGCACTGCGGCCGACCATTGACGAAAGCAGGCACCTGGTGCTCACGGCCAATCACCCCTCGCCACTGTCGGCCAGCCGGGGCCCCAAGCCGTTCCTGGGCTGCGGCCATTTCTCACTGGCGAACGGGTGGCTCAGCCAGCAAGGGCACACAAAAATCGACTGGATTGCAAAAAGTCAAAAAACCGTGGCATAATTGCAGGCTCGTTGTGGAGAGGTGCCCGAGTGGCTAAAGGGGGCAGACTGTAAATCTGTTGGCTTACGCCTACGCTGGTTCGAATCCAGCCTTCTCCACCAACAACACATGCAAACTTGAGCGCGGGCTGCAGCTGGGCCGTGATTCAAGAGGGTAGTGCGGGAGTAGTTTAATGGTAGAACCTTAGCCTTCCAAGCTAATGACACGGGTTCGATTCCCGTTTCCCGCTCCAGGTTGTGTGTTGGTCGTGTCGAATTCAAGTGGCCGTTAACTCGGTTGCTTGCCCATGTGGCTCAGTGGTAGAGCACTCCCTTGGTAAGGGAGAGGTCGCGGGTCCGATTCCCGCCATGGGCACCACTCATCTTTTTTGTCTTGGCATATTTCCTGGAGCTCGAAAA
>PNML01000143.1 GCA_013823635.1 Polaromonas sp. | reverse complement strand
TTCCAAGGGGGCGTTCCCACGCATGTCGGGATTGCCCGACATGGCGGCCACCATGGCGCACTACGAGCAGGTCAGCGGACGAAAGGTCGAGCACTTGCATTACCACGAGGTGTTCGCCACCTGGCGGATGGCCATCCTGTTCACCCGCATTGAGCAGGATGCCAGCTACCTGGCCCGATCGGGCAATGCCAAGGGCTTTATCACCTGGACACATTTCGAGAAACTGCAGCGCTTGCTGGGCTTCTGAACCCGGCCAGACCCAGCGGCAGCGGCTGGGCCGCACGGGAACACTACTGGACGGCAGGCAGCCGCACCACCATGCCATCCAGCGCGGCGGTGACCATCAACTGGCAGGACAGCCGGCTGTTGGACTGGCGGGGCTCACCGGTGCAGTCCAGCATGGCGTCTTCGGTGTCACCCACCGCCGCCAGCTTGTCGACCCAGGGCTGCTCAACGTACACGTGGCAGGTCGCGCACTGGCAGGCGCCGCCACAGTCGGCGTTGAGGCCCGGAAGGCCGCTGGCCAACGCGGCTTGCATCACGCTGGTGCCTTCGGTGACCTGCAGTTCGGTTTGCTTGCCGTCGGGGGTGATGCAGATGATGTGTGGCATGGGTGTTTCTTTCCAGGGGTTGGAGTTACAGCGATCTGCTGATGATTTCTTTCATGATTTCGCTGGTACCGCCGTATATGCGGGCCACCCGGGCGTCTACCCAGGCACGGCTGATCATGTATTCGCTCATGAAACCGTAGCCGCCATGCAGCTGCAGCAGTTCATCCAAGATTTTCCCCTGCATTTCAGAGCCCATGAGTTTGCACATGGCACCGACTTCTGCACTGAGTTCGCCGCGCATGGCCTTGGCCAGGCAGTCGTCAACGAACACGCGCAGCATGGTGGACTGGGCTTTGCATTCGGCCAGTTTGAACTTAGTGTTCTGGAAGTCAAATACCGTCTTGCCGAAGACCTTGCGGTCGCGGGTGTACTGGACCGTCTGTTCGATAAGCGATTCAATCGAAGCCGCTGCGCGTATGCCGATGATCGTGCGCTCCCAAGCCAATTGGTGAGTCAGGTATTTGAAGCCTTGTCCTTCTTCCCCGAGCCTGTTCTCCAGCGGAACCGACACGTTGTCGAAAAAGAGCTCGGACGTGTCTTGGCCTTTCAAGCCGATTTTTTCCAGCAGACGCCCTTTGGAGAAACCGGGCCGGTCGGTTTCGACGCAGATCAGCGTCAGCTCTTTGGCCGCAGGGTCCAGCTTGGTGGCGATCACCGCCAGGTCAGCGTTGCCGCCGTTGGTGATAAAGGTTTTCTGGCCGTTGATGGTGTAACTGTCCTGGTGGCGAACGGCGGAGGTGCGCATGCTGCGCAGGTCGCTGCCCACGCCGGGCTCGCTCATGGCAATCACACCCACCATGTCGCCGCTCACCATTCGTGGCAGCCAGCGTTGCTTCTGCTCCTCGGTGCCATAGGCCACGAGGTACGGTGCCACGATCTCCGAGTGCGTGGTGAAGCCCACGGCGGTGGCGTTGACCCTGGCCAACTCTTCGATCATCACGGCGGAGTGGCCAAAGTCGCCTCCGGCGCCACCGTATGCTTCGGGCACGGTGGAGCACAGCAGACCGGCTTGCCCTGCCTTGATCCAGATGCTCTTGGGCACCATGCCCTCGGACTCCCAAGTGGGCAGGTGGGGCACGATTTCACGTTCGATGAAGCGCCGCGCCTGTTCGCGGAATTGCTCGTGGTCGTCTCTGAATACGGTTCGCATGGCGATTTCCAGTTTTTTGGGGGTGGCTATCAACGTCCGGTGAACTGCGCGGGGCGTTTGTCCAAAAAGGCCTGGACCGCTTCCAGGTGGTCTTCGGTGTGGTGCGCCAGCGCCTGGTAGGCCGCGGAGAGTTCCAGCAGGGTGTCGAGGCGCACGTGCTGGCCTTCTCGCAGCAGGCGTTTCGTCAGCCGCAAGGCGTGCGAGGGGTTGAGCGCAATCCGCTGCGCCAAGGCTTGGGCATGAGATAACAAGTCGTTGGCAGGAACCACTTCGGCGACCAGACCCCACGCCAGGGCCTTGGCCGCATCGATGGTGTCGCCGGTGAAGGCGAGCAAGCTGGCCTTGGGCATGCCGATCACCCTCGGCAGCAACCACGCGCCGCCGTCACCTGGCACGATGCCGACTTTGACAAAGCTCTCTGCGAACAGGGCTTTTTCGCTGGCGATGCGGATGTCGCACATGCAGGCCAGATCCAGGCCTGCGCCGATGGCGGGACCGTTGACGGCCGCGATAACAGGCACGTCCAGTTCGTACAGCGCCAGCGGAATGCGTTGGATGGTGTCCCTGTAGCTGTCTCGAACCTGATAGGGGCTGCCAGCAAAAATGCCGCCGCGTTGCTGCATGTCCTTCACATTGCCTCCGGCACAGAAGGCGCTCCCTTCACCAGTCAGCACCAACACCTTGACGCTGTGGTCGCTGCGGATCTGGCGGCACAGGTCCACCAGTTCGCTCATGTGTGCGGGATCGGTCAGCGCATTGCGGGTTTCTGGGCGGCTCAGGTGGGCCGTCATCACGGCGCCGTCGCGCGCTATCCGCAGGAATGGGGTGTTGTTCACTTCGGTCATGGTGTTGGTTCCCGGGGAGAGGCCAATGCGGCCAGGTGACCATGAGTGACAGCAGGCCACAGCGAGGCAGCGCCGCCGAGGGCGACGGCCTGTCCCAACCGCTGTGCCCAATGGCCCAAATTGCCGAACTCACTGCGCCAGGCCCACAGACGGCGGGTGCCCAGCTGCAAGGCGTGTTCGTGGGTGAAGCCAATGGCACCGTGCACCGCATGGGCCATGGACGCCACGGCGCCAGCGGCTTCGGCACCGCACACCCGGGCAGCGGCGATTTGCCAGGTGGCCAGCTGGTCGCCAGACTCGGCGAAGGTGGCCTCGGCGCTCACGGCCGCACTGGCTGTGTGCTGGGCCATCTGCGCCAGTTGGTGCTGAATGACCTGAAACGCGCTGATGGGCTTGCCAAATTGAACGCGTTCGGTGGCGTAGCGCGTGCTCAGGTCCAGGGTCGCTTCGAGTGCCCCCGCCATCTGCGCCGCTCGAAGCATGGCTCCACCCCACCAGAACACATCGGCAGGCACATGGGCTGGCAGACTGGCGGTGGCCAGGGGCGTGGCGTTGTTGAAGCAGAGGTCGTCGCGCGGTTCGCCTGCGGTGTTTTGTTTGGGCGTGACTTCGGCATCGCTGCGTGACAACACCACCAGCACAGCTGGGACACCAGGGGCATTGGAGACCACGGCCACCACCTGTTCCACGTGGCGGCCCCAAGGGATGTCGCGCAAGGTGCCGGAGGCGCCGAGGTCGCCCAGCGCCAGGGTGCTGTGCGTGGCCAGACCGAGCGGGATGTTGCGGGCCTTCAGCCCACAGAGGCCCATCACCCAGTTTGCCAGCATGGTTTCGGGCAGCGGCAAGGGCAAGTTGTGTCGGCCCGCTGCTTTCACGACGCCGTGCAAGTTTTCCCAGGAGGCTTCTGCACCACCCAGGCTTTCCGGTGCTGCGGCCACGGCAAAACCCGATTCCTCAATGGCCGTCCACAGCTCGGTTGGCCAGTGGCCTGCCTCGCAATGGCGAATCAGCTCCGGGGTGACGAGGTCGGCGAGCAGTCGCTCGATGGTGGATTCAAACAATTCGCGCATGGTGGTGTTCTCAACGCAGTCCCAGACCGCGGGCAATGATGCCGCGCAGGATTTCCCGTGTTCCTCCGCGCAGCGAGAAGGAGGGCGCCATCTGCATCAGGGCAGCCAGGACCTGGGCATGGTCGCCACCACCGCCCACGGATGGTGCGACGTCCAGCACCTGCTGGGCCAGTTCAGGGATTTCTTGCTCGAAAGCGGCACCCAGGTCTTTCAGGCAGGAGGCGGCCCATGCGGGGTTGCCGCCTTTGGCCAGCTCGGCGGTAACTGACAGCGACATTTGGCGCAGCACCACCAGGCGGGCACTGAGGCGCCCCACTGCGTGGGCCTGCAAGGCATCGGGCTTTGGTCCGACCGCGTCGATCAGTGTGTTGAGCAAGGCGATGCTGCTCAGAAAACGCTCGGGCCCGCTGCGTTCGAAAGCCAGTTCTGCCGTGACTTGTTCCCAGCCTTGACCTTCGGTCCCGATCAGGGCGTCGGCCTCCAAGCGCACGTTGTCGAGGTACACCTCGTTGAAATGCTCGCCACCCGCCAGGTCGCGGATGGGGCGCACGGTGACCCCAGGGGCATTCAGGTCAATGATGAACTGCGACATGCCCTCGTGGCGCGCCGCTTTTTCACTGGTCTGGGCGCCCGTGCGCACCAGGGCAATCATGTAGTGCGCGTGGTGGGCGTTGGTGGTCCAGACCTTCTGGCCGTTGAGACACCAGCCGCTGCCTCCAGCCCTGTCGTCACGCACGGCACGGCTACGGATGGAGGCGAGGTCTGATCCAGAATTGGGTTCGCTCATGCCAATGCAGAAATAAACTTCGCCCCGGCAGATGCCCGGCAGGTACTTCTGGCGCTGTGCCTCTGTGCCGTAGCGCAAGATCAACGGGCCGCTCTGGCGGTCTGCAATCCAGTGGGCCGACACCGGAGCTCCGGCAGCCAACAACTCTTCGATCACCACATAGCGCGCCCAGGGACCTGCATCGTGGCCGCCATACTGGCGCGGCAGGGTCATGCCCAGCCAGCCCCGGCGTCCCAACTCGCGGCTGAACGCCGGGTCGGCACCCATCCAGGAGTCTGCCCGTCGGAGTGCGCTGCGGTCCCTTAGTGCGTCGGCGAGAAAGCCCCGCACTTCACCCCGGAGCGGCTCAGCCTCTGCCGGAACGCGGTGGTATTGGAAAGATGGAAGAGCCATGAATGCTAGGTTCCGTGGGTTGGGCCGGTCGTGAATTACAGTGCCGTTTGAGCGTCTGCGGCAGCAAACATCTTGTTGATATCGCCGGATGTGACAGGTTTGGCCTCTTCGCGCAGGGGCGCTGCTCCACCCATGCCGCAGGCGGGCTCAATGCTCACGTGCTTGGCCTGCGCCTTGAGTGCGCCAACAGTGCAGTTTTCACGGCCTAGGATGGCAAACGGGTCGTAGGAAAACTCGCGCATTGTGTTCAGGTGTGTGATCTTGTTGATCACTTCATCGCTCAGGTGGCCGGCCTGCCTCCAGAACACATCGGCCGACTCGGGCCAGGTACAGTCTGAGTGCGGGTAGTCGCATTCCCAGGTGACCTTGTCCACGTTGATCGCATCCAGGTTTCGCAGGCCGAACTCGTCTTCGATGAAGCAGGTGATGATGTGTTCGTTGAAGATGTCGCTGGGCTTCTTGCCACCGAAGTTGGAGTTGGTCCAAGCGTTGTGGTGGTTGTGGGTGAAGTTGGCGCGCTCCAGCAGATAGGGGATCCAGCCGATGCCGCCTTCAGACAAGGCCATGCGCAGCTTCGGAAACTTCTTCCACATGGGTGCCCAGATCCAATCGGCGGCCGAGTTGGCAATGGAAATGGGCATGGATGTGATCCAGGCGTCGATGGGCGATTCGTCCGACGCGTGGGCTGCTTTCGCACCAGTGCCGATGTGGCAGCAGATCACCACGTTGTTGTCCGCGCAGGCTTTCCACAGTGGGTCCCAGTGGCTGTTGTGGATGGAGGGGTAGCCGTGCACGGTGGGGTTGTCGGAGAAAGTCACAGCATGCACGCCGAGTTTGGCCATACGCGTCACTTCAGCCGCCGCCGCCTGCATGTCAAACCACGGCACCATCATCAGGGGGATAAAACGGCCCGGC
>PNML01000142.1 GCA_013823635.1 Polaromonas sp. | reverse complement strand
GGGAAGCCGTGGATGAAGTTGGTGGTGCCGTCGATGGGGTCGATGATCCAGACGTGGTCGGCACCGCCGAATTTGCCGGCCTTTTCACCCGATTCTTCGGCCAGGATGCCGTGGTCGGGGTAGGCGGACAGCAGGGTGTCGATGATGGCTTCTTCGGCCTTTTGGTCGATCTCGGTCACAAAGTCGTTGGTCTGCTTGGCCGTGACACGCACCGACTCCACGTCGAGGGCGGCGCGGTTGATGATGGTGCCAGCGGTGCGGGCGGCCTTGATGGCCACGTTGAGCATGGGGTGCAGATTGGACGACATGAATTGTGTGAAGATCGAAGTGGGCCGAGCGATGGCGGCGGTGGCGTCGCGGCACCCATCGTGTGGGCGGCGACAATCAAGGGCCAGAATTCTACCTGCGACCCACGGCCTTGACCAGCGCGGGTGACCTCGCCCCTCGGCCCTGCCACCGCTGGGCTGGCCCAACCGCTTGTCTTTCCTCCGAATGAAAACCCGCTTCATCCTCATCCAGACCAGCCATGCCGGCAACGTGGGCGGTGCCGCCCGTGCCATGAAAACCATGGGCTTTGACGACCTGGTGCTGGTGGCCCCGCGCTGGGCCAACGTGCTGCGGCGCGAGGAAACCATACAGCGCGCCAGTGGTGCCAACGACGTGCTGGCCGCCACCCGCGTGGTGGACACCCTGGACGAGGCGCTGGACGGCATCAGCCACCTGTGCGCCACCGCCATGACCCCGCGCGACTTCGGCCCGCCCACCCGCAGCCCGCGTGAGCATTTTGAGCATTTGCTGAAAACAGAGCAAACTGTTCAATCCAGTCAAGCGCTGGATGCCAATAACACAGAAAATTTGACCGCCCAGCCTGCCCCCGCGCTGCAAGGCGTGGCGTTTTTGTTTGGCAGCGAGCGCTTTGGCATGCGCAACGAAGACGTCTACCGCAGCCATGTGTGCCTGAGCATCCCCACCCGGCCCGACTTCGGCTCGCTCAACCTGGCCGCCGCGGTGCAGCTGATTGCCTACGAGTGGCGGCAGGCGCTGGGCGGTTTCCCGTTGTTGCCCTCGGGGGTGGCACCGGCCAGACAGGCCAGCGCCCAGGCCGTGCAAGGCATGTTGGCCCATTGGGAGCAGGCCCTGGTGGCGGTGGACTTCCTGGACCCCGCCGCCCCCAAAAAGCTCATGCCCCGGCTCAACCAGCTGTTCAACCGGGCCCAGCTGAGCGAAGAAGAGATTCACATCCTGCGCGGCGTGGCCAAGGCCATGCAGCAAACGGCGGCCAGGGCGGCGGCAGCCGGTGCGCCCGCGGTGGCCCCTGCCCCCGACGCCTGAGGGTGTTTGCCCGCCCGACTGCCCAGACACCCCCGGCTCTTTGGTACCCTTGCCCCCATGTTCAAACGACTGCGCGCCGACATCCAAACCATCCTGGACCGCGACCCCGCGGCCCGCAGCTGGTTCGAGGCGCTCACCTGTTACCCCGGTCTGCACGCCCTCATCCTGCACCGCCGCGCCCACTGGTGCTGGACGCATGGCCTGAAGTGGCTGGGGCGGTTCATTTCGCATGTGTCACGCTTCCTGACCGGCATCGAGATACACCCCGGCGCCACCATCGGCGAGCGGGTGTTTTTTGACCATGCCATGGGCACTGTGGTGGGCGAAACCGCCGAAATTGGCGATGGCTGCACCATCTACCAGGGCGTGACCCTGGGCGGCACCAGCCTGTACAAGGGCGCCAAGCGCCATCCCACGCTGGGGCGTGACGTGGTGGTCAGTGCCGGGGCCAAGGTGCTGGGCGGTTTTGTGGTGGGCGATGGGGCCAAGATCGGCAGCAACGCGGTGGTCATCAAGCCCGTGCCCGCTGGCGCCACGGCGGTGGGCATTCCGGCGCGCATCCTGCCGTCGAAAGAGGGCACCAGTGCCGATGCCACGCCCGAGACGCCCAAGTTCACCGCCTACGGCGTGACGCAGGAGGACGACCCCGTCAGCCAGGCCCTGCGAGGCCTGATCGACGGTGCCACCGGCCACGAGCACCAGATTGCGCTGCTGTGGCAAGCCATTGAAAAGTTGAGCGACAAACGCCCCTGCGCGCCTGCCGACTGCGTGCCCAGCGACGCGCAGCGCGTCGAGCACTTCGAGACCGCCAAGCTCAACGAGCTGGTGGGCAAGTGAGGGCGCGGCGGCCCCGCACCCTCAGGTCGCTGGCCGGGGGCGGATGGCCGTTTTGGGCCTGAACACCTTGCACACCTCGTCGCGCACGTCGATGTAGGGGCCGCCAATCAGGTCCACGCAATAGGGTACGGCGGCAAAAATGCCGGGCACCACCTGCTGGCCCTGGCTGTCTTTCAGACCTTCCAGCGTTTCGGCAATGGACTTGGGCTGGCCCGGCAGGTTGATGATGAGGCTTTGGTGGCGCACCACGGCCACCTGGCGCGACAGGATGGCCGTGGGCACAAAGTGCAGGCTGATCTGGCGCATCTGTTCGCCAAACCCGGGCATCTCCTTGTGGGCCACGGCCAGCGTGGCCTCGGGCGTCACGTCGCGCAGCGCCGGGCCGGTGCCACCGGTGGTCAGCACCAGGCTGCAGCGGTGGGTGTCCACCAGCTCGGTCAGCGTGGCGCTGATGGTGGCCTGGTCGTCGGGAATCAGGCGTTCCACCCAGGTCACGGGGTTGAGCAGGGCGCGGCCCAGCCAGTCCTTGAGGGCGGGCAGGCCCTTGTCTTCATAAGTGCCCGAGCTGGCCCGGTCGCTGATGGAGACGATGCCAATGGTCACGGCATCAAAGGCGTGGGCATCGGCGGCGGGGCGTGTGGCGGCGGTGGTGCTCATGGTCGTCGGGTGTGGTCGTCGGGCGTGGTCGGGTGGTTCTGGTCGCTGAGGGCTCGGTGAGGGGCTCAGTGGCCGTCGTCCGGGTCAGCGGACGTGTCGGCACCGGCTTCGGCGGCGGTGGCCAGGGTGGCCTTCACGGCCTGGAAAATTTCCCGGTAGGCCTTGCCGTGGCGCACGGCGGTGCCCAGGCTTTCGTGGGGCTGGGGCGTGGCCTGTGCGTCCTTGCGTGCCTGGCGGATGAGGGCGCGCAGGTGCTGGGGGTCGGCGGTGGTGCCGGCGGCGCGTTCCACCTCCAGCCATTCGGTCAGTGCGCCGTCGTCGGCAATCAGGCGGTCGCGCCACTGCTCGGCCTGGTGCAGGGCCAGCTTCTCTTCGGCGCTGCCCTTGTGCTGAAAGTCCAGCGCGGCCTGCAGGGTGTCGGCGTCTTGCAGGCGCATGAGCTTGCCAATGAACTGCATCTGGCGCCGACGGCCTTCGAAGTTGGTAATGCGTTTGGCCTCGGCCAGGGCGTCCATGAGCTTGTCGCCCAGTTCGAGGCCGGCCAGCAGGTCGGCGCGCAGGGTCAGCAGTTGCTCACCCAGGTCCTGCAACTGGTCGCTTTCGCGCTTGAGGTCGGTTTTGCTCTTTTCGGTCGTGCCTTTGAGTTCGGCCTTGAGCTCAAGGTCGAGCTCGCTGCCTTCGGCAACGAAGTGGCCTTTGACGTAATAGCCGCGTTTGGGTTTTCTGGACATGGGTGGGGTAGGGTGCCGAAGCGCTGGCGCCTCCACACAATGGCCGGGTGGCCCGCGTGGCTGGGGCGCGGAAAGTATCATTGTCGCCGACATGAGCAAACCAACCACCACCCAGCCCCGGGCCAAGGCCCGCCGCGCGTCGCCTTCCCCCCGTTCCAGCGCCGCCCCCGTGGCTGCCACAGACCTGCCCGATGCGGGTTTCCAGTACAGCCGGGGGCAGTTTCAGGCGCTGGTGGAGGCCGCGCTGTCGCACGCCAAAAAGCTGGGCGCCACCGATGCCGGGGCCGACGCCTCCGAGGGCAGCGGCCTGAGCGTGTCGGTGCGCAAGGGCGAGCTGGAAAACGTGGAGCGCAACCGCGACAAGTCGCTGGGCGTGACCGTGTACCTGGGCCACCGCCGGGGCAATGCCTCCACCTCCGACTTTTCGCTGGCCGCCGTGCGCCAGACGGTGCAGGCCGCATTTGACATCGCCCGCTTCACCGCCGAAGACCCGTTTGCCAGCCTGCCCGAGCCGGAGGACGTGGCCACCGAATGGCCCGAGCTGGACCTGTTCCACCCCTGGGCCTTGTCGTCGGAAGAGGCGCTGGCCCTGGCCCTGCGCTGCGAAAACGCGGCCTTTGCCACCAGCAAACAAATCACCAACAGCGAGGGGGCTGGCGTGTCGGCCCAGCAGTCGCACTTTTTCTCGGCCCACATGCGGGGCGGGCGGTTTGACGTGGCCGGTGGCCTGCCCGGCGTGTTCAGCGGCGGTTACGCCAGCTCGCGTCACAGCCTGTCGGTGGCGCCCATCGCCGGCAAGGGTGCCAAGATGCAGCGCGACCACTGGTACAGCTCCATGCGCGATGCGGCGGATTTGGCCAGCCCCGAGGCCGTGGGCCGCTACGCCGCCGAGCGCGCGCTGGCCCGCCTGAATGGCCGCAAGCTGGACACCACCCAGTGCCCCGTGCTGTTCGAGTCCACCCTGGCCGCTGGCCTGCTGGGCGGGTTTGTGCAGGCCGTCAGCGGCGGTGCGCAATACCGCAAAACCACGTTTTTGCTGGACAGCCTGGGCAAGCAGGTGTTTCCCCGCCACATCGATGTGCTGGAAGACCCGCACGTCGTCAAAGGCAAGGGCAGCTCGCCGTTTGACGACGAGGGCGTGCGCACCCAGGCGCGCAAGGTGGTGAGCGCCGGGCGCGTCAAGGGCTACTTCCTCAGCAGCTATTCGGCCCGCAAGCTGGGCATGAAGACCACGGGCAACGCCGGTGGTTCGCACAACCTCACCCTCACCAGCCGCCAGACCCAGCCCGGCGACGACCTGCCCGAAATGCTGCGCAAGCTGGGCACCGGCCTGTTCGTCACCGAACTGATGGGCCAGGGCGTGAACGGCGTCACCGGCGACTACTCGCGCGGGGCCTCGGGCTACTGGGTGGAAAACGGCGTGATCGCCTACCCGGTGGAAGAAATCACCATCGCGGGCAACCTGAAAGACATGCTCAAGGGCATTGAGGCCGTCGGGGCCGATGCCTACAACTACGGTGCCAAAACCGTGGGCTCCATCCTCATCAACCGCATGAAGGTCGCGGGCAACTGAGGGCGTTGGCCCTCCGTTCACCCGTCGCTTTTTGCCGTCCATTCAACGCCACTGAGGCGCGCTCCGCATGGCCTTTGCACATGAAGCCATGGCCGTGGGTGCGGCCGCTTGCTGGGCGCTGGGCAGCCTGAGCTCGGCCCCCGCTTCCAGCCACCTGGGGGCGGTGGCGTTTTCGCGCTGGCGCATGCTGTTTGCCAGCGGCTTGCTGGGCGCATTGGCGTGGTGGCAGGGCGGCTGGCACAGCCTGCACATGGATGGCCTGTGGCTGCTGGCCCTGTCTGGCCTGGTGGGCATTTTCCTGGGCGACAGTGCCCTGTTTGGCTGCATGAACCGCCTGGGCCCGCGCCGCTCGGGTGTGCTGTTTGCCTGCCACGCGTTGTTCTCGGCGTTTCTGGCCTGGCTGTGGCTGGGCGAAACCTTTGTGGGGCAGGCGCTGGTGGGCGGCGGCCTGCTGGTGGCGGGCGTGATGATGGCCATCGTCTGGGGCAAGCGCCGCGACGAGGTGCATGTGTGGGAGCAGGTCAAAGGCCCCCTGTGGGTGGGCGTGGCGCTGGGCCTGCTGGCCGCGCTGTGCCAGGCGGTGGCCACGCTCATGGTCAAACCGCTGATGGCCACGGGCACCGTGGACCCGGTGGCCGCCTC
>PNML01000141.1 GCA_013823635.1 Polaromonas sp. | reverse complement strand
GCTTCCACGGGGGTGGTGGTGGTGTCGATGTCGTTGCCGTACAGGCACAGCCCGGCTTCCAGGCGCAGCGAGTTGCGGGCGCCCAGGCCAATGGGCTTCACCTCGGGCTGTGCCAGCAGGGCGCGGGCCAGGGCCTCGGCGGCGGTGTCGGGCACGGAAATTTCAAAGCCGTCTTCGCCGGTGTAGCCGCTGCGGGTGATGAACAGGTCGGCCCCTTCCCAGGTAAAAGCCGCACCGGTCATGAACACCAGCTTCTCCACGCCGGGCACCAGGCGGGTCAGTGCCGCCACGGCCTGAGGGCCTTGCAGGGCCAGCAGCGCCCGCTCGGGCATGGGAATGACTTGGCAGCGCTGACCGATGCGCGCCTGGATGTGGGCGATGTCACCCACCTTGCACGCGCCGTTGACGATGACGAAGATGTCGTCGCCCCGGTTCACGAACATCAGGTCGTCGATGATGGTGCCCTCGTCGGTCAACAGCAGGCCGTAGCGCTGCTTGCCCACGGCCAAGCCGATCACGTCCACCGGCATCAGGGTTTCAAAGGCAGCGGCGGCGTCGGGCCCGACCAGGCGCAACTGACCCATGTGCGACACGTCAAACAGCCCGGCGGCGCTGCGGGTGTGCAGGTGCTCGGCCATCAGGCCAGCCGGGTACTGCACCGGCATGCTGTAGCCGGCAAAGGGCACCATGCGGGCACCCAGTTCGCGGTGCAGGGCGTCCAGCGGCGTGGTCAGCAGGTCGGTGTGGATGGATTCGGGCGCGTTGGCATCGGACATGGCAGGCAGACTGGGCAGTGGGTGCCCGGGCAAACCGCCACGGGCACAGGGGGCAGACACACCGGTGGCAGGGCCGCCGGCACTTTTCAACACGGTTCATCCGTGCGCTGCCCCTTCTGTCCGCTTTACCTGAGAGATTCGCGCGGGCGATGCCGGGCTTGCTCCTTCGGTGGGCCGCATCGAGTGCGGCCTCTCTCCAGGGGGGTACACCAGCCGCCTTCACGCCAGGCCAGTGCTTGCCAGTCCTTTTGCCTGAGCGTTCAGGGCCGCCGAACACCTGGTCCGGCCAACCTCCTGCGCCTTCGGCGAACCCGGTGTCCTGGCGCCGGGGCGGCGGGACAAAGGGTTTCTCTCCTGACAAGGGTGAGATTCTAGCGGCCAGTCCGGGGGGCTGGCCAGCGGTTTGTCCTGTCCCGCCAGGGCTTACATGCCCGCGTAGTTGGGGCCCCCGCCGCCTTCGGGCGTGACCCAGACGATGTTTTGTGTGGGGTCTTTGATGTCGCAGGTTTTGCAGTGCACGCAGTTCTGCGCGTTGATCTGCAAGCGCTGTGCGTCGCCACCTTTGGCTTCATCGGGCACAAACTCGTACACCCCGGCGGGGCAGTAGCGGCTTTCAGGGCCCGCAAACCTGGCGAGGTTGACGCTGACGGGCACGGTGCTGTTCTTCAGCGTCAGGTGGGCGGGCTGTTGCTCTTCGTGGTTGGTGTTGCTGACGAACACGCTGCTCAGGCGATCAAAGGTCAGCTGGCCATCGGGCTTGGGGTAGCTGATCTGCGGCATCTCGGCAGCGGGGCGCAGCTTGGTGTGGTCTTTGGTGCTGTTGTGCAGGGTCCACGGGGGCGTGGCGACCCCCACCTTGGGCAGAAACCAATGTTCCACACCGGTCATGAGCTTGCCCAGCAAGGGGCTCTTCTTGAACCAGTTCTTGAAGTTGCGGTAGGTCCACAGTTCTTCGTGCAACCAGCTGGCCTTGAAGCTGACTTCAAACGCCGTGAGCTCGTCGCCTTGGCGGCCAGCGGCCAGGGCTTCGAAGGCAGCCTCCGCACACAGCATGCCGCTCTTGATGGCGGCATGGCTGCCTTTGATGCGCGCCGCGTTCAAAAAACCCGCGTCACAGCCCACCAGCGCGCCACCGGGGAACACCGTTTTGGGCAGCGCCTGAGGCGTGCCGTTGTTCAGTGCCCGTGCACCGTAGCTCAGGCGCTTGCCGCCTTCGATGTGGGCGCGGATGGACGGGTGGGTCTTCCAGCGTTGCATCTCTTCAAAGGGGCTCATCCAGGGGTTGCTGTAATCCAGCCCGATGACGTAGCCCAGCGTCACCTTGTTGCCGTCCAGGTGGTAGAGGAAGCCGCCGCCAAACGCATCGTCGCCCAGCGGCCAACCAGCGGTGTGCACCACCAAGCCTGGTTTGGCTTGGGCGGCCGGAATTTCCCACAGCTCTTTGATGCCGATGGCGAAGGTTTGGGCATCGGTGCCATCGTCCAGCTTGAAGCGCTCGATGACCTGTTTGCCCAGGTGTCCCCGCGCGCCCTCGGCAAACACCGTGTACTTGGCGTGCAGTTCCATGCCCAGCTGGAAGCTGTCCATGGGCTCGCCGTCCTTGCCCACGCCCATGTTGCCGGTGGCCACGCCCTTGACCGAGCCGTCTTCGTGGTACAGCACCTCGGCAGCGGCAAAGCCAGGGAAAATTTCAACCCCCAGGCCTTCCGCCTGCTCACCCAGCCATTTGGTCACCTCACCCAGGCTGATGACGTAGCAGCCGTGGTTGTCGAAGTTGCGCGGCATCAGCCAGTCGGGGGTGCGGGTGGCACCGGCTTCGCTGAGCACCAGCAGGTCATCACCGGTCACGGGCTGGTTCAGCGGCGCGCCCAGCTCTTTCCAGTTGGGGAACAACTCGGTCAGCGCCTTGGGGTCCATCACCGCACCCGACAGGATGTGCGCGCCGGGTTCCGAGCCTTTTTCCAGCACCACCACCGACACCTCGGTGCCTTTTTCGGCGGCGAGCTGCTTCAGGCGGATGGCGGTGGACAGGCCGGCTGGGCCACCACCCACCACCACCACGTCGTATTCCATGGCCTCGCGCGGGCCAAACTGTTCGAGAATTTCTGCTGGTGTCATGGGCGGACTCTGGGTTGGTGTAGGGTGGAAGGGTGGCCTGGGACGCGGGCAACCAGCTTCATGGCATCAGTGTGCGTGGTTTTTTGCAAGCTGGTTGTCAGGGATGTGACCGGGTTGGGGCGGGATTTTAGTGGGGTCTGCTGCACAATAGCACGACCGTTCTTTTTTTATTTCATCTGTTTTTGATAGGACTCCTCAATGGCGTACAGCTTGGATTTGGCGGGCCGTGTGGCCCTGGTGACCGGTGCGTCCAGCGGCCTGGGTGCCCAGTTTGCCCGCACGCTGGCCCGCGCGGGCGCGGGGGTGGTGCTGGCCAGCCGCCGCGTGGACAAGCTGCGCGAACTGCTGGTCGAGATCGAAGGTGAGGGCGGTGACGCCCATGTGGTGGAGCTGGACGTGACCGACCGCGACTCCATCCGCGCCGCCGTGGCCCATGCCGAAACGGAAATGGGCAGCCTGGACATTCTGGTGAACAACTCCGGCGTCAGCACCACCCAACGCCTGGTGGACGTGCAGGAAGATGATTTCGACTTTGTGTTTGACACCAACGTGCGCGGCGCCTTTTTTGTGGCGCA
The DNA here is from genome assembly GCA_013823635.1 of Polaromonas sp. Taxonomy (GTDB): domain Bacteria; phylum Pseudomonadota; class Gammaproteobacteria; order Burkholderiales; family Burkholderiaceae_C; genus UBA2334. The sequence continues at coordinate 2,352 of PNML01000141.1, read as the reverse complement.
GGAAGTGGGCAAGCGCATGCTGGCCCGCGCCAAGGGCGAAGCACCGGGCAGCTTCACGGGCGGGCGCATCATCAACATCGCCAGCATGGCGGGCTTGAAGGTGTTGCCGCAAATTGGGGTGTACTGCATGAGCAAGGCCGCCGTGGTGCACATGACCAAGGCCATGGCGGTGGAGTGGGGCAAGTACGGCATCAACGTCAACGCCATTTGCCCCGGCTACATCGACACCGAAATCAACCACCACCACTGGCAGACCGAGCAGGGCCAAAAGCTGGTCAACATGCTGCCGCGCAAGCGCATTGGCAAGCCCGCCGACCTCGACGCCCTGCTGGTGATGCTGGCCAGCAACGAGAGCCACTTTGTGAACGGTGCGGTCATCGCGGCGGACGATGGCTTTGGCATCTGACGGCGCGACCCCGGTGGACGCTTTGCCCGTGGGCCGGGCCATGGCCACGGTGCGAGAGCCCGGCTGGCTGGGTGGCATTGCCGCTGGCCTGGCGGCGGGTGCGCTGTGGGGGCTGGTGTTTGTGGCGCCGCAAGCCGTGCCCCAGTTCGGGTCGGTGGACCTGGCGGCCGGGCGTTTTGCGGCCTGCGGCCTGTTCTCGTTGCTGCTGGTGCTGGCACCGCGTCTGTGGGGGCGAAGCCTGCGCCTGCCCACCCTGAGCCAAGCGGTCTGGGCGCTGGGCCTGAGCGTGCTGGGGTACACGGGTTACTACCTGTTGCTGGTGCTGGCCATTGCCGACGCCGGGCCGGTGTTGCCCACCCTCATCATTGGCACCATTCCGGTGTGGGTCATGCTGCTGGGCAAGCCCCTGGGCCTGCGTTGGGCGGCGCTGCTGCCGGGCCTGCTGCTCACGGTGGCCGGCCTGGCCATCATGCTGCAGGTGCCCGATGGCGAGCGTGTGGGCGAACCCGAACACCTGTGGCGCGGCATGGCGTATGCGCTGGCCGCCCTGGTCAGTTGGACCGCGTTTGCGCTGCTCAATGCGGCGTGGCTCAAGCGCCACCCCGACGTGCCGGTGTCGCGCTGGGCCAGTTGGATGGGGGTGGCCGCCGGGGCGGGTGCCCTGGGCCTGTGGGCGGTGGGCGGCACCCCCGTGGCCGAACTCAGCCAGCGCGAGGGCTGGGCGGGTTTTGTGGCGGTGTGTGTGGTCACGGGCATTGGTGCCGCCTGGGTGGCGTCTGTGGCCTGGAACCTGGCCAGCCGCCGCCTCAGCCCCAGCCTGGCGGGCCAGCTCATTGTGAGCGAAACCGTGTTTGGCGTGGCCTATGCGTTTGTGTGGAGCGGCCAGTGGCCCGCGACCGCCCAGTGGCTGGCCTGCGGCCTGTTTGTGCTGGGCATTCTGGCGTCCATCCGGGCGCACCGTTGACCGTTTGAAGGATCGAGGACCATGCGCATTGAACTGCCCGAGCAGAAGAAACTGGTGTTTGAAATGACCATGCCCATTCGGTGGGGCGACATGGACGCCATGGGCCATGTCAACAACACCGTGTATTTCCGTTACCTGGAAACCATCCGCCTGGAATGGATGACCAGCGTGGGCTGCCCGCCTGATCCGCGCGGTGAGGGTCCGGTCATCGTCAACGCCTTTTGCAACTTCTACAAGCAGCTGGAATACCCGGGCACGGTGCTGGCCCGCATGTACGTGAGCGACCCGGCCCGCACCACGTTTGAGACCTGGTGCACGCTGGCCCGCACCGACGACCCCGACACCATTTGTGCCGCCGGTGGGGCCACCACCATTTGGGTGAACTTCCCGGCCCAAAAGGCGGCGCCGCTGCCGGACTGGCTCAAGGCCCAATTGGCCTGAGCCGAGGTCGCACACCCTGCGCCATGCTGAATTTGAATAAAAATTGGCAGCTGGTGCTTGTGTTTATTCAGCTTGTAGCTACTCTTTTTTGACCTTGGGCACCCGGCCCATCAGGTAAAACTCGGGGTTGGGCACCATGCCGCTGAAGCTCGCCATGCGGTTGCTCAGGCCAAAGAAGGCGGTGATGGCGGCGATGTCCCAGGCGTCCTCGTCGTCAAACCCGTGGGCGGCCAGGGCGGCAAAGTCGGCATCGTCCACTGTGTGTGAGGCCTGGCACACCTTCATCGCAAAGTCCAGCATGGCTTTCTGGCGGGGCGGGATGTCGGCCTTGTGGTGGTTGATGGCCACCTGGTCGGCCACCAGCGGCTTTTTCTCGTAAATGCGCAGAATGGCCCCGTGCGCCACCACGCAATACAGGCAGTGGTTGGCCGCGCTGGTGGCGGTGACGATCATCTCGCGCTCGCCCTTGGTCAGCCCGCTCTCGCGGCCCACGGTCTCGGGCGTCATGAGGGCGTCGTGGTAGGCAAAAAACGCGCGCCAC
>PNML01000140.1 GCA_013823635.1 Polaromonas sp. | reverse complement strand
GATTTGCAGCACCACGTCAAAACTCTGGTCCTCGAACATGTTGAGCCCGTCTTCCAGGTTGAGCTGCAACACGCTCACGCCCCGCTGCAGGCAGGCGTGCACCTTGGCATCGTCAATTTCCACACCATAGCCACTGCAACCCCGCTGAGCCACCAGATGGGCCAGCAACTCGCCATTGCCGCAGCCCAGGTCCAGCACCCGAGACCCCTCGGGCACCAGGCGGGCAATGGATTGGATCAGTGCGTTGTCGCTCATGCCGCCACCCCCTGGGTGCGAACGGTGCGCTCGAAGTAGGCCCGCACAGCGGCCATGTAGCGGTCGTCGTCCAACAAAAAGGCATCGTGCCCGTGGGGTGCGTCGATCTCGGCGTAGCTCACATTGCGCCGGTTTTTCAGCAGGGCCCGCACAATTTCCCGGCTGCGCGCGGGCGAAAAACGCCAATCGGTGCTGAAACTGATGACCAGGAAGTCGGCCGTGGCAGGGGCCAGGGCCCGTGCCAGATCACCCCCGTGCTGGCGGGCGGGGTCAAAGTAGTCCAACGCGCGGGTGACCAGGAGGTAGGTGTTGGCATCGAAGTATTCGCTGAACTTGTCGCCCTGGTGGCGCAAGTAGCTTTCGATCTGGAATTCCACATCCTGCGTGGTGTATTGGTAAGCCAAGCGGTTGAGGGCGGGCAGGTCACCCGCGTCGGCGGCTTCCCCCACGGCCTGTGCCAACGGCTTGAGCTGGCGGCCGAACTTCTCGTTCATGACGTCGTCGCTCAGGTAGGTGATGTGGCCAATCATGCGCGCAATGCGCAAACCCCGGCGCGGAATGGCCCCGTGGCGCAGGTAGTGGCCGCCGTGGAAATCGGGGTCGGTCACGATGGCGCGGCGCGCCACCTCGTTGAAGGCGATGTTCTCGGCGGTCAGGTTGGGCGCACTGGCCACCACCACCGCGTGGCGAACACGCTCGGGGTACTGCAGCGTCCAGCTCAGCGTTTGCATGCCGCCCAGGCTGCCGCCCATCACCGCCGCGAGTTGCTGAATGCCCAGCGCGTCCAGCAAGCGGGCCTGGGCATTCACCCAGTCCTCCACCGTGACCACCGGGAAATCGGCACCCCAGGCCTGGCCCGTGTCCGGGTGGATGTGGGTGGGGCCCGTCGAGCCAAAACACGAGCCCAGGTTGTTCACCCCGATGACAAAAAACCGGTCGGTGTCCAACGGCTTGCCCGGGCCGATCATGTTGTCCCACCAGCCTTCGCTGCGGGGCTTGGGTTGCCCTTGCTCATCCAGGTACACACCCGCCACGTGGTGGGAGGCGTTCAGCGCATGGCAAATGAGCACGGCATTGCTGCGCTGGGCGTTGAGTTGGCCGTAGGTTTCGTACACCAGGTCATAGCCGGGCAACTGGGCGCCGCTTTGCAGCGTCAGTGGCTGGGTAAACCGGTGGGTTAGGGGGGTGGCTATCACGTGGGATTCACTCTCTGCAGACTCGCTGACACCATCCAGAAATGCCTGTGCCGCAGGGTGAGACCAGGGCCTCTCTCTTTAGCGGCATTTTTTGAGCGCCCGCAATCTGGAACAAATCGGCGCTGGTCAGCAGTATAGAACCATGGCCGCACAGCTCCCCAGCCCCCGACGTTGACCAATGGTGTGCTCACATGTTGTTAATGCGCATCGCCACCCGCAGGCGATGGCCGGGGCGCTCAAAAAAACCCGCATTCGGTGGCAATGGGCGCATAATGGATCGGCTGGGTTGTCAAGACCCGGCATGACAGGTGATCGGGCGGTTTCGCGTGCTACAGGTTTTTTGTGCTATCGGGGCTCCATCGCTTTTTTCTCTCAGTGTGTTTTTAGGAGTCCCTCGATGGGCAACAAACTTTACGTCGGCAACCTGCCGTACACCGTCCGTGACGAAGACCTGCAACAGTCTTTCGGCGCTTTTGGCAACGTCAACAGTGCCAAAGTCATGATGGAACGCGACACCGGCCGCTCCAAAGGCTTCGGTTTCGTGGAAATGGGCAGCGACGCAGAAGCCCAGCAAGCCATCGCTGGCATGAACGGCCAGTCCCTGGGCGGCCGCAGCCTGGTGGTGAACGAAGCACGTCCCATGGAAGCACGTCCTCCCCGCACCGGTGGCGGCGGCTTCGGCGGCGGTCGCCGTGAAGGCGGCTTCGGCGGCGGCGGCAACGACGGCGGTTTCCGCAGCCCCTACGGCGGCGGTGGCCGTCGTGAAGGCGGTGGCGGCGGCGGTCGCGGCGGCTACTGAGCCCTGCCCCCCTGCAGTGACCTGCGCTGAGGCCAGGTCACCGTCAACAAAAGCCCTTGCGTCAAACCAAGGGCTTTTTTGCGTCTGGCGGACTGTGGGCCGGCGACGGCCAGGCTTCATTCACCCTGGCGGCGCTTGCGGGGACGGCCGGCAAAGGCCTTGTCCAGCCAGGCGTTGGGCAGCAGCCTCAGCAGTTTGGCCACCCAACCCATTTGCCAGGGAATGACGCGGTAACTGGTTTGCTGCGCAATTGCCCGGGCGGCCTGCTCGGCAAAGGCGGCCGGGGCCATCAGGAATGGCATGGGGTATCGGTTGCCCCGCGTCAGCGGTGTGTCCACGTAGCCGGGCAGCAGGGTCACCACCCGCACCCCCGTGCCGCGCAACTCCCCGCGCAGGCTTTCGCAGTAGCTGATGGCCGCCGCCTTGCTGGCGCAATAGGCCCCGTGGCCGGGCAAACCGCGTATGCCCGCCACGCTGGCCACGCCCACCAGGGTGCCGCTGCCCCGGGCCACCATGGCGGCCACAAAGGGGTGAAAGGTGGCCGCCATGCCCACATTGTTGGTGGCCAGGGTGCGGGCCAGCACGTCCAGGTCGGCGCGGATGGCCGTGTCCATGCCCACGCTGATGCCGGCGTTGGCGATCACCACGTCGGGCAGCCCCTGACGGGCCAGCACCGCCTGGCCCATGGCCACCATGTCGTCGATGTTGGCCACATCAGCCAGATAAATTTCGTAGCTGTCAGTACTTATGGATAAAGCGCTGAGCCACTCTTTTGTTTCAAATTCCTTGCGCACCACCAGGGCGAGTCGCCAACCGGCCTGCGCGTAGTGCTGCGCCAGGGCCTGGCCGATGCCGCTGGAGGCGCCGGTGACCAGCACCAGCGGTGCGGGCTGCACCGGGGTGGGGGAAGTGGTGGTGGCGGACGTCATGTGCCTGCGCTCAGGGCCGCTGGCGCGCGGCGAGGGTGGCGCGCACTTGGCCCTCCAGGTGGGCCACGCGCTCTGTCTCGGACCAGGCCATCCGCTGGGCGCGCACCTGGTTGTGACCGCGGATGAGCAGCACCGGCTGCCGGGACACCACGCGCTCGTCCTTGACAAAGACGTGCAGGTGGTCGCCGCGGAATTCCAGGCGCTCCAGGCGCTGACCCGATGGCAAGGTGGCCGCCTCGCGCACCACCACGGCATCGCCTTTGAGCACGTACTCCTCCTGGCCCGCGTTGGTCCAGATGTGGCGGGCCTGCGCGGTCATGGGCACCCCGTCGGCGTTGAAAGACCGGATGCGGGCCTGGTCAATCTCCATGCTGCCATCGTCGGGGTAGCGCCGGGCTTCCTCGCCAAACACCTCGGTTTTCAACTGGCCGCCGGGCCCGTAGGTGCGCACGGAAAAGCGCCGCATCACGTCGCTGGCGTCGTGCACCTCGGGGCGATCGGGCGTGGGGGCAGGGGTGGGCGGCGTGGCCCGCAACAGCCAGTAGGAGCCCAGCGCCAGCAGCGCCATGAGCACCACGGGGGCGTAAATGCTCAGGCGCTCCAGGTACACCCGCCACTGGCGCGAACGGGGCGTGGCGGTGGCAGCGGGGGAGCGCAGCGCCGCGGTGGTCACGCCGATTTCTCGCGCCAGAGGGCGGCGTAATGGCCGGTGGCCACCAGCACCAGGTCGCACAGCTCGCGCACCGCGCCGTGACCGGCCATGGCGGCGGGCACGTAGTGGGCCAGGGCGGACACCTCCATGTGCGCGCCCTGGGGCACACAGGCCAGTGCCACGCGGCGCAGCACGGGGGCATCGGGCCAGTCGTCGCCCATGGCGGCGGCCTGTGACCAGTCCAGGCCCAGCTCGGCCAGGATGGCCTCGGCGGCGGGGCGCTTGTCTTCGGTGCCGTAGCGCACATGCGTCACGCCCAGGGCCGCCAGGCGGGTGCGCAGGGGGGCAGAATCGCGCCCGGTGATGACCGCCGGGACAATGCCCACGCGCTGCAACAGCTTGAAGCCCTGGCCGTCCAGCACGTTGAAGCGCTTGATGGTTTCACCACCCTCGGTGAACAGCAGGCCACCGTCGGTGAGCACGCCGTCCACGTCAAAAAACACCACCCGCACGTTCTGGGCGCGCAGCAGCAACTCGGGGGGGAACTGCCGTTGTGGCGTGAGCGCGGGGAATTCAACGCCGGGCTGGGGTGGGGAGAGGGACATCAGATCACCTTGGCCCGCATGAGGTCGTGTGTGTTGAGGGCACCGCACAGGCGGCCTTGGGCGTCGACCACCAGCACGCTGGAAATGCGGTGCACCTCCATCAGGTCGGCCGCGTCCACGGCCAGCGCGTCTTCGGCCACCGTGCGGGGGTGGGGGTGCATGACTTCGCTGGCGCGGGCGGTGCGCAAATCGGTGCCCTGCTCGATGAGGCGGCGCAAGTCACCGTCGGTGAAGATGCCCACGATGTCGCCCGCCCCGTCCAGCACGGCCGAGGCACCCAGGCCTTTGGCGCTGATTTCGCGCATCAGCTCGGTCACGGTGGCGGTGGTGGGCACGCTGGGCACACCGTCGCCCGAGCGCATCACGTCACGCACATGGGTCAGCAGCTTGCGGCCCAGCGAACCACCGGGGTGGCTGCGGGCAAAGTCTTCGGGGCGAAAGCCGCGGGCGTCGAGCAAGGCCACGGCCAGCGCATCGCCCATGGCCAGCTGCACGGTGGTGCTGGCGGTGGGGGCCAGGTTCAGGGGGCAGGCCTCTTTGTCCACGCTGGTGTCCAGGAACACGTCGGCGTGGCGTGCCAGGGTGCTGTCGGCCCGGCCGGTCATGGCCAGCAAGGGCACGTCCATGCGGCGCAGCACGGGCAGCAGCACGGTGAGTTCGTCGCTTTCGCCGCTGTTGCTGATGGCCAGCACCACATCGCCAGCGGTGATCATGCCCAGGTCGCCGTGGCTGGCTTCGGCGGGGTGAACGAACATGGCCGGGGTGCCGGTGGACGCGAGCGTGGCGGCCACCTTGCGGCCCACATGGCCGCTTTTGCCCATGCCCATGACGACCACGCGGCCGCGGCACGCCAGCACCTGTGCCACGGCCTGGGCGAACGGGTCACCCAGGCGGTTGGCGGCCGCCAGCACCGCGCTGGCCTCGATGCCCAGGGTCTCGCGGGCCAGGGCCAGGGCCCGGGCCGGATCAAAAGGGGGGGTCGCAGTCATGCCCGGATTATCGGCCAGCCCTGCGGCGGCACGCGGGGGCGTGGTTAACATCGGACCATGAATGCGCTGGACATCACCCTGCTGTACCTGCTGGCCGCTGTGCTGGGGGTGGTGGCCTGCCGGTCGCTGAAGCTGCCGCCCATGCTGGGCTACCTGTTTGTGGGCGTGGTCATCGGGCCCAACGCGCTGGCGCTGGCGCAGAACTCATCGGGCGTGCGCTACCTGGCCGAATTTGGCGTGGTGCTGCTGATGTTTGTCATCGGGCTGGAGTTCAGCCTGCCCAAGCTGCGGGCCATGCGCACGCTGGTGTTTGGGCTGGGTTTTGCGCAGGTGGGCCTGACCATTGTGCTGACCACACTGGGCTCACTGAGTCTGGCCTGGCTGCTGCCGCAGTGGTGGCG
>PNML01000139.1 GCA_013823635.1 Polaromonas sp. | reverse complement strand
GATTGGGCCAACCTGCTGCTGCGCTGGTTGCACGTCATCACGGCCATTGCCTGGATAGGCTCGTCGTTCTACTTTGTCTTTCTGGACAACAACCTCATCAAGCCCACCTCGCCCGACCTGCTGGAAAAAGGGGTGGACGGTGCCATCTGGGCCGTGCACGGCGGCGGGTTTTACAACCCGCAAAAGTACATGGTGGCCCCCAAAAAAATCCACACCCACCTGCACTGGTTTTATTGGGAGAGTTACTCCACCTGGCTGTCGGGCTTCAGCCTGTTTGTGCTGCTGTATGTCTGGAACGCAGGCACCTACCTGATCGACAAATCGGTGATGGACTGGTCCCCCGCGCTGGCGGTGACCGCCGCCCTGGGTTTCCTGGTGGTGTTCTGGCTGCTGTACGACGGCATTTGCCGGGTGTTTGGTTTTCGCCAGAACGGCGATGCCATCGTGGGTGGGCTGGTGTTTGTGGTCATTGCGGCGGCCTCGTGGCTGGCCACCGAGTTGTTTGCGGGGCGCGCCGCGTTTTTGCTGGTGGGGGCGATGATTGCCACCGCCATGAGCGCCAACGTGTTTTTCTGGATCATCCCGGGCCAGCGCAAGGTGGTGGCCGCCATGACGGCCGAGGTGAAGGTGGACCCGGCCTCGCTGGCCATCCACGGCAAGCGGGGCAAGCAGCGCAGCGTGCACAACACCTATTTCACGCTGCCGGTGATTTTTGCCATGCTGAGCAACCACTACAGCTTTCTGTACACACACGCGCACAACTGGCTCATTCTGGTGGTGATGATGCTGGCCGGTGCCGCCATTCGCCAGTACTTTGTGCTGCGCCATGGGTACAAGCTGGGCCGCCACAAAAACCCGATGCCTTATGCTGTGTTCGGCGTGCTGCTGTTGCTGGCCACCATCGTCGCCCTGGCGCCCGCACCCCGGGCCGCCGCCACCGCGTCAGCCCCTGCCGTGGCGGGCCAACCGAGCAGCGCGGGCGTGGCCGGTGCCCATGCCCAGGTGCAGGCTGTGCTGGCGCAGCGGTGCTTCAGCTGCCACGGCGAAGCCCTGCAAATGAAGAACATCCGCCTGGACACCCCCGACCAGCTCAAGGCGCACGCGCTGGCCGTGTACCAGCAGGCGGTGGTCACCAAACAAATGCCCATGAACAACGCCACCGGCATCACCGATGACGAGCGCGCCGTCATCCAGCGCTGGTTTGAGGCGGGCGCGCCCGTGCAATGAGGGGGGCGTGCGGCGGGGTGCGGGTTGGGTCAGCGCGGCAGCGTGCCTTGCTGCTGACGCAGCTTGTCTTTTTTGCTCAGGCGCTTGCCCTTGATGCCGCCCGCCGGGTCCAGCCCGCCGGTGGGGTTGGCGGTTGGTGCCCCGGCGGCTGACGGGTTGGCGCTGGCTGGCTCCGATGCCGTTTCGGTCACTTCAAACCCACCCACCACTTCGCGCCGCAGGCTCAGGCCATGGCGTTTTTCAATCAGGCGCAGGTGAGCCTCGGTGCCGGGGCTGACCAGGCTCACGGCCAGGCCCACGGCGCCAGCCCGTCCCGTGCGGCCAATGCGGTGGGTGTAGTCGTCGGCGCTGCGGGGCAGGTCGTAGTTGATGACCACGGGCAGGTCGGCAATGTCCAGTCCGCGCGCCGCCACGTCGGTGGCCACCACCACCCGCACACGGCTGAGCTTGAAGTCGGCCAGCACCTGGCTGCGCTTGCCCTGGCTCAGCCCGCCGTGGAACGGCTCGGCGCTGATGCGCGCCTTGCGCAGCTTTTCCGACACGGTGTCGGCTGCGTGCTGCGTGGCCACAAACACCAACACGCGAGACCAGCGCTCGGACTCCACCAGGTGGCGCAGCAGTTGGGTGCGCTCGCGCGTGTCCACACACACGGCGCGCTGCACGATGTCGGGTGGCGCCTCCACCTCGGGCGCCACCTCGATGCGCACGGGCTGGTGCAGCAGGGCATCGGCCAGGGCTTGCACGGCGGGCGCAAAGGTGGCGGAGAAAAACAGGTTCTGCCGCCGCGCGGGCAGCAGCAGGGCAATGCGCGCCCATTCGTCGGCAAAGCCCAGGTCCAGCAGGCGGTCGGCCTCGTCCAGCACCAGGCACTGCACCTGGGCCAGGCCCAGGGCGTTGCGTTGCAGCAGGTCCAGCAGGCGACCAGGGGTGGCCACCAGGATGTCGGTGCCCCCGCGCAGGCCCAGCATCTGCGGGTTGATGGACACACCGCCAAACACCACCGACACCTTCAGCGCCTGCGGCAGGCGGTTGGCCACGGCGCGGAAGGTGGCGCCCACCTGCACGGCCAGCTCCCGCGTGGGCACCAGCACCAGGGCGCGCACATCGCGGCGCACCAGCGGGCGGGTGGGCGCGGGGGCAGCCAGCAGCCGCTGCATCACCGGCAGGGCAAAGGCCACCGTTTTGCCCGAGCCCGTGGGGGCGCAGCCCAGCACGTCCTGCCCCTGCAAAATGGCTGGAATGGCCTGGGTCTGGATGGCGGTGGGCTGGCTGAGGCCCTGGGCACTCAGGGCGCGCACCAGGTCGGGCAGCAGGCCGGTGGAGGTAAAAGACATGGGGAACTCGTTCAATCAGGGGCGGCTGGGCCCCGTGGCAAGGGAGCCGCCAAGGGGCGCCGGGAGTGGGAGTGTACGCAGCCACCGGGCCAGGGTCGCGCAGGGCGGTGCGGCGCAGAATGGGCGGGCAACGATAATTCAGCCTTCAAGGGCCGCTCCGACGGACGCGGCCCACCGGGCGCGCACCTCTGCCGCACCCGGTTTCACCCCACAAGGCCAACGTGAGAAAAACCTACCCCCTGCGCCCCGAAGGCAAACACCCCGACCGCGTGCTGGAAGCCGTGAAACACGACATCCGCAAGTACATGAAGCGCGAGCGCCGTGCGCCCCTGCCCGACGGCGCCGACTTCTGGGACTTTGACTGCCGCTTCGGCGCCGACCAAGACAGTGCCCAGGTGCTGCATGTGGCCGAGCTGACCGCCCAACTCGACGCACTGGCCCAGACCGGTGCCGCTGCCTGCTATGTGGAGCTGCTGGTCAAGCCCGCGCAGTGGCAGCGCAAGCCTGCCACTGCCACGGCCGAAACGGATGGTCCCGCGACCCCCACCGCGGCTGCCCAGCCCGATCCGGAAGCATGATTGTTAATCGAATCGACTTCTATTGCTTTTATTTATTGAATAGTTAGCTATTATTTTTTATGAATACGCTGTTGGACACCATCGAGTTCACCACCGGCCCCGATCCCTTGGCCCCGCCGGTGGCCAGCATCGTGGTGCTGCACGGCCTGGGGGCCGACGGCAACGACTTCGTGCCCATCGCCCACGAGCTGGACCTGGGCGCCATCGGCCCCGTGCGCTTCGTGTTCCCGCACGCGCCGGTGCGCCCGGTCAGCCTCAATGGGGGTTACGCCATGCGGGCCTGGTACGACATTTATCCGCCCAGCGACGTGGTCCAGGGCGCCCGCCGCGAGGACGAGCCCGGCTTGCGCACCGCCCAGCAGCAGGTGCAGGCCCTGCTGGCGCGCGAGGCGCAACGCGGTGTGCCACCCGAGCGCACCGTGCTCATGGGGTTTTCGCAAGGCTGTGCCATGACGCTGATGGCGGGCTTGCGCCACCCCCAGCGTCTGGCGGGGCTGGTGGCCTTGTCGGGCTACCTGCCGCTGGCGGCCACCACCGCAGCGGAGCGCCACCCCGCCAACCAGGCCGTGCCCATTTTCATGGCCCACGGCCAGCACGATGATGTGGTGGTGCCCCAGCGGGGCACGGCTTCGCGCGACGCCCTGGTGGCGCTGGGCTACCCGGTGCAGTGGCGCGACTACCCCATGGCGCACTCGGTGTGTCCGCCAGAGGTGGCCGACATCAACGCCTGGCTGCTGAAGGTGCTGGCGGTCTGAGCCACGGTGCCGGGGGCATCGCCTGAACATCTGGGTCGGGCTTAATGGAACGTTAATTCCAAGGGTTTACCCTGATGAGTGACCAGCATTTTCTGGTGCCCTCACGGAGTGATTTCCATGGCATTTCCATTCACCCAGGCGGCCCCCAGCCGCCGTGTTTTCCTGCTCCAGGCCGTCGTTGCCACGGGTTGTTTGAGCGTGGTGGGCGGTGCCCACGCCGCTGGCCCCATGGTGGCGGAAGCCGACCCACAGGCCATGAGCCTGGGCTACAAGGCCGACGCCACGACCGTGGACAAGGCCAAATACGCCAAATACGCCGCCGGTCAGGTTTGCGGCAACTGTGCGCTGTTCCAGGGCAAAGCCGCCGATGCCGCAGGCGGCTGCGGCATATTTCCCGGCAAGCAAGTGGCCAGCAAAGGCTGGTGCAACGCCTACGCCAAAAAGGCCTGAGTTTTCCGGCGCACGGCCACACCAAGCCAGTCTGCGGACTGGCTTTTTTCATGGCAGACCAGTCAGGGCCATGCCGCCGCCTGACGTCGCTCGGCCCCGACTCCGGCGAGAATCGGGGTTGCGCAGTTGTGTCGAACATTCCGTTTGTGCTGTGTGTGCAAGGAATCTACCGTGCGACAACTCTCCAACGCCGGCCACATGGCCATTCAGGACGTGGCCCAGCGCCACGGGTTCACCGCGGGCGCCGTGGCCAGCATGCTGGACGCCGTCATCCGGGGCAACGGCAGCATGGCGCAGTTCGACCACCCCGAGTTCAGTGGCTCAGGGCAGTGGATGTCGGGGGGCATGACCATGGTGTCCGACATGTTCAACCACCACCTCAAGGGCCGGGTGGACAGCCTGTGCGCTGAGCTCGCCATGCTGGTGGCCAATCAGCCGGGTTTGCTGCAAACCGGCAGTCTCCAGTCACAGTCGCAGGGGTCTGGTGGCTCGGACGGGTGGTCGGTGCAGGCCCAGGACAGCGGCTGGCACGCCCGCCATTCGGAGGCCCAACCCAACGGCAGCAACCTCTTCATGCCCCCGCCCCCCGACTGGTGGGGCCCCGACCTGCGCTGGCCCACCAGCACCGGTTCGCAAAACGGTTGCCGCTACGCTTACTTTGCGCAGGCCTGCCGCCTGGCCATCGAAGACCAGGGCCATGTCACCGTCCATGACACGCTGGACCACCAGATCGGTGGCTTCTCCCAGCAGCAGTCCGGCAGCGGCAGCATGGGCTTCAGCAGCCAATACGGCCAGATGAATGTGGGCCAGCTGCCCGTGGTGTCGGTGGATGGTCAGTCACCACCGGCGTATTCGTCGGCCTCACCGCCGCAGACCACCGAGGCCGACATTTTTGCCAACCTGGAGCGCTTGGCGGACCTGTCCCGCAAAGGCGTGCTGACCGACCACGAATACCAGACCAAAAAGGCCGAGTTGCTGGCCCGCCTCTGAGATGACCCACCCGATTCCCCGTGCCCACCACCTGGGCCAACCCCCATCCCATGCCTCGGCCCACCCCGACGGTGCGCCGCCCTACCTGACGGCCGCGCTCTACCAGTTTGTGAGCCTGCCCGACTTCGCGGACCTGCGCGACCCGCTGCAGACCTGCTGCGAGGCAAACCAGGTGCAAGGCACGCTGTTGCTGGCGCACGAAGGCATCAACGGCACCATTGCCGGGCCAGAGGCAGGGGTGCGTGCGGTGCTGGCCCATTTGAGGGCCGACCCCCGCCTGGCGGCACTGCCGCACAAGGAGTCGTGGAGCGACAAACCGCCGTTTTCACGCATGAAGGTCAAGCTGAAGCAAGAAATCGTCACCCTGCGCGTGCCCGGCCTGGACCCCACCCGCACCGTGGGCCAGTACGTCAAGCCGCAAGACTGGAATGCCCTGCTGGCCGACCCCGATGTGCTGCTGATTGACACCCGCAACGACTACGAAGTGGCCATTGGCACCTTTGCCGGGGCGGTGGACCCGCGCATCAAAAAGTTCACCGATCTGCCCGCCTGGCTGGACGCGCAGCCGCAACTGCAGGGCGAAGCGGGCAAAAAAACCAAGGTGGCCATGTTCTGCACCGGCGGCATACGCTGCGAAAAGTCCACCGCGCTCCTGAAAATGCGCGGCTTTGACGAGGTCTACCACCTGGA
>PNML01000138.1 GCA_013823635.1 Polaromonas sp. | reverse complement strand
GCGGGCGAGCGGGCCGACCAGCTGGGCGACGACGCGCTGACCCGGCTGCGCGGGCGCACCATTGGCTTTGTGTTCCAGTTCCACCACCTGCTGCCCGCCTTCACCGCCCTGGAAAACGTGATGCTGCCCGCCATCATCGAAGCGGGCCAGGCCACGCCCGAGGCCGAGGCCTTTGGGCTGGAGCTGCTGGGCCGGGTGGGCCTGGCCGGTGCGGCGCACCAGCGGCCCGGCGAGTTGTCGGGCGGCATGCAGCAGCGCGTGGCCATTGCGCGGGCGCTGTCGCTGCGGCCCCGCCTCATCCTGGCCGACGAGCCCACCGGCAACCTCGACACCGTGACCGCCGACGAGGTGTTTGGCCTGCTGCGCGAGTTCAACCAGGACCATGGCAGCGCCTGCCTCATCGTCACCCACGACCCGCGCCTGGCCGCCCGCTGCGACCGCCAGATGGTGCTGGTGGACGGGCGCATGACCGCCAACTGAGGGTTGGCGCGGCTGCCCGGCATGCGCGCCACTCGGACATGACGGCGTCTGCACCACGCGCCTGCGTGGGTTCGGTTATGGTTTTGCCATCGCCCCGTTGCGCTTTGCCGCAGCCCACTCGGCCTCTGCGGCCCGTCCCTCGACACTCCGACACCTGTCGCACCCCCACCTTTTCATGCGCAACAACCAGCCCGTCACCACCAACGAACTCAAGGTCCCGGCAGACCAAACCCTGATTTCCGTCACCGACCTGAAGGGGCGCATCACCTACGCCAACCCGGTGTTTGTGTCCATGAGTGGCTATTTGCCCGAGGAACTGATCGGGCAGGCGCACAGCATCGTGCGCCACCCCGACATGCCCGCTGAAGCCTTTCGAGACCTGTGGGCCACCATCGAGCAAGGTCTGCCATGGACCGGCGTGGTCAAGAACCGCCGCAAGAATGGCGACCACTACTGGGTGCGCGCCAACGCCACCCCCATGCGCGACGGCGACACCACGGTGGGCTACCTGTCGGTGCGCACCGCCGCCACGGAAGCGGAAATCCAGGCCGCTTCCGGGCTGTATGCCCTGATGCGCGAGGAAGCGCAGCGCGGCCGCCTGGTGCATGTGCTGGACAAGGGCAAGGTCATCCGCGCCGGCGCCATCCCGGCGCTGTTCAGGGCGTTGCGCCCTGGCATGCGCGGGCAACTGGGCTGGCTGGCGTTGCTGGCGGCCACCGGCCCTGTGTTGGCCGCGGCACTGGGTGCACCCCTGGTGGGTGTGGCGGCGGCAGGTGTGGCCACCGCCCTGGTGGCGGCGGCACTGGCCTGGTCCATCACCGGGGGGCGGCTGGCCCCCCTGGTGGAAACCGCGCATTGCCTGGCCTCGGGCGACCTGTCCCACGAGGTGAGCACGGGGTCTGCCGGACACATCGGCCAGCTGGAACAGGCGCTGGCGCAAATGACCCTGAACGTGCGCACCGTGGTGCGCGACATCCGCCACGAGGTGGGCAACCTGCGCGGCGGCGCACAGGAAATTGCCCTGGGCAACCAGGACATGTCTTCCCGTGTGGAGTCGCAGGCCAGCAACCTGAAGGAAACGGCTTCGTCCATGGACGACATCCGGGGGGCGGTGCAGAAAACGTCCAACGTGGCATCGGAGGGCGCGACGCTGGCCAACGACACCCTCGCCGTGGCCAGGCGCAGCCACGACGCGGTGCAGGCCGTGTCCGACACCATGGAGGGCATTGCCGAGTCCTCGCGCCGCATCGGCGACATCACCCAGGTGATCGAAGGCGTGGCCTTCCAAACCAACATCCTGGCGCTCAACGCCGCCGTGGAAGCCGCCCGCGCGGGCGAAGCCGGGCGCGGTTTTGCGGTGGTGGCGTCGGAAGTGCGGGCGCTGGCCCAGCGCACGTCGGCAGCGGCCAAGGAAATCCGGGGCCTGATCGAGGAATCACACGCCCGCGTCGATCTGGGCAACACCCGCGTGACCGATGCCAGGGCCAGGGTGGACGAGTCCATGGCCGCGGTCGGCCAGGTGACCGGCATGCTGCAAGACATCCGCGTGGCCGCCACGGACCAGCTGGACGGCGTGTCACAGATCAGCGAAGCCATCTCTGAGATGGACGGCATCACCCAGCAGAACGCGGCCATGGTCGAGGAGCTGGCCGCTGCCTCGCAGGCGCTGACCACCCAGGTCGATGCGGTGCACAGCTCCATCCGGGTATTCCGCCTCCGCCCGGGGGACCAGACGCTGGCCGAATTGGACGCCGTGGCCTTGCGCAAGGAAAACAAATCCGCCCTGTCATTGGCCCTGAAGCCCGACGAGCTGGACTTCGACAAGGTCATCGCTGCCCACCAGCAGTGGCGCGTCACGCTGCGCAACGCCGCCCTGAAGGGCAAGCAGGTGGATGCCGACACCGTCCGCCGCGACGACTGCTGCGCCCTGGGCAAGTGGATTCACGGACCGGGCGGCCAGCGCTGGTCCAATGTGGCGACCTTCACCACCCTGGTGGGACACCACAAAACCTTTCACCTGGAGGCGGCCAAGGTCGCCGAGGTCATCAACGCCGGGCAGGTGGACAAGGCGCAGCGCATGATGGACAGCGGCACGCCGTTTGTGGAAGCGGGTCACCAGGTGACGCAGGCCATCCGGGACATCCGGCGCCTGTCGCAGGCCGACAGTGCACCGCCAGCGGCGCCCGCACCCGTCCGCCCCAAAGGCATGTCTGCGGCGCCCACACCCGCCAACAAGGCCGCCCCGACCCCAAAGGCAGCCCAAACCGCCTTGCCCGTGGCATCCGCAGGCAACGACGACTGGGAAACCTTTTGAACCGAGGCCCCCGGCATCAGTCCGGCGCACCGTCCCGTGCCGAAGGGGCTGCCGACACCGCCATGCTGGCATCACAGCCCGCGCCTGCGGCGATCCAGCGTCCGGCCAACCGGCGCAGGGCCGGCGCCAACCAGCGCCAGCGTGTGCCCAACACCTGGTCCGGCTGGGTCATGGCACCGCAGAGGTAGCGGGCCGCGCCGTCGTCCCAGCGCAGCGCGCGGCAGGCGCCGCTGCGCCGCCCCGACAGCAACATGCCCAGCGGGCAAGGCTCGGCCAGGCAACACACGCCACAGCCATTGCACGCGGCCCCCTCAGGGGGCTTGGGTGGTGCCGCTGGGTGGACATGGATGACCTGCCCGGGCGCCCCCCTCGGGGCCGCACGCTCAGGTGACACGGGTGGTGGGCGAGTCATGGTCCACGGCCCAGGTTTCGGTGGCCGATGCCGCCCACACCACCCGGTTTCTGCCCTGGTTCTTGGCCTGGTACAGCGCCCGGTCACTGGCCGCCAGGACCTGGTCCACCGTGCTGAGCTGGCCGGCCAGCCACTGTACGCCGCCCACGCTCACGGTGATGGGGATGAGCCGGTCTTCCCACAGGGAAGGCGATGCCTCCACCGCAGCCCGGATGCGCTGCGCCATTTGCCAGCCACCCTCGCCCGTGGTCTGGGGCAGCAGCACCGAAAATTCCTCACCCCCCACCCTGCCGAACACATCGGACTGGCGCAGCAGCCCCTGCACCACCACGGCAAAGTGCCGCAGCACCGCATCGCCAGCGGCATGGCCGTGGGTGTCGTTGACGTGTTTGAAGTGGTCAATGTCCAGACTCAGCACACAGAACGTCAGGCCGTAGCGCTGCGCCCGCTCCTGCTCCTGGTGCAGCACCTCCAGGTAGTGGCGCCGGCTGGCGCCGCCGGTCAGCACGTCGGTGTTGGCCTGACGCTGCAATTCGCCGTTCAGCACCAACAATTCCTGCCGTTGCTCGCGCGACAGCACCAGGTAGGCCGACAGCACCCCCACAAAGCCCAGCAACAGGAACCACGCCAGGCAGGTCAGCCCAAACCAGCTCCAGCGGTCCTGGCTCAACTGCGCCAGTTCATCGCCCACCTCGCGCAGCACATGCACCTGCAGGGCACCGTCCAAGGTGGCCCGCGTGACCCACACATGGGGGTTGGGCGCATCCAGCGGCCACTGGTACAGCGCCTGCGGGCCATCACCCGCCAGCTTCTCCAGGGCAAGAGGCTCGAACGTGTGGCGTTGGTAGCGCTGCACCCGCTGGGCCTCGGTGAGGGCGCCCACGGTGGCGTTGGGCAACACCCGCAGCTGCAGCGCCGGATCGGCGGACAGCACCACCACACCGTGCTCGTCGGTCACCATCACATGCGAATCGGACACCAGTGGCGCCAGGCTGTCCAGGCGCACGCTGGTGCCGACCACGCCCACAAACTGCCCGTGCCAGGAGACCGGCGCTGCAAAGTAAAGGGCATACAGCTTGGTGACCCGCCCCACGGCAAACTGGTGCCACAGCTGTCCTCGCTGAGCGGCCTTGAAATAGTCGCGGTCGGCGTAGTTGGTGCCCAGAAAAGGCCTGACGTCAGCGGTGTGGCCCTCGGCCAAGGTGTCGCCCGCGGCATTGGTGACCCAGGCGGTGTTCAGGTTGAAGGTGGTCACCACTTCCGTCAGGCGCTGGCTGATGGCGGCCCATTCGGGCACCGCCGCCCAGCGGGCGGCCCGCTCGGCCACCTCCAGCGTCGAGGGGCTCACATGGGGCCCCACGGCACCCAGTGCGGTCTGGATGTCGTGGTCCTGGTTCAACAGACCCGGCAAGGCCCCTGCCTGCGCCAGCCTGTGGCTGATGTTCCCGCTGAGCACACTGGCATCGGTTTGTGCCTGCTGGAGCGCACGCTGCACCACCTGACCGCCGCGTTCTGCCGCGAACACGCCCGACACCCACCAGGCCACTGCCACACCCAGGCCAGCCGCCAGCAGCAGCAGGGCCAATGTGGTTTTGCCTCCTGGGACCGATGTGAACGCCGAGCGCATCCGAAAAGTATCGCAGGGGATAGGCGAAGTGCACAGCCCTTCAGGATAGGCGCCTACCCCGGGAACTTGGCGCGTATGAATCGCGCCACCCCGGGGTTGACACCCAGCGCGTCACGCGGCAAGCAAACGCAGGTCACCCCCGCGCCAGCACGGGCGCGAGTGCCCTGCCCGTGTGCGTGCCCAGCGCCACCACGCCCTCGGGCGGCGCAGCGGCCACGATGCGCCCGCCGTCTGCGCCGCCTTCGGGCCCCAGGTCAATGATCCAGTCGGCCTCGGCCATCACGTCCAGGTCGTGCTCGATGACGACCACGCTGTGCCCGCCATCCACCAGGCGGTGCAGCACGCGGATGAGCTTTTCCACATCGGCCATGTGCAGGCCCACGGTGGGCTCGTCCAGCACATACAAGGTGTGCGGGGCCTTTTGGCCGCGTCGGCCCACCTCGTCGCGCACCTTGGTCAGCTCGGTCACGAGCTTGATGCGCTGCGCCTCGCCCCCGCTGAGCGTGGGGCTGGGCTGGCCCAGCGTGAGGTAGCCCAGCCCCACGTCTTTGAGCAGTTGCAGCGGGTGGGCAATGCTGGGCATGGTGGCGAAGAAATCCACCGCCTCATCCACCTCCATTTGCAACACGTCGCCAATGCTTTTGCCCTTCCAGGTGACGGCCAGGGTTTCGCCGTTGAAGCGGGCGCCGTGGCAGCTTTCGCAAGGCACCTTCACGTCGGGCAGAAAGCTCATTTCAATGGTGCGCACGCCCTGGCCCTCGCAGACCGGGCAGCGGCCTTCGCCGGTGTTGAAGCTGAAGCGGCCCGGCGCGTAGCCCCTGGCCTTGGCCTCCAGCGTCTCGGCAAAGAGTTTGCGGATGGCGTCCCAGAAGCCGATGTAGGTGGCCGGGCAGCTGCGCGGCGTTTTGCCAATGGGGGTTTGGTCCACCTCCAGCACGCGGTCCACGGCCTCGAAGCCGGTCACCTGCTGGCAGCCCACCCAGGTGGGGTAGTGGCCTGCGTCCATGCTGTCGCGCCCGGCGCGGGTGCTGCGCTGGCCGACGGCAGCGGCCACGTTGGTCAGCAGCACGTCGCGCGCCAGCGTGGATTTGCCCGAGCCGCTGACCCCGGTGACCACCACCAGGCGTTGCAGCGGCACCGCCAGATCGACGTTGTGCAGGTTGTGCAGGTGGGCACCCCGGACGTGGAGGCAGGCCACGCCGTCATTTTTTGATGCCAAACTGGCCTCTACCGCACGCCTGGCTTGCAAAGGGTGCTTCATCGCGTGCAGCAGATACCGCCCAGTCTGCGAATCTTCACAGGCCGACAGGTCGGCCACGGTGCCCTGCGCCACCACGCGCCCGCCGCGCTTGCCCGCGCTGGGGCCGATGTCGATGATGTGGTCGGCGCGGCGGAT
>PNML01000137.1 GCA_013823635.1 Polaromonas sp. | reverse complement strand
TCGGCGTGGTAGCGCTCGATGCGCTCCACCTCGTTCTTGCTGCCAAACACCAGGCCAATGCGCTGGTGCAAGGACGTGGGCTGCACCGCCAGCATGGGCTCGCGCCCGGTGCTGGCACGGCCACCGGCCTGCTCCATCACCATGCCAATGGGGTTGGCCTCGTACAGCAGGCGCAGGCGGCCGGGCTTGGACGGGTCTTTGGTGTCACGCGGGTACATGAACACGCCGCCGCGCATGAGGATGCGGTGCGCCTCGGCCACCATGCTGGCGATCCAGCGCATGTTGAAGTCTTTGCCGCGCGCCCCGGTTTTGCCCGCCAGGCACTCGTCCACGTAGCGTTTGATGGGCGCTTCCCAGAAGCGGCTGTTGGACGAGTTGATGGCGAACTCGTTGGTGTCCTCGGGCACCTGGATGCGGGCATGCGTGAGCTTGAACTCGCCCAGGCTGGGGTCCAGCGTGAAGCCGTTGACCCCGTTGCCCACCGTCAGCACCAGCATGGTGGTGGGGCCATACAGCGCGTAGCCGGCGGCGGCCTGGGTGGCGCCGGGCTGGAAAAAGTCCTCGGCGCGGATGTCGCGGCCCGAGTCAATCACCTCCTGCGGTGCCCGAAGGATGGAGAAGATGCTGCCCACCGACACGTTCACGTCGATGTTGCTGGAGCCGTCCAGCGGGTCGAACACCAGCAGGTATTTGCCGCGCGGGTACTGGCCGGGGATTTGGTAGGGGTCGTCCATTTCCTCGGACGCCATGCCCGCCAGGTGGCCGCCCCACTCGTTGGCCTTGATGAACATGTTGTTGCTGATGACGTCGAGCTTCTTTTGCGTCTCGCCCTGCACGTTCACGCTGCTGCCCCCTTCGGCCGGGTGGTTGCCCAGCATGCCGCCCAGCTCGCCAAAGGCCACGGCGCGGGCAATGGCCTTGCAGGCCAGGGCCACGTCCAGGATCAGGGCGTTGAAGTCGCCGCTGGCCTCGGGGTAGCGGCGGCGCTCCTCAATGAGGAACTGGGTCAGCGTGGAGCGTTGTGACAAAGGCATGGTCAACTTTCAAACAAAACTGGCAATGAACAATTCCATTCGCCACCGGCCCACTGGGCTGGCGACGGGCAAAGCTTCCCCTGTGGCCCCCCCAAAGGGGCCACGCACATGCAACGACTGAAACGGGCTGTCAGGGGGTGGGCGCCGTTGCCCGCACCCCGTCAGCCAACGGGCTGCCGGCTCAGGCCTTGGCGGCCTCGGCCCGCAAGGCCTTCATGACGCCGTGGTAACCCCCACCGGCATCGGGCGCACCGAACACGGCGCTGCCCGCCACACAGGTGTCGGCACCGGCGCGGACGATGTCGGCGATGTTGTCCACCTTGACGCCACCGTCCACCTCCAGCGCAATGGGTTGGCCGCCCCGGGCCACATGCGCGTTGATGGCCGCACGGATGGTGCGCAGCTTGCCCAGCGTGCTGGGTATGAACTTCTGGCCGCCGAAGCCGGGGTTCACGCTCATGAGCAGCACCATGTCCAGCTTGTCCCACACATGGTCCAGCACCTGCACGGGTGTGGCGGGGTTGAGCACCAGGCCCGCCTGGCAACCGTGGTCACGGATGAGCTGCAGCGTGCGGTCCACGTGGCGGCTGGCCTCGGGGTGGAAGGTGATGATGTTGGCCCCGGCCTTGGCAAACAGGGGAATGAGGGAATCGACCGGCTCGACCATCAGGTGCACGTCGATGCCAATTTTCACGTGGGGACGAATGGCTTCGCACACCAGCGGGCCGATGGTGAGGTTGGGCACGTAGTGGTTGTCCATCACGTCAAAGTGCACCAGGTCGGCACCGGCGGCCTCAATGGCCCTCACCTCTTCGCCCAGGCGGGCAAAGTCGGCAGACAGGATGGACGGTGCAATGCGGAGGTGGGGAGTGCTCATGGTGGGGCAGTCAAAAATGGGGGTTATCAATGGGGTGGCAGACCGTATTGTCCCGCCCTCAGGACACCACGGGCGAACGCGGGGCCTGGGCCGCAGGCTGACTGGCCTCGGCGTGCCAGGTGCGCAAGTGGCCCAGGCTGACCGCACCCAGGTCGGTCACCACCCGCAAAGCCCCCGAAAAATCGTGGTGCTGCGTGTACGAGGTGGGGGTGATCACCGTGGGCAACCCCGCTGCCGTGGCGGCGCGCAGGCCGTTGCTGGAGTCTTCCAGCGCCAGGCAGGCGCTGGCGGGCAGGTCCAGCGCGGCCAACATTTGCAGGTACACCTGCGGGTGGGGCTTTTTGTGGGGCGCGGTGGAGGCGTCGCCAATGGCCACAAAATGGGTGCGCCAGTCGGGGCCAATGGCCTGGGTCAGCAGGGCCGCGATGTTCACGGGCGAGGTGGTGGTGGCAATGGCCAGGCGGATGCCGGCCGCAGCCGCCTCGCTCATCAGGCGCAGCACGCCGGGGCGCAAGCTGACGGCCCCGCTTTGCACCGCGCTTTCGTAGGCGGCGGTTTTGAGCTCGTGCAGGCGGGCAATGGTGTCGCGCACGCCGGAGCCGCCGATGTCCTTCAGGTCGGGCTGCACCTGCTGCCAGTGGTGCAGCATGCGCTCCTTCCCCCCCGAGATGTTGAGCAACTCGGTGTACAGCGCCTCGTCCCAGTGCCAGCCCATGCCTTCTTGCGCAAAGGCGTGGTTGAACGCAGCCAGGTGGGCCTGCTCGGTGTCGGCCAAGGTGCCATCCACATCAAAAATCAAGGCTTGCAGCATGGGGCGCTCTCCTGCACAAACAAGGGTCTGGCCTGCCGCACCACTGACGGTGGTGTCGGTCATTGGTCAGGTGTGGGGCAACTATAAGCAGACGATTGAATAAGGTAAATTCACAATTCCTTTTATTTCAATTAAGGTAACGCTGAATGAGAAACGCCACCTTCCGCCAGCTCAGGGTGTTCAGCGAAGTCGCTCGCCACCTCAGCTTTGCCCGCGCCGCCGAAGCCTTGCACCTCACGCCCCCGGCCGTGACCATGCAGGTCAAAGAGCTGGAGGGGCATGTGGGCGCGGCCCTGTTCGAGCGCAGTGGCCGCCGCGTGAGCCTGACCACCACCGGCGAGTACATGCTGGTGTACGCCCGCAAAATGCTGGCCACCCTGAAAGACGCCGAAGACACCGCCGCCCGCCTGCAACACCTGGAAACCGGCACGCTCACCATCGGCATGGTCAGCACGGCCAAGTATTTTTTGCCCCGGCTGCTGGGCGAGTTCAAGCGTGAGCACGAGGGCATCGAAATCCGCCTGGCCGTGGGCAACCGCGAGCAGCTGGTCAACATGCTGCAGGGCAACGAGGTGGACATTGCCATCATGGGCCGCCCGCCCAAAGAGCTGGCCACCCGCGCCGAGCCGTTTGCGGCCCACCCCCATGTGTTTGTGGCCCCGGTGGACCACCCCTTGCTCAAGTTCGGCCACCCCACGGTGGACAGCCTGCAGCCACACGGCTTCATCGTGCGCGAACGCGGCTCGGGCACCCGCGCGGCCATGGAAAAATTCCTAGAGCCCTACCGCACCGAACCCCGCGTGGTCATGGAAATGACCAGCAACGAAACCATCAAGCAAGCCGTCATGGCCGGGCTGGGTTTGAGCTTTCTGTCGCTGCACACCATAGGGCTGGAGCTGGAGCACCGCCTCATCGCGGTGCTGGATGTGGAGGGCACGCCCATCGTGCGGGCCTGGAACGTGGTGCACACGCTGTCCAAAATGCTGTCGCCGGCGGCCGAGGCATTTCGCTACTTCATGCTGGAACGTGCCGAAACCCACCTGGCCAACGCCTACGGCCGCCTGCTGACCCTGCCCCAGGGCGGCTGAGGGGCAGGCCCGGCCCGCCAACGGCACCACCCGACCACCCACCCACGCCCCACAGCGGGGCAATGCGCGCCCGATTTTGAGCATTGCACCAAAAACAGGCCCACTTCTTGCTTCATGGCGGTGCAATTTGTTGGGGCATTTGGAAATGCACCAAATTCATTCACCACACCGCACGGAGATCGCATGGACGCACTGAAACAGGGCACGGATGCACTGTTCATCTTGTTGGGGGGCATCATGGTCTTGGCCATGCACGCCGGGTTTGCCTTTCTGGAGCTGGGCACGGTCCGCAAAAAAAACCAGGTGAATGCCCTGGTGAAAATCCTGGTGGACTTCTCCGTGTCCACCGTCGCGTATTTTGTGGTGGGTTATGCGGTGGCCTACGGCACCACCTTTTTTGTGGGCGCCGAGCAGCTGGCCGCCAAAAACGGCTACGAGCTGGTCAAGTTCTTCTTTCTGCTGACCTTTGCGGCGGCCATCCCCGCCATCATCTCGGGCGGCATTGCCGAGCGGGCCAAGTTCTGGCCCCAGCTCATGGCCACGGCGGTGATCGTGGGCGTGGTGTATCCGTTCTTTGAAGGCATTGCCTGGAACAAACATTTTGGCGTGCAAGACTGGATACTGGCCACCACCGGTGCCGAGTTCCACGACTTTGCCGGCTCCGTGGTGGTGCACGCCGTGGGCGGCTGGATTGCCCTGCCCGCCGTGTTGCTGCTGGGCGCGCGCGCCAACCGATACCGCAAAGACGGCGGCATGTCGGCCCACCCCCCGTCCAGCATCCCGTTTCTGGCGCTGGGCGCGTGGATTTTGTGCGTGGGCTGGTTTGGCTTCAACGTCATGAGCGCTCAAACGGTGGACAAAATCTCGGGCCTGGTGGCCGTCAACTCCCTCATGGCCATGGTGGGCGGCACGCTGGCCGCGCTCATTGCCGGCAAAAACGACCCCGGCTTTGTGCACAACGGCCCCCTGGCCGGCCTGGTGGCGGTGTGCGCGGGTTCCGACCTGATGCACCCCCTGGGCGCCCTGGTGGTGGGCGCCGTGGCGGGCGCGCTGTTTGTGAGCATGTTCACCCTCACGCAAAACCGCTGGAAGATTGACGACGTGCTGGGCGTGTGGCCCCTGCACGGCCTGTGCGGCACCTGGGGCGGCATTGCCGCCGGCATTTTTGGCAACACCACGTTCGGCGGGCTGGGCGGCGTGAGCCTGGGCGCGCAACTCATTGGCACCGCCATGGGCGTGGCCTGGGCGCTGGCCGGTGGCGCGGTGGTGTACGGCACGCTGAAGGTCACCACCGGCCTGCGCATGACGCAGGAAGAGGAATACGACGGCGCCGACCTGACGGCCCACCGCATCAGCGCCACGCCCGACCGCGAAGTGAGCTGGTGAACACCCCAGCAGCCTGAAAGGGCCGGTGTGTGGCCAGGCGGGGTTTGGGGGGGCGGTTTGGGTTCCAATACGCCCATGAAGCCCACCCCCGACCCCACCCCCGCCGACAGCGAGCGCCGCCTGACCGAGCTGGAAATCAAGGCCAGCTACAGCGAGGACCTGCTGGACACCCTGAACCAGATCGTGGCCCAGCAGCAGCAGGCCATTGACCAGCTGCGCCGCGAAGTCAACCTGCTGCGCCAACAGTCCGCCGACAGCGGTGCCCCCGTGTTTCGCAGCCTGGCCGACGAGCTGCCGCCGCATTATTGAATGCATGTTTTAAGGATGGTGTCCAAAACTCATCGCCAAAGCGATCTTGATCGCTTGAATCCTGTATGACGGAAATGGCGGTATCAATCCCGATGAATTCAACGCTCTTGGCATCGATTCCGTGGAGTTTTCGCCTGCGATTTCGGCCTTTTGCCCGCTTTGGCCGTTTGCAGACGCACTCATCCCGCCAAGCCCCCCGGGCAACGCTTTCTCACCATCCAAAGGTTGGACAACATGAACAAGGTGTACAGCTGAGCCGTGTTCTTGGCCAGTCCACGGTAGCGCACCTTGGTGTATCCGAACTGGCGCTTGATCACCCTAAACGGATGCTCGACCTTGGCCCGGATACGGGCTTTGGTCTTTTCCAGCTGCTCCAGAATGGCTCCCAGCGGGGTGCTCTTGTCCATGGCTTTACGCTTGCCCGGCATCATGGCGATGTGCCAGTTCACATCCGGGTGCTTGGCTTGGATTTCTTCCCGCTTTTCAACACCTCGGTAACCCGAGTCGGCAAAGACATCCGTTTCCTCGCCGTGCAGCAGTTCGCCCGCCTGGGTAACGTCGTGCGCGTTGGCGGCAGTGGTCGTCACGCTGTGCACCAGCCCAGAATCGGCATCCACACCGGCATGGCCTTTCATGCCGTGATGCCACTGGTTTCCCTTTTTGGTCTGGTGCATCTCAGGATCGCGTTTGCCCCTGCTGTTCTTGGTCGAGCTGGGTGCAGCGATGATGGTGGCGTCGATCACGGTGCCACTGTGCAGCATCAGACCCCTGGCCTTGAGCATGGCGTTGACGGTGTCGAAGAATTGCTGGGACAGCTTGTG
>PNML01000136.1 GCA_013823635.1 Polaromonas sp. | reverse complement strand
AGCGGGTGGTGGGCATGCACTTCTTCAACCCGGTGCACAAGATGAAGCTGGTCGAACTGGTGCGCGGCATCGCCACCAGCGACGAGGCCGTGGCCTTGAGCCGTGCCTACAGCGGCGCCTTGGGCAAGAC
The DNA here is from genome assembly GCA_013823635.1 of Polaromonas sp. GTDB lineage: Bacteria > Pseudomonadota > Gammaproteobacteria > Burkholderiales > Burkholderiaceae_C > UBA2334. The sequence goes on along the minus strand of PNML01000136.1, from coordinate 6,198 downwards.
CTCGATCGTTGTCAACGAGTCGCCGGGGCTGACCACCAGCCGCATGTCGGCCATGCTGGGCAACGAAGCGATGTGGATGCTGCAGGAAGGTGTGGCCACGGCCGAAGACATCGACACCGCGCTGCGCATGGGCTTCAACCACCCGATGGGGCCGCTGGAGCTGGGCGATCTGACTGGCTGGGACACCCGGCTGTCGGTGCTGCGTTACCTGCATTCCACCTTGGGTGACAAGTTCCGCCCGTGTCCGCTGATCATCAAGATGGTGGCCTCCGGTCGCCACGGCCGAAAGACCGGCGCGGGCGTGTACCAGTACGACGACAAGGGCCTGCGCGTGCCCGGCTCGGGCCTGAAAGCGAGTGTGCTGTGAGCCGCGTGGATGTCGTGATCGTCGGGGCGGTTCGCACCCCCGTCGGGAAATTCAAGGGTAGTCTGGCGGCCGTTCGCGCCGATCACCTGGGGGCCGTGGTGCTGGACGAACTCATCACCCGCGCCGGACTTGAACCGGAGCAGGTGGACGACGTCATCTTCGGCTGTGTCACCCAGGTGGGTGAGCAGTCGGCCAACATCGCGCGCACCGCGCTGCTGGGGGCCGGCTGGCCCTGCACGATTCCCGGCCTGACGATCGACCGCAAATGCGGCTCGGGTGAAGAGGCCGTGCACTTGGCCGCCGGCCTGATTGCCTTCGGCTCGGCCGAGGTGGTCGTGGCTGGCGGTGCCGAGAACATGAGCCGGGTGCCCATGGGCAGCAACCGCAGCATCCACGGCGAGGCCTTTGGCTGGATGGCCGCCGACCGCTACGAAATGACGGGTCAAGGCGAAGCCGCCGAACGCCTGTGCGACCAGTGGGGACTGGTGCGCGAAGAACTCGATGCCTTCGCGGTGGAAAGCCACCGCCGGGCCGCTGCCGCTGCGCTGGCCGGCCATTTCCACAAAGAAACCGTGTCGGTGCCTGTGGCGCAAGTTCGAGAGAAAGGTGCCGAGGGCGAGGCGCCCCTGTTCTCTGCGGACGAAACCATTCGCCCGGGCACGGCGGCCGAAAAGTTGGCGACCCTCAAGACCAGCTTTCGCGCCGACGGGCGCCTGACCGCCGGGAACTCGTCACAGATTTCCGACGGCGCGGCCGCGTTGCTGCTGATGTCCTCGGTCAAGGCGGAGTCGCTGGGTCTCAAGCCCCGCGCCCGCATCCGCGCCATGACCACGGTGGGCTCCGACCCCACGCTGATGCTGACGGGGCCGATCGCGGCCACCCGCAAAGTACTGGCACAGGCCGGCCTCACGCTGGACGACATCGACCTTTTCGAAGTCAACGAAGCGTTCGCGCCGGTGCCGATGGTGTGGATGAAAGAGCTGGGCGTGTCCGCCGAGCGGCTGAACGTCAATGGCGGCGCCATCGCGTTAGGCCACCCCTTGGGGGCCAGCGGTGCGCGCATCATGACGTCGATGCTCCACGAGCTGGAGCGCCGCGGTGGCCGCTATGCGCTGCAAGCGATCTGCTGTGCCGGTGGCATGGCCACCGCCACGCTGATCGAGCGTCTGTAGCCGTGGTGCGGCTGCCGCTGGTTCCCCTGGCCGATCTCTCGGCTCCGCTGGGGGCTGCCGTGCAACGGGGCGTGGACACCCGCATGCTCAGCTCCACCGTGCCGGTCCAAGTGTGGGCGCACCGGCCGCAGGCGGCGCTGGCCTGGCTGGCGCTGTTGGACCAGTTCCACAACCATGGGGTGCTGGACGCGCGCCTGCGGGAACTGGTGCGTCTGCGCATTGCCAGCATCACGCAGTGCCAAGCCTGTCAGCTGGCGCGTAAAAGCGACCGCGTGGACGCGCAGGACATTGAAGCCCTCAACTGCCTGCAACCCGGCAGCGAGCATTTCACGCCCCCCGAGCGGGCCGCCCTGACCTATGCCCAACTGTTTGCGACAGACCCGCATGCCGTGGACGCGCACCACTTTGCTGCTCTGGATCTGTATTTTTCGACAGAGGAAGTTGTCGAATTGCAGATGTTCTGCGCGCTGATGCTGGCGGGCGGTCGCATGACTTTGGTTCAACAAGCCTACGAGGAGCAACCTCAGTGAATACATCGATTTTTGACATTTTCCTTCAAGGCTTGGACGGCTCGGAAACCAGCCTCGCAGCCTACCAGGGGCAGGTGATGCTGGTGGTCAATGTGGCCTCCAAATGCGGGCTCACACCGCAGTACATCGGATTGCAGGCATTGCACGACCGGTTTGCTTCGAGGGGCCTGCAGGTAATGGGCTTTCCTTGCAACGACTTTGCGGGTCAGGAGCCCGGAAGCGAGGACGAGATCCGCGACTTTTGCGACGCCAACTACCACGTGAGCTTTCCCTTGTTTGCAAAAGTGCGGATCAACAGCGAGCCCAGGCACCCGTTGTATGCCAACTTGATTGCCGCCCAACCCCATGCAGTGGCATCGACCAACTCTCTGCTGCGCGACACATTGACCAAGCATCAACTGCTGCCCAAAAAGGATACCGATGTGATGTGGAATTTTGAAAAATTCCTGGTTGGTCGTGATGGTTCTGTTGTCGCGCGCTTTGCGCCCGACGTGGCCCCCAACGACGCCCAGCTAATTCTGGCCATAGAGCGTGCACTCGGATGAATCTGCGGTCGGCGGTTCCCCGTCTGACGCCGGCCGGACATTGCCCGCACTTGTTACAGCTCAAGTGGGGTTGCACGGTTGCCTCAACGGCATGCGCATGGCCGTACCCTTGCTGGCCGTGAGCGAAACGCAAAGCGCGGCTGTCATTGGCATGCTGCTGGCCATGTTCGCAGCCTTTCCGTTTGTGCTGGCTATGCCCATTGGCCGACTGGTCGACCGACGCGGCTACCACCTGCCGGTGCGTCTGGGTGCTGCATTGGCTCTGACGGGGGCGATGTTGGCGGCATGGACGGCCCAGGTCTGGGCACTGGGTGTTGCCGGTGCCCTGGTAGGGGCAGGCTCGGCGATGGGCATGATTGCCTTGCAACGCACCGCTGGTCGGCTGGCACGTGGTGAGGCTCAACGGCTGAGGATTTTCAGCTGGGTAGCGCTCGCCCCCTCCATCGCCACGTTCGTTGGGCCAATGGCTGCGGGCCTGTGGATAGACCAACTGGGGTTTCGGGCGGCCTTTGTCGGGCTGGCGCTGTTTCCATTGGTCACTGGGCTGGCCACCCTGTGGGTGCCTCAGGAAGCACTCAGAGCAGCATCGAATTCAACCCCGCAGCAGCAGAAGGCTTGGGACTTGCTGGCGGATCCGGCACTTCGCCGCCTTATCTTCATCAATTGGCTGATTGCCGCTTGCTGGGATGCACACTCATTCGCCTTGCCCATCCTGGGCCATGAACGAGGGTTGAGCGCATCCGCCATTGCCTCGGTGCTGGCCGCCTATGCCGTCACGTCGGCATCTGTGCGCCTGGCAATTCCATTGCTGGCAGAACGGCTTCAACCACGATGGGTGATGACGGGTGCGCTGGCGTTGACCGCTTCGGTCTTTCTCCTCTACCCGTGGTTGGACAGTGCATGGGCGATGGCAGTCTGTGCGGGCACCATGGGGCTGGGGCTGGGGGCTGTCCAACCGGCTGTTATGTCCAGTCTCCACAGCTTTGCACCCACCGATCGCCAGGGGGAGGCAATGGGTTTGCGCTCCACGGTGATCCACTTTTCCACCTTGGTGATGCCCTTGAGCTTTGGTGCTGTTGGCACTGCGCTGGGTGTGGCGCCGGTGTTTTGGATTGCCGGCGTCGCGCTGTCTGCGGGCGCCTGGTCCGCGTTTGGATTGCCTTCTAGGGGGCCACACTCCGGCCAGGCGTGACCGACCCACCGATGACGCCCTCGTCTCCATCAGAACGGAACGACATGCCATGTTGACGCTGTACCACGCACCCGGTTCCAATTCGGCACGAATTCTGTGGCTGCTCGAAGAGCTGGGTGCAGAGCGGGAGATCGTGATGGTGAAGATGCCTCGCGACGATGGCAGGGATGCCGATCCGCGCAATCCGCATCCGCACGGGTTCACCCCGGCGCTCGACCACAACGGTGCCGTGGTGTCAGAAACGGCGGCGATTGCGCTGTACCTGACCGATCTGCATCCGATCTCGGAAGTCGGTGTGCCGGTGGGCCATGCGCTGCGGGGTGCCTACCTCACCTGGCTCTTCTATCAGGTGGGCCTGACCGAACCGCTGGTCTACATGAAGGGGCAGGGCATGCTGGCCCAGGACCCGGCCATGGGCGGCCTCAACGAATCGATGATGCGGCACATCAGGCACACGCTGCAGCGCGGCCCCTATTTGCTGGGTGAACGCTTCACCGCCGCCGACATCCTGTTCATGAGCCTGTTCGAGATGGCGCGGCCGCTGCTGGGCTCTTGCCCGGTCATCGACGCCTACCTGGCCCTTGCCGACCGCCCCGCGCGGCGCCGGGCCTTGGCACTGGACCGCTGAGTGGCCGACCGAGCACAGCTCCCTCAAGCGACCCTGTTTGTTTTCTGGAGTGCACCTTGATGTCCCGTTCTGTCGTACTCGTCACCGGCGGCGCACGCCGCATCGGGCGTGCCATCGCGCTCGATCTGGCCACCGCCGGATGGAGCGTCGCGTTCAGCTACCGCCGGTCGTCGGCCGAAGCGCAGGACACCTTGCGGGAACTGCGCCGCCACCCCGGGCAGGCGGAAGCCCTTTTTGCCGACTTGAGCGACGAGGCCAGTTGCCGTGCGCTGGTGCCCGAGGTCGTGGAGCGCTTCGGCCGCATCGATGCGGTGGTGAACAACGCATCCACCTTTGAGTACGACAATGCAGAGACCTGCGGGCTGGCGGCGATGGAGCGGCACTGGAGGGCCAACACCGCGCCCGCCATCTTGCTGGCCCAAGGGCTGTACCAGCACCTGAAGGACACCGGGCGCACCGGGTGTGTGGTGAATTTGCTCGATCAGAAGTTGTGGAATCCCAATCCCGACTATTTTTCGTACACCCTGTCCAAGGCAGCCTTGGAAGCGGCCACCAAGATGCTGGCGATGGCCATGGCGCCGCAGCTGCGGGTGAGTGGCGTGGCCCCGGGTCTGGCATTGCTCTCGGGCCCGATGAGCGAGCATGAGTTTGACGTGGGCCAGCGGCTCAATCCGCTGGAACGCAGTTCGCCCCCTGAGGACATTGCCGGCGCGGTGCGCTTCCTGCTGACCTCGCCCGCCACTACTGGCTCCACGATCCTGGTGGACGGTGGCCAGCACCTGTCTCGCCAGGCTCGCGACGTGATGTTTCTCGCCCGCGAGATGGAAGCCCGCTGACATGCCAGACCCGCTCCTGAGTGCCGAACTGGTGAAATGCCGGCGACTGTTTCTGCGCAACCACGAGGTGGACATCGGCATCGGGGCGCATGCCTTTGAACAAGGGCGCTCGCAGCGTGTTCGGATCAACGTGGATCTGTACGTTCCGCTCGCTTGCAGCACGCCGGTGGGCGATGCGCTGCATGAGGTGGTGGACTACGACTTTGTGCGCGAGGTCGTTCGTGAGCGGGTAGGGCGAGGGCACATCCAGTTGCAGGAAACCCTGGCCGATGACCTGCTGCGCTCGCTGCTGGCCCACCCCCAGGTGGTGGCCGCGAGGGTCTCGACCGAAAAGCCCGATGTCTACCCCGACTGCGAGGCGGTCGGGGTGGAGGTGTTCGGGTTCAAAGATGTCAGTCGGCATCCCCTGGACGCAGAGGTGCAAAAGCCTCAGTGAGGGACGCGCTCTTCCAGGGTGGTGCCACGGGTCCACAGCAACAGCAGCACGCTCACCACCGCAGAGACCACCAGGGCCGATTTCACCGAGTTGTGCTCGGCCACCACGCCCCACAAAACAGCCCCTCCGGCGCTGCCGCCCATGATGCTCATCTGGTAGATCGCCATGCCACGGGCGCGCAGCTTGCTCGGCAACACCAGCTGGGCCGACATGGTGAGCGTGTTGGCCACGCACAGCCAGACCGCACCCGACAGCGCCAGCGCGGGGGCCAGCGTCCAGGCGCTGGGCGCCCAGACCGCGCCCAGTGTGGCCAGCGCGTGCAGCCAGACGCCGGCATCGATGATGCGGTTGCGCGCCGCCATCGCCGGCAGGCGGGGCAGGGCCATGGCGGCGAATACGGCGCCCGCGCCCATGGCCGCGAGCAGGGCGGTGTAGGTGGCTTCTTTGGCGCCCAGACCTTTGGCGACCAAGGGCAGCAAGGCCACCAGGGCC
>PNML01000135.1 GCA_013823635.1 Polaromonas sp. | reverse complement strand
ACCGCGGCGCTTGCCTTCGATCAGTGCATGCCCGGTGAGGCGCGCGCCGCTGACGCCGTAGGGATGGCCCACCGCAATGGCACCGCCGTTGACGTTGAGCAGTTCGTCAGGAATGCCCAACTTGTCGCGGCTGTAGAGCACCTGGCAGGCAAAGGCCTCGTTGAGTTCCCACAGGCCGATGTCCTCCACCTTCAGGCCCGCGCGCTGCAGCAGGCGGGGCACCGCGAACACCGGACCGATGCCCATTTCGTCGGGCTCGCAGCCGGCCACCGCGAAGCCACGGAAGATGCCCAGGGGCTGGATGCCCAACTGCTCGGCGCGTTTACCGTTCATCACCACGCAGGCCGACGCGCCGTCGGAAAACTGGCTGGCGTTGCCGGCGGTGACCACGCCGCCGGGCAGGGCTGCGCGGATCTTCTGCACGCCTTCAAGGGTGGTGTCGAGGCGGATGCCCTCGTCTGAATCAATGGTGACTTCGCGCTGAGTGATGCGGCCACTGGCCTTGTCCACCACGCCCATCACGGTGGTCATGGGCACGATCTCGTCCTTGAACCTGCCTGCGGCCTGTGCGGCGGCGGCGCGCTGCTGGCTGCGCACACCGTATTCGTCCTGCGCCAGCTTGCTGATGTTGTAGCGCTGGGCCACCGTCTCGGCGGTCTGCAGCATGCTCCAGTACAGCTCGGGTTTGTGCTCCACCAGCCAGGGGTCGCGGCGCATGTGGGCATTCGCTTCGTTCTGCACGCAGCTGATGCTTTCCACCCCGCCTGCCACGATGGCCGGCGCGCCCTCCACCATCACGCGCTGCGCGGCCATGGCAATGGTCTGCAGGCCCGACGAGCAGAAGCGGTTGATGGTCATGCCGCCCACAGTGACGGGTAGGCCAGCGCGCAGGGCAATGGCACGCGCGACGTTGCCACCGGTGGTGCCCTCACCGAAGGTACCTCCCATGATGCAGTCCTCGATCTCGCCGGGGTCGATGCCCGAGCGCTGTACCGCGTGCTGCACGGCATGGCCGCCCAGGGTGGCGCCATAGGTCATGTTGAAAGCGCCCTTCCAGCTCTTGGCCAGTCCGGTGCGTGCGGTGGAAATGATGACAGCGTCGATCATGAATGTGCTCCTCGGTGTTCTGGTGTTCAGGCGAAGCTCTGGCCTTCTTCGGCCAGCTTGCGCAGCAGCGGGGCGGGTTGCCACCAGTCGAAGGCGCCGGGCTCGGCGGCAAAGCCGCGCAGCGCGCGCACCACGTTGAACAGGCCCACCTCGTTGGCGTAGCACATCGGGCCGCCACGGTGGGCCGGAAAGCCGTAGCCATTGAGGTAGACCAGGTCCACGTCGGAGGCGCGCACGGCAATGCCTTCGACCAGGATGCGCGCCGCCTCGTTGACCATGGCGAACACGCAGCGCTGCACGATCTCTTCGTCGCTGATCTTGCGCGGAGTCACGCCCTTGGCGCTGCGGTAGTCGGCCACCACCTGCTCCACCAGCGGGTCGGGTAGGGCGTTGCGCACGCCGGGCTCGTAGCGGTACCAGCCGGCGCCCGTCTTCTGCCCGAATCGACCCAGTTCACACAGCTTGTCTGCCACGGTCGGATCGTGCGGTATACCTGCTTCGGTGGCCTTGCGCTTTCGCGTTGTCCAACCGATATCAAGACCAGCCAAATCCCCCATGCGAAACGGTCCCATCGCGAAACCAAAACGCTCAAGTGCCTGGTCGATCTGCTGGGGCGAAGCGCCGGCCACGATCAAGGCGTTGGCGGCCGCGCCATAACGCGCCACCATGCGGTTGCCAATGAACCCGTCGCACACACCCGAGACCACCGAAACCTTTCGGATTTGCTTACCCAGCGCCAAGGCGGTGGCCATCACGTCCGGCGCGGTTTTTTCGCCGCGCACGATCTCCAGCAGGCGCATCACGTTGGCCGGGCTGAAGAAGTGCAGGCCCAGCACGTCCTGCGGGCGGCGGGTGAAGCCAGCGATCTTGTTGATGTCCAGATACGAGGTGTTGGAGGCCAGGATCGCGCCGGGTTTGCAGACCTCGTCGAGCTGCTTGAACACCTTCTCCTTCACGTCCATCTGTTCGAACACCGCCTCGATCACCAGATCCACGTCCTTGAAACCGGCGTAGTCCAGCGATGGTGTGATCAAGCCCATGCGCTGGTCCACCTGCTGGATGGTCAGCTTGCCACGCTTGGCGCTGGTCTCGTAGTTTCGACGGATGGTGGTCAGGCCACGGTCCAATGCCTCCTGGCTGGTTTCCAACAGCACCACCGGGACACCCACGTTCAGAAAATTCATGGTAATACCACCACCCATGGTGCCAGCGCCGATGACGCCGACCGTCTTGATCGGTCGCAACGGCGTGTCAGCCGGGATGTCGGGCAGCTTGCCAGCGGCTCGCTCTGCCGCGAACACGTGACGTGCGGCTCGCGATTCTGGTGTGTTCATCAGGGCAAAGAAAGCTGCGCGTTCTCGTTTGAGACCTTCATCGAAAGGCTGCGTCACGCTGTCTGCCACAGCTTCCACGCAAGCCAGTGGTGCGGGCAGTCCCTTCGCTGCGGCGCGGATGCTGGTACGGGCAAACTGCAAAAAGGCGTCTGTGTCGGCGCTGGATAACTTCACGTCACGCAGGCGACGCAAGGGCCGCTTTTCAGTCACAACTTGCCGCGCAAATGCCACAGCTGAGGCGACCACATCGCTGTCAACCACCTGGTCGAGCAGGGCGGTGCCCTCGAATGCCTCAGCTTTCTGCGAGGAACCCGACACGATCATGTTCAGCGCCGCCTCCAGCCCGATGGCGCGGGGCAGGCGCTGCGTGCCGCCGGCACCGGGCAGCAGGCCCAGCCTGACCTCAGGCAGCCCCAGAGTGGCGGTCTTGAGCGCGACACGAAAGTGGCAGCCCAGCGCCAGCTCCAGACCGCCGCCGAGCGCATGGCCAGCAATGGCTGCCACCACTGGCTTGTCCGAATTCTCCAGCGCGCGGATCACGTCAGGTAGATGGGGTGACATCGATGAACGAGGCGTACCAAATTCCCGCACGTCGGCGCCGCCGGAGAAGAACTGCTCACTGCCAGTGATGACGACAGCGGTGATGGCGGGATCTGCCAGTGCGCGATCCAAACCGGCCACGATGCCGCAGCGCAGCGCATGACCCAGACCGTTGACTGGCGGGTTGTTCAGGGTCAGCAAGGCCACCGGGCCATGCGGCATGTAGTCCACCGGGTTCATAAGGTGTCTCCGAGTTGGTGAAAAAAGGTGGCTGATCCCGTCCAGCACAACCGGGTCGAGTCAGGGATTGTCATGGTCTGCATTGCAGAACATAATTTCAAAAACAGCGCCGATAATAGTCACAAACCAACCACACCACAATGCCATGCACCACAACTTGATGAACCGACGCGACATCGACTTCCAGCTCCACGAAGTACTGGTGGTGGACGAATTGCTGCAGCGCCCCCGCTACCGGGAGCACAGTCGCGAGACCTTCGACGCGATGCTCGACACCGCCTGGCGCATCGCCGAAGAGCGCTTCGCATCCCATGCACGCTTGGGCGACGAGCAAGAGCCGCGCGTGGTGAACGGACGCGTGGAGTTGCCCGGCGGAGTACAGGCGGCGGTGCAGGCTTATTGCGAGGCAGGCTTTCTGTCGGCGAGCGCCGACGAGGCCGTGGGTGGCACGCAGCTGCCCGTACTGGTGGCACAGGCCTGTCTGTCGGTGTTCCGCAGCGCCAACGTCGCCACCACCTCGTACGTGGGACTGACTGCATCCAACGCCAACGTGATCGAGAAGTTCGGCAGCCCGCTGCAGCAGTCGCGTTACCTGCAGGCGCTGCGCACAGGCCGCTTCTTCGGCACCATGGCCCTGACCGAGCCACAGGCCGGCTCCGGCCTGGGCGACCTCAGAACACAGGCCACTCCCTGCGGAGACGGCAGCTACCTGATCAAGGGCCAGAAGATCTTCATCTCGGGCGGCGACCATGAGCTCAGCGAAAACATCGTGCACCTGGTGCTGGCGCGCCTGCCCGACGCACCACCCGGCGTCAAAGGCATCTCGCTGTTCACCGTGCCCAAGTTCCACACCGATGAACAGGGCCGTGTGGGCGAACGCAACGACGTCGCCCTGGCCGGGCTGATCCACAAGTGTGGCTGGCGCGGCACCACCTCGACCATGTTGTCCTTCGGCGAGCAGAACGCCTGCGTGGGAGAACTGGTGGGCCGTCCGCACGAGGGACTGGCCTGCATGTTCCACATGATGAACGAGGCCCGCATTGGCGTGGGCATGGGCGCCACCATGCTCGGCTACCGCGGATACCTGGCCTCGCTGCGCTATGCGCGCGAGCGGCTGCAGGGCCGCGCGCCGGGCAACAAAGATCCACTGTCGCCGCCGCTGTCGCTGGTGGCACACGCAGACGTGCGGCGCATGCTGCTGGCGCAAAAGGCCTATGTGGAGGGTGCTTATGGTCTTGCGCTGTATGCCGCACGCCTGGTGGATGAGCTGCGCACTGAAGCCAATCCGCAACGCCTTCATGAGGTCACGCTGCTGTTGGAGCTGCTGACGCCGGTGGTCAAGTCTTGGCCTTCGCAGTGGTGCCTAGAGGCCAACTCGTTGGCAATTCAGATCCTCGGCGGCTACGGCTACACGCGGGAGTTTCCTGTGGAGCAGTACTGGCGAGACAACCGATTGAACATGATCCACGAGGGCACGCATGGCATACAAGCGCTGGACTTGCTTGGGCGCAAGGTTGTGATGCAGGATAGCGCTGCGCTGTCAGCCATGGACCGGGTGGTGCACGCGACCTTGGCCGATGCGCGAGAACTACCGGGTCTCAGTTTGCAGGTCAGCGCGCTGCAAACCGCCTGGCAAGATGTGACCGACACCGTTGCCACGATACGCCCCCTCCTGCATCAGAATGCCGACAGCGTCCTGGCCAATGCCAATCTGTTTCTTGAAGCCTTCGGCCATGTGACACTGGCATGGTCCTGGCTGCGCCAGAGCACCGTGGCACAGCGAGCGCTGGAATCCGGCGCATGCACGGGTACGGACGAAGCCTTTTACCGCGGCAAGCTGCAGGCTGGTCAGTGGTTCTTTCGCTGGGAGTTGCCCAAAGTCGCGCAGCAGTTGGCGCTGCTGCGCACCCACGACGACAGCCACCGCGCCATGCGCGACGAGTGGTTTTGATGCATCCTGTTCCCCGCCACGGCACGCGCCACCAGCCAAATCGCCGCCGTGGTGCGGCTGTGCCCAATATCCAAATTGGTGGTGATATACAGCCAGCGGTATGTGTCAACGCGGCAATGCGTCCTCGATGGAACGCACCACCTCCAGTAAACGAGGACGCACTTCTTTCAGCAGGAACTCGGGCGAAAGGTTATAGGACGGTCCTCCCACATTGACCGCCATCACTGGCAGCCCGTTGCCTGGATCAAAGGCACGGGCGATGCCGTTGACTTCCTTGTTCCAATCGCCAAAGGAGCAGGTCACACCCAGCGTGCGGTAATCCTCCAGCGCTTTTTCGACACCAGCCTGTATACCAGGCCAGGCCAGGTGGTCAAGTTCGTGTATCTGGGACAGCGCTTCCTGGCGCTGGACATCGGGCACAGCAGCCAACCAGGCCCGACCGATGGCCGACGCCGCCAGCGGCAGACGGGAACCCACGTCCAGCGTCAAGGTGAGCGCAGCGCTGCTGCGGCAATTCTCCACATAGATCATCGAAAGCTTGTCACGCAAGCCCAAGGACACCGAAGCGCCAGAGAAATTGGCCAGTTCCTGCATCATTGGACGTGCAATTTTTCGCACGTCCAATCGAGTGAGCAAAGCACTGCCAAGTGCCAGACATGCCGTCCCCAAACGGTATCTTCCACTTTCTTCGACATGGATCAGGTATCCCAGCTTGGTCAGAGTCATGGTCAGGCGCGAGACCGTGGACTTCGGCAACTTGCAGCGAACAGCCAAATCCTGGTTGCTCAGCGTCGCTTCGCCTGTGCGAAAACACGCCAACACGTCAAGCCCGCGCGCCAAGGCGGTAACGAAGTGGCGGTCTTCCTTGGGCTTACGGATAGGGGCGGGGCGTTTAGGGCGGGGGGTGGCTCTCACGGTCGCCACAGGGGCTGCGTCTGCGCTCAAAATGGAACTCCGTTCTGCAATTCAGAGGGGCAACTGTACTCGGATTGCAACGGATCAACACCATGCCCATGGGGAGGATAAACCATTCCCTGCCGGAACGACGGGGTCTCAAGAGCTGCTGCGGAACATCATTTTGATCATCCAAGCAGATTGGTTGCACCCCTCGATATTGGTCGGTACGGGTAAGGGCACAGATGCGCTCAGACTCTCTGCATTGACACTTGGGAGGTCTGTGGCCTCACAAC
>PNML01000134.1 GCA_013823635.1 Polaromonas sp. | reverse complement strand
AAAGACAAGGGCACGGTCAGGCCGTGGTCCACGGCCATGTTGTTGACGATGGTCAGGTCAAAGTCCTGCTGAATGACAGCCTGCGCGATGTGGCTGGCCAGATCGGGATGGCCTTTGACCACGGGCACGGGCCGGGGGCCCCAGCCTTCGTCGGCGGGTTTGAATTCGGCCGCGGTGCCAATGGCAAAGGTGGGAATCATGTCCATGCTGAAGGCCGTGGCATGGTCGTTGTAGACCAGAAAAATCACGTCGGGCCGGTTGTCCTTCATCCACTGTTTGGAGAACTCATAGCCGGCAAACACGGGCTGCCAATAGGGTTCGTGGGTTTTGCCCAGGTCCATGGCCGCGCCGATGGCTGGCACGTGCGACGTGAAAACGGATGCGGTGATGCGTGCCATGTGCTTATGCCTTCTTTCCTGCCGCGCCCTGGGGCTGGCGGTGTGCCTGGGCGTCGCCATCTTCGCCCACGTAGCGGTTGCCTTCGACGCGGCGGCCACCGGCGACCATCATGGCGCGGTACTCGTCTTCGGTCATGCCGGTCATGCTGCCCGCCATCTGCTGGAAGCTCTTGCCATCGGTGGCGCCGATCTTGGCCAAAAAGTAGATGTTGCCGCCGGTGCGCATGCACCAGTTCAGGTCGCGGGCCAGCACGGCCTGCTTTTGCTCTTCGGTCATGGCCCATTCGTCCAGGTAAGCGCGTTCGTTGGCCTTGAAGCGCTCGCGGTTTTCCGCCTTCATCAGGCTCATGCAGAACTGGTTGAGCCAGTAGCCCTTGCGGCTTTGCTCGGCATCAAAAATGATGGTGCCGGGTACATCAAGGTAGGGTTTCTCAAGGGCCATTTATTTCACCTCTTCGGGCCAATACAGGCGCATGGGATTGGCCACCAGCAGCTTGTGCTGCAGCTCGGCCGTGGGGGCAATGTGGGGAATGAAGTCCACCAGCAGGCCGTCGTCGGGCATGTGGTCTTTCAGGTTGGGGTGGGGCCAGTCGGTGCCCCACAGCACACGGTCGGGAAACTCGGCCACCACGCGCCGGGCAAACGGCACCACGTCGGCATAAGCCGCCTGTTCGCCGTTCAGTGCCTTGGGGCCGGTCACGCTCAGGCGTTCGGGGCAGCTCACCTTGCTCCACACGTTGGGGTGCTGGCGCATGAACTTCAAAAACAGCTCGAACTCGGGGCCGTCCACGGGCTTGCTCACGTCGGGGCGGCCCATGTGGTCCACCACCACGGTGGTGGGCAGGGCGGTGAAAAAGTCCCACAGCTCGGGCAGGTCCACCGCCTCAAAGTAAATGACCACGTGCCAGCCCCAGGCTTGGATGCGCGCGGCGATTTCCATCAGCTCGTCTTTGGGGGTGAAGTCCACCAGGCGCTTCACAAAATTGAAGCGCACGCCGCGCACGCCCGCGTCGTGCATGGCTTGCAACTCGGCATCGCTCACGCTGCGCTTGACGGTGGCCACACCCCGAGCCTTGCCGCCGCTGTGCACCAGCGCATCGACCATGGCGCGGTTGTCGGCCCCGTGGCAAGTGGCCTGCACCACCACATTGCGGGCAAAACCCAGGTGGTCGCGCAGCGCAAACAGCTGGGCCTTGCTGGCGTCGCAGGGGGTGTATTTGCGCTCGGGCGCATAGGGAAACTCGGCACCGGGACCTAACACATGGCAGTGCGCGTCCACCGCACCGGCGGGCAGCTGAAAGCGGGGCTTGGCTGGGCCGCTGAACCAGTCCAGCCAGCCAGGGGTTTTGGTGAAGGGTCCGGAGGTGGGTTTGTCGGGGGGTGAGGTCATGGGGTGCGGTCGGTGAATGGTCGGCAGGCCATGGCGCTGGGCCATCGGGCGTTGCCCCAACGTCTGGGACTGGAGCCAGCATTTTCAAACCCGCACCGCCTGGTGCCAAGCCCCTGGCACCACTACCTGATATGCACTGGGAGAATGACGTACCTCATTTCATGCCGCATGGCAATGGCTGGCCACGGTTGGGTCTCAGCGGAGGTAGGTGCCCAGCAGGTCAAAAAACCGCTGGTAAAACCGGTTGTCGGCAATGGTGATGCCCGCCACCTTGACCAGCGAATCAGCGCCTTTGCTCCAGGGCATGGTGATGCTGCCCGCACCGGCCACGCTGAAACCGGTGGAGCCTGACGTTTTCTTCAGCTCGTAAGTGGTTTCAACCGCGTTGGCAAACACGGTGGCGCCACTGCCACGGGGTTTGCAGCTGATGAAGAAGTCGATGGTGGCGTTGGTGTCTTCGTCGGGTTGGAAGTGCTTTTGGAAGTGCATGGTCAACCCCTCCGACCGCTCCACGCGGTAGCCCTGGCTGAGCAGGGCAAACTGGGCCGCCTCGCAGGCTTGCTGTGGGCCCTGTGTGGTGGTGAGCTGGTAAGGCGACTCTTGGCTGAACGCCTCATCTTTGTACACGGGGGAACTGCCACACCCGGCCAGTGCGGCAAGGGTGCAGGCGGTCAGGGCCAACTTGTGAACGATGGAGGTCATGTGCAACATTATGTCGCGGCCCACAACGGTGCTGGCGTTGGGGAACGTCGTCCACGTCACCCGGCGGCTGGGTGCTTAAGCGAACTGGCGACAATGCCAACCCACAGCACAAGGACGACACCGTGACCACCTCCACGCACCCAACCCACACCGGCACCCTGGCTCGCATTGGGCGGGGTTGGCGGCCACTGACGGCATGGCCCAAATGGCTGGCAGCGGGTCTGCTGGCTGGCGCCCTGGCGGCCTGCGGTGGTGGCAACTCAGGCCCCACGGGCGACGCCGGCGACCCCGCCGTGATACCAGCGCCTGCTGGCGCGGGGGATTTCAAGGCGGCGGTGTGGCTCAACTCGGTGGCACCGCTCGACATCGCCAACGCGCTGCAGGCCTCAGGCAAAAGCCTGCCAGGGGTGTCGCCCATGTACCCGGTGACCAACTACCGACTGGAGTACCTGACCACCGATGGCGATGGCCAGCTGGTCCGGGCATCTGGCCTGGTCAGTGTGCCGCTGAAGGCGCCGGGCGCCCTGAGCCCGGTGCTGGGCTATCAGCACGCCACCATTTTTTCGGTTGCGCAAGCCCCCAGCAACCGGGCCGTTCCCTCGGAGCTGGCGGTGGCGCTGGCCTCCATGGGTTTTTTGGTGGTGGCGCCCGACTACGTGGGCTATGGCGCATCCAAGGGCGTGCCCCATCCGTACTTGCAGGCCGCACCCTCTGCCGCCGCCGTGCTGGACATGCACACCGCCACGCGGGCCTGGCAGGCAAGCGCAGGCATTCCCGACAACGGCCAGTTGTTCTTGGTTGGTTACTCCGAAGGCGCATATGTGTCCATGGCGGCGCACCGGACCATGACCGCCACCCGTTCGGCGCACCTGAGCAGGCTTCAAATGACGGTGGCAGGCGCCGGCCCCTACAACGTCCAAACCACCTTGGACGGGGTGTTGCGCCAGGTGCGCGACGAGGAGCCGCTGCTGGGCGCACTGCTGAACCCCGGCTTTCTGCGCTACCTGGGCAGCAGTGTCCGAAACGATGTCAGGCGTGCGATATTGAAAAAACTGATGCCCGAGGACACGGATGTGGCCCTGGATGCGCGGTTCCTGGACGTGTACCTGGCAGATGACGAGTACCAGCTGAACCGGCTGAGCAACGTGCACGACTGGCAACCCGACAAACCCATTTACCTCCACCACGGTCGAGATGACCGAACCGTGACCCATGGCAGCTCGCTGAGCACCTTGCAGGCCCTGCAGGCCCGGGGAGCCGGTGGCTTGGTGTCGTTGACGGATTGCACCGCCCAACCCAGCGACCATGGCAACTGCCTGCCACCGTTTGTGACCTTCATGCTGAACCGCGTGCTCAGCACGCCTGCCCCACCAGCCCAGCTCAGCCCGGGCTGAGTCGGTACACCGCACCGGGGTTGGCGTCGGTGAGCAGGTAGATCAGGCCGTCTGGGCCCATGCGCACATCGCGGATGCGGCCCAGGGCGCGGGACAGCAGGCGGTGTTCGCGCACCACGCGCTCACCGTCCAGTTCCAGGCGCACCAGCATCTGGTCGCGCAGCGCGCCCACCAGCAACTGCCCGCGCCAGGCGGTGAAGGTTTGGCTGTCGGGAGGCACAAAGGCCATGCCCGACGGCGCGATGCTGGGCACCCAGGTGTGCAGCGGCTGCTCCATACCCGCCTGGTGCGTGCCCACGCCAATGGACGTACCGGTACCGTAATTGACGCCGTGGGTGATGGTGGGCCAGCCGTGGTTCAGGCCGGGGCGGACGATGTTGATCTCGTCGCCACCTTGCGGACCGTGCTCGTGCGTCCACAGTTGGCGGGTGGTGGGGTGAAGGGCGGCACCCTGGATGTTGCGGTGGCCTTTGCTGTACTGCTCGGGCAACCAGACAGCCTGGCCCACCCAGGGGTTGCCGGGGGGCACCTGGCCGTCTTCGGTCAAACGCACGACGCTGCCCGCATGGTCGTCGGGCCGCTGCGCGCGGGCCATGTCGCCCCGGTCACCCAGGGTGAGGAACACATGGCCCTGGCCGTCGAGCACAATGCGCCCGCCGAAATGGTGCACCGCCCGGCTTTTGGGCTGCAGGGCAAACAGCGGGGTGGCCTGCGTCAGGGACTGGCCATTCCAGCGGGCGCGCCACAGCTCGGTGCCCATCCGGCCCCGCCCATCGACCCCGTTGAGGCTGACGTACACCCACGGTTGGCGGGCAAAGTCGGGGTGCAGGGCCACGTCGAACCAGCCGCCCTGGCCCTGCACCGCCACCCGGGCACCGGGTACGTCCACGGGGCGCACGGCCCGCCACGGTCCCTGGGTGGGCGCATCGACCAGCAGCAGCCCGGCGTTGCGCTGCACCACCAGCGCCTGCGGGGCCTGGCCCGGCACCCGGGGCAAAAATGCCAGCGACCAGGGGTGGTCCAGGTCGTCAAGCACCTTTTCCACGCGCAGTCCGTCGATCAGGCGGGGGGCCGTCTGGGCCACGGCGGCCAGCGCGGGAGCCAGCCAAGCCACCCAAAAAACCAGAGGTGCCAGGCGGGAGCGGGTCAAGGCAAAAAGGGGCATGCGACATTCCTTCTTTGATAGCTGGCCCATGTTACCCAAGCTGCCAAAACCGCATGAAAGCCCTTGAATATCAGGGGTTGGCTGTCTGGAACGGGCCAGCGTGAATGTCAACGGTGTGCCGCACCTGTGCGTGGGGGCTGGAGCGGCACTTTGGAAGCCGTGGCCTCCAGACGCTCAGCCAGCCAGATTTTGATGACCGACTGGCGCGTCACACCCAGCTTGCTGGCTTCACGATCCAGCGAGTCAATCATCCAGGTTGGAAAATCGACATTCACGCGCTTTTGGGTTTGCAGCGCGCGCTTTGCCTTGGACACATCCAAAGAAGGTGTGATGTCAGCGCCATCATCAAACTGCTGATCAAAATCTTTAGCTTTCATACAGTGCCACCTCTTCTGTGCGCGAGTGCCGAACGGAGACCAATCGAACGCTGGAATTGCGGTACGTGATGACCGCCGACCAGTGCTTGCCAGCAATCACACCGATGACCAGATAACGCGGCTCGTCGGCGGTACGTGCCGGAACCTCCAGCAGCATCGGGTCATTCCAGAGGCACTGGGCCTCTGCGAAATCAATGCCATGCTTGGCGCGATTGGCTTCGCTCTTTGCCGGGTCAAATTCAAAGACAACCATGGTATAAAAATTATACCTATTCGGCCAAAAATGCGGGTAAGAACCATCGCCAACCACCCAAACCCCAGTTGTTGAGCAAATGGATGACCGTGTAGTCAATCCAGTTGAAAGAACTACCCAAAAAACGAATGGATTTGCGCGTCGCATGGGTACAACTACTCCCCCATTTGGTGGATGGTCAGCTGCACTGGCTCTCGTTAAAGTGCGTATGCAAAAAATTGCCGCGAGTTTGCAGCAGTCAGTAGCATCACCGACTTTGGTCGCTTGCTTTTGCTTCTGATTCCGGAGCGATTTCAGCCCAGGGCGGATTCAAAAGTGAAGCGCAACACCTGCAACCCCAGTAAGGTCAGCAGATGCAAACATCACCCCGGCGCTACCAGCAACTCCAACCCGAAGACCGCGTGACCATGGCCAGCCTGCTCCAGCAGAACCACAGCCTGCGCGACATTGCCGCCGTGCTCAACCGTGCACCCAGCACCATCAGCCGGGAGCGCCGACGAAACGTTGCGCCTGTGGTCGACTTCGTTGAGGCCAGCCCGTACGCCAGTGCCAATGCCCAACGCAGTTGTCAGCAGCGCCGACGGGCTGCTCGTCCTCTTGCAAAGCTGCACACAGATCGCCCGATGTTCGAGGTGGTCCGGCGGTTGCTTGGCAAACGCTGGTCACCTGAACAGATTGCCCTGACACTGGCAGCCCTGTACCCCAAGGGCCATGGATACCGCGTGTCAACCGAAACCATCTACAACTGCATCTACGCCCAGCCCGTGGGCGAATTGAAACGCGAGCTGGTGGCCTGCCTGCGCCATGCCCACAACAAGCGTGTACCCCGCAGCAAAGGGCAGGATCGCCGTGTACTTTTGTGACCCGCACAGCCCTTGGCAACGGGGCTCCAACGAAAACATGAACGG
>PNML01000133.1 GCA_013823635.1 Polaromonas sp. | reverse complement strand
TTTCTGGTCAGCTACCTGAGCCGCTTCATGAGCCTGCAACCCGGCGACATCATCAGCACCGGCACCCCGCCCGGCGTGGGCATGGGCCACAAGCCGCCCATCTACCTGCGCCCCGGCCAGACCATGCGGCTGGGCGTGGAGGGGCTGGGTGTGCAGACGCAGAAGGTGGTGGCGGCGGGCTGATCCCCGCCCCACCGGCGATGCCCGACGTTGGCGGGTGCACGGGCATGCGGCCGCCAGCACGGCGACCGCTGGCCCTTGGCCGGGTCAGAGCAGTTCTTTGGGGATGTTGCCGCCGTTGGCGGCGATGTGGCCCAGCACGTTTTTGTGAAGCCACATGTTCATCTGGGCAGAGTCGGCCATTTTGTCATCGGGGCAGTACAGCTCCTTGGCCAGTTCCTTTCGGGCCGCCAGGCTGCTGTCCAGGCCCAGCAGTTTGAGCAGGTCGACGATGGAGGTCTTCCAGTTGAGTTTTTCCGGGTGCTTGGCCGCTTTCTCGGTCAGCAAGGCAACCACGTCCACCATGGCGATGGGGTTGACCACGGGCGCTGCTGGGGCCGCTGCGACCGGTGAGGTGGCAGGTGCGGGTGAAGCTGCAGGAGCCACAGGAGCCGTTGCGGTGGCAGAGGCCGTTGCGGCGGCTGCGTCTGTCATGCCCAGTTTTTCCAAAATGTTGCTGAAGAAACCCATGGTCAATCCTTGAATGGCGTCGTGAACAAACAGTGCGGCACCGGACGCCGACGGCGCTGCACACCGTCAGCTTATCGCCCATTCGTCCGACCGCTGTGACAGAAGTCGCCCTGTCACGTGCTGTGGTTGCAGGGGTTGTGCACAAATGCCGATGGGCGTGTGCTCGGCGCCAGCCAAAAACCCGCATCCCTCAGGCTCACACCGCCTTGTGAAACACCAGCCCCGCGTGTTCGCGCATGGCGTGGAACTTGATCTTGGGCCAGTTGGCTTCCACGGCGCGCAGGGTGGCGCTGTGGTCCACCAGCAGGGTGGGCGCGTCCACGGCGTCCAGCGCCACGCGGTGGGCGTTGGCGTCGATGAAGCGCTTCAGCTCCTGTTCGCCGCCGTCTTCAGGGGCGCAAGTCACCCAGCGGGCCACCTGGTAGTTGCTGTGGGTGATGCGGGCCTTCACGCCGTATTCGGCCTCCAGCCGGTGCGCCACCACTTCAAACTGCAACTGGCCCACGGCACCCAGCATCAGCACACTGCCCGCGATGGGGCGGAAGACCTGGATGGCCCCTTCTTCGCCCAGCTGCGTCAGGCCCGCCTTGAGCTGCTTGCCGCGCAGCGGGTCGGCCACTTCCACGCTGCGGATGATTTCCGGCGCGAAGAAAGGCAGGCCGGTGAACTGCAAAGCTTCGCCCTCGGTCAGCGTGTCGCCCAGTTGCAGCACGCCGTGGTTGGGGATGCCGATGATGTCGCCTGCGTAGGCCTCGTCCAGCAGCTCGCGCTTCTGGCTCATGAAGGTGACCACGGTGTTGGGGCGCATGGTTTTGCCCGAGCGCACCACCTTCAGGGGCATGCCGCGCTCGAACTTGCCGCTGGCCACGCGCACAAACGCAATGCGGTCGCGGTGGGCGGGGTCCATGTTGGCCTGGATTTTGAACACCACGCCGCTGAACTTGGGCTCGGTGGGGTCGACCACCCGCTGGATGGCGGGTTTGGGGCCGGGCGGTGGCGCCAGGTCCACCAAAGCGTCCAGCACCTCGCGCACGCCGAAGTTGTTGATGGCCGAGCCGAACAGCATGGGTGTTTGCCGCCCCGCCAGAAATTCGGCTTCGTCAAAGGCGGGGCTGGCTCCCTCGACCAGCTCCATTTCGTCCTTGGCCTGTGCCCATTCCGCGCCAAACCGCTTGGCCGTTTCAGGGTTGTTGATGCCGCTGAGCACGTCTTCCTCGCCACCCCGGCGGTCTTCACCGGCGGCGAACACGCGCATCTGGTCGGTGCGGCGGTCGAACACGCCGTGGAACATCTTGCCCATGCCCACGGGCCAGGTGAAGGGCACGACGGTCATGCCCAGCTCGCGCTCGATCTCGTCCATCACGTCCAGCGGGGCCTGCACCTCGCGGTCCATCTTGTTCACAAAGGTCAGGATGGGCGTGTTGCGGGCGCGGCACACCTGCAGCAGGCGGCGGGTTTGGGGCTCCACGCCGTTGGCCGCGTCAATCACCATCAGCGCCGCGTCCACGGCGGTCAGCACGCGGTAGGTGTCTTCCGAAAAGTCCTGGTGGCCGGGGGTGTCCAGCAGGTTGATGACGCAGTCGCGGTATTCCATCTGCATCACGCTGGACGCCACCGAAATGCCGCGCTGCTTTTCAATCTCCATCCAGTCGGAGGTGGCGTGGCGGGCGGCCTTGCGGGCCTTGACCGAACCAGCGATGTTGATGGCGCCCGAAAACAGCAGCAGCTTCTCGGTGAGGGTGGTTTTACCGGCGTCGGGGTGGGAAATGATGGCGAAGGTGCGGCGACGGCGCACCTGATCTTGAATGTCAGACATGGGGCGGGATTATCCCGCAGGGCCCCTGCGGCCCAGGACCTTGCCGGGGATGCACATGGGACAATCGACCCCATGCACCCAAAAGCCCTGTTGGAAGCCTGCACCGAACTGGTCAGGCTGACCCTGAAGTTTGACCACCCGGCCGACGCCGTGGTGTCCCGTTTTTTCCGCGAACACCGCAACCTGGGCCCGCGCGAGCGCAACACCCTGGCCGAAACCACCTTTGCCGTGCTGCGGCAAAAGCTGTTGTTCGAGCACCTGGCCCGCTCGGGTTCGGGCCCACGCGAGCGGCGCCTGGCCATCCTGGGCTTCCACGGTGACCGCAACTACATCAAGTCTGCCCTGGATGAGCAGGAAAAGAAGTGGCTGGATGCCACCGACACCGTGCGCCCCGACGAACTCATGCCCCACCACCGCCACAACCTGCCCGACTGGCTGGTGCAGCCACTGAAGGCCCAGGTGGGGGACGAGTTCGAGGCCCTGGCCCGCAGCATGAATGAACCCGCTGGCCTGGACTTGCGGGTGAACATTTACAAGCAAAAAAGGCCTGTGGCGCTTGCTGCACTTGAAAAAGCTGCTATCAAGGCCAAGGCCACGCCGTATTCGCCCTGGGGCATCCGGGTGGAGGGCAAGCCCGCCATCAACCGCGTCAAGGCGTTTGAGGACGGCGAGCTGGAGGTGCAGGACGAAGGCTCGCAGCTGCTGGCCTGGCTGCTGGAGGCCAAGCGCGGCGAAATGGTCACCGACTTCTGCGCCGGTGCGGGGGGCAAAACCCTGGCCATTGGTGCCACCATGCGCAACACCGGGCGTTTGTACGCCCTTGATGTGTCCGGGCACCGCCTGGATGCGCTCAAGCCCCGACTGGCGCGCAGCGGTTTGTCCAACGTGCACCCGGTGGCCATTGCGCACGAACGTGATGAGCGCATCAAGCGCCTGGCCGGCAAGATGGACCGCGTGCTGGTCGATGCCCCGTGCTCAGGCCTGGGCACCTTGCGCCGCAACCCCGACCTGAAGTGGCGGCAGACAGCGGCTGGGGTGCTGGAGTTGCAGGCCAAGCAGACCGCCATCCTGAACAGCGCCGCGCGGCTGGTGAAGGCGGGTGGTCGGCTGGTGTACGCCACTTGCAGCGTGTTGCCCGAAGAAAACGAGGCCGTGGCCGAAGCCTTCAGCGCAGCCCACCCAGATTTCACACTGCTGCCCGTGGCCGATTTGCTGGCGCGTTTGATGGCCACCGAAGGCGCGGGTGAAGCGGCGACCGGCGTGGCCGAAGGCTTGTGTGCCGGACCTTTCCTGCGGCTGTGGCCCCACCGGCACCAAACCGATGGCTTTTTTGCCGCCGTGTGGGAGCGCCGGGCCTGAGAATGTGACTGGGTCAATACCTGCCGGTGCGCGGTGCGCTGGTGGTGAGCGTTGACAACCATTGAATGGATTGGCGAACATGAACCTGGTGGCCAAAACTGCCGATGAAGCCGAGCAACAGCTGTTGTCGCCCGAAACCGATGCCCTGGTCAAGGACATCGGCATTCCACCCCGACCATCGACACTGGTGGACTTGCAGGAGGAAATGGCCAAGGAAGACCCCGACTTCGGCCGCATTGGCCGCCTGGTGTCCACCGATGTGGCCATGACCGTGGCCCTGTTGAAGGTGGTCAACTCGCCCTTGTACGGCCTGTCGCGCCGCTGCGAAACGGTGGACCAGGCCATTGCCATGCTGGGCCTCAAGCAGGTGGGCAGTGTGGTCACGGGCCTGGTGCTGCGCAAGGTGTTGCCCGTCAACGGCCCTCAGTTGGTGCGGTTTTGGGATGTGTCGGGCAAGCGTTCGCACGCCATGGCAAGGTTGGCCAAGCATTTCGGCGGCGTGGGTGTGGACATGGCCCAGTCGTTTGGGTTGTTCTGCGATGTGGGCATTCCCCTGCTGATGGGGCGCTTTCCCACCTACGGCCAGACGTTGAAGGCATGCAACGAGGAGACCACGCGCAGCTTCACCGACGTGGAGCACGCCCACCACCAGACCGACCATGCCCTGGTCGGCGGCATGATGGCGCGCGGCTGGGGCTTGCCGTCGGTGCTGTGCAAGGCCATTCGCCTGCACCACGACTACGAGGTGTTCAACGACCGGCGGGCCGATCCCGCGGTGATCCGGCTGATCGCGCTGGGGCTGGTGGCCGAGGTGGCCATCCAGCGGTTCGCTGGTCTGAACAACAGCAACGAATGGGCCAAAGGTGGCGACCTGGCCGCCGGCGCCCTGGTGATCAGCGACCTGGACGTGGAAGAGGCCATAGAACGCCTGTTGGAAGAATTTTCCGCTGGCGTGGTCTGAGTCTTTAGAATGCGCCCGGCTGGTGAGCTTGCCGGCATACACAGAGCGAAGGTAAGAGGCATGAATTTTTTTGACGCGACCGTGCACTGGCTGGCCAACGGCCTGACGGAGGCGACCTGGGTGCAGGTGCTGGTCACCACATTGGTGTTCACCCACATCACCATTGCCAGTGTGACCATCTTTTTGCACCGGCACCAGGCGCATCGCGCCCTGGAACTGCACGCCATTCCGTCGCATTTTTTCCGGTTCTGGCTGTGGTTGACCACGGGCCAGGTCACCAAGGAGTGGGCGGCTGTTCACCGCAAGCACCACGCCAAATGTGAGCAGGTGGGTGATCCCCACAGCCCTGTGGTGTTTGGCATCAAAAAAGTGTTCTGGCAAGGCGCCGAGTTGTACCGCGCCGAAACCAAGAACCAGGACACACTGAGCCGCTATGGCCACGGCACTCCCGACGACTGGATGGAGCGCAACCTGTACTCCCGGTTTTCCTGGCAGGGCGTGGCCCTGATGCTCATCATCGACGTGGCCTTGTTTGGGGCGTTGGGCCTCACGGTCTGGGCGGTGCAGATGGCCTGGATTCCCATCACCGCGGCGGGCATCATCAACGGCATAGGCCATTACTGGGGGTATCGCAACTTCGAGGCGGTGGATGCGAGCACCAATGTGTCGCCATGGGGCATCCTGATTGGCGGCGAGGAGTTGCACAACAACCACCACACCTACCCCACCTCGGCCAAGCTGTCGGTCAAACCCTACGAGTTCGACATTGGCTGGCTGTACATCCGCTGCATGGAAATGGTCGGCTTGGCCAAGGTGCGCAAAACGACGCCGCATCTGGTGTTGGGCGATGTCAAGCCGGTGGCCGACGAGAAGACCCTGGAAGCCATCATCGCCAACCGTTACGAGGTCATGGCCACGTTTGCCCGCGAAATGCGCCGCGCCTGCAAGGCCGAGCTGGAAGCGGCCCGCGCGCGCAGTGCTGACCTGCACGCGCTGGAAGTGGCCCGGCGCTGGCTGCACCGGGACGACGAGAAAGTGCCCACCGCGTTGCGCCCCAAACTGGCCCAGGTGAGGGCCGAACACCCGGTGCTCGACACCATGCACACCATGCGCGAAGAATTGCGCCAGTTGTGGTCCAGCACCACCTCCACGCGGGAGCAATTGGCCAAAGACCTGCAGGCCTGGTGCAAGCGGGCAGAGGACAGCGGCATTGCCGCGCTGAAAGAGTTCTCTTTCACCTTGCGGGCGGCCCGTGCCTGACGGAGGCCCAAGGTCAACCCAAAAAACCGCTCGATGAGCGGTTTTTTTTGCGGTGTCAGTTGTGCACCCGGTCCCGCCCATGAAAAAAGCCGCTGGGTTCAGCGGCTTTTTTCAGTCAGGCATGAAGTGGATCACTTCAGCTTGATTTCCTTGTACTCGACGTGTTTGCGAGCCTTGGGGTCGAACTTCATGAATGCCAGCTTTTGGGGCGTGGTTTTCTTGTTTTTGTTCGTGGTGTAGAAGTGGCCGGTACCCGCAGTGGATTCCAGCTTGATTTTTTCGCGTCCGCCTTTGGTTGCCATGATCGGTTCCTTTCAGTGTCAGGCTTGGCCGCGTGCGCGCAGGTCTGCGAGCACGGCGTCAATGCCGTTTTTGTCGATCAGGCGCAGCGCGGCGCTGGAGACGCGCAAACGCACCCAACGGTTTTCGCTCTCCACCCAGAAACGGCGGTATTGCAGGTTGGGGAGGAACCGGCGCTTGGTTTTGTTGTTGGCGTGGGAAAC
>PNML01000132.1 GCA_013823635.1 Polaromonas sp. | reverse complement strand
ACCAGCTTGCCGAATTTTTTCAGCGTGGCACCGTTGTTGCCCAGCACCTTGCGGCCCAGCAGGTCCAGGCTCTGGATGGTGTTGGTGCCCTCGTAAATCATGTTGATGCGGGCATCGCGCACAAACTGCTCCATGCCCCATTCCTTGATGTAGCCGTGGCCACCAAACACCTGCTGGCACAGGGTGGCGGCCTGGTAGCCGTTGTCGGTCAGGAAGGCCTTGGTGATGGGGGTCAGCAGGGACAGCATTTCGTCACTGTCCTTGCGCACCTTTTCATCGGGGTGGTTGTGCACCTTTTCCAGCAGCACCGAGCAGAACACGGCCAGCGCGCGGCCACCTTCGGCGTAGGCCTTGGCGGTGAGCAGCATCTTGCGCACGTCGGGGTGGACGACGATGGGGTCGGCCGGCTTGTCCTTGGCCTTGGGGCCACTGAGCGAGCGCATCTGTATGCGGTCTTTGGCGTAGGCCAGGGCATTTTGGTAGGCCACTTCGGTCAAGCCCAGGCTCTGGTTGCCAACCCCTAAGCGGGCGGCGTTCATCATCACGAACATGCCTTGCATGCCCTTGTTGGGCTGGCCCACCAGGGTACCGATGGCGCCGTCCATGACGATTTGCGCCGTGGCATTGCCGTGGATGCCCATTTTGTGCTCCAGGCCACCGCAGTGGATGGCGTTGCGCGCACCCAGGCTGCCGTCGGCGTTGACCAGGAATTTGGGCACCACAAACAGGCTCACACCCTTGATGCCGGGGGGCGCATCGGGCAGGCGGGCCAGCACCAGGTGGACGATGTTGTCGGCCATGTCGTGCTCACCGGCGCTGATGAAAATTTTGTTGCCGGTGAGTTTGTAGGTGCCGTCGGCCTGGGGCTCGGCCTTGGTGCGCATCAGGCCCAGGTCGGTGCCGCAGTGGGGTTCGGTCAGGCACATGGTGCCGGTCCACTCGCCGCTGGTCATTTTGGCCAGGTAGGTGGCCTTTTGCTCGGGCGTGCCGTGGGTGTGCAGCGAGGCGTAGGCACCGTGCGTCAGGCCGGGGTACATGGTCCAGGCTTGGTTGGCGCTGTTCATCATTTCGTACAGGCACTGGTTGACCACCAGGGGCAGGCCCTGGCCACCAAACTCGGGGTCGCAGCTCAGGGCCGCCCAGCCACCTTCGACGTAGGTTTTGTAGGCTTCCTTGAAGCCCTTGGGCGTGGTGACTTCGTGCGTGTCGCGGTTGAGCTGGCAGCCCTCGGTGTCACCGCTGATGTTGAGCGGGAAGATCACCTGCGTGGCGAACTTGCCCGCCTCTTCCAGCACGGCGTTGATGGTGTCCACATCGATCTCGGCATGCTGGGGCATGTCCTTGAACTCGTCGGTGACCTTGAGCACCTCGTGCATCACGAATTGCATGTCGCGCAGTGGTGGGTTGTAAACGGGCATGGTTGTCTCCTGCAGGTAAAAACCGAAAGGGTCAGAAAAAAAGAAACGCCGCCGCCTGTTCAGGCGGTGGCCAGGGGTTGGTGCTCGCGCACGATGCGCTCAAATCCCGCCAGCGCCCGCTCCACCGAGCCCGGGGTTTTCAGGAACCGGGCTTCGTAGTGCAGGGCCAGGATCAGGCCGTGGATCTCAAACGTCATTTGCTGTTCGTCGGTGTCGGCACGCAGGTGGCCTTGCTTTTTGGCCAGCACCACGGCGCGGCACATGGCCGACAACCAGGTTTTGACCGAGCTGGCCAGCGCGTCGCGCACGGGGCCGGGCCGGTCGTCGAACTCGACCGCACCGCTGATGTAGATGCACCCCGCCTCAATTTCGATGCTGGTGCGCTTCATCCAGTTGGCAAACAGGGCGCGCAGTCGGGGCAGCCCCCGCTCCCCGGCCACGGCGGGGAAGAACACCTCTTCCTCAAACCGCTGGTGGTACTCGCGCACCACCGAAATCTGCAGCTCCTCGCGGGAGCCGAAGTGGGCAAACACGCCCGACTTGCTCATTTGCATGACCTCGGCCACGGCACCAATGCTCAAGCCCTCCAGCCCCACATGGGCGGCCAGGCCCAGCGCGGCATCGACGATGGCGGCGCGGGTTTGCTGGCCTTTGAGTTGGCCCTTGCTGGTGCTGCGTCCGGCCCGACCCGCGACCCGTGGCTTGACCAGTGTGGCGGCATCCAGGGGATTGGGGGTGGCAACAGGGGCGCGGATGGTCATGGGCGATGGGGCAGAATAAAACGAACGATCGTGCTATTTTGCAGGCAAATGGGGCGCTTGTGTGCAACCCACCCCCATTTATCTAGAGAACCGGGTCTAAACCCGGGTAAACCCGCAGATGCCGGTCAAGCCAGCAGGCAGGCCGCGTGCTGGGCCCATTGCGTGGTGGGCAGGTGGCGAAAGCCGCTGCGCACAAACCGCTGCAGCTGGCCCTGGGCGTAGGCCGTGAGCACGGCCGCCAGCGGGGCCGCCTGCGCCGCGCCGGGGGCGCCGGGCAACTGGTGGCCACGCAGGGTTTGGCGCAACGCGGCCTCGAACTTGTCAAAAAACAGGTTCATGCGCTCCTGCAGCCGCCCGTGCTCCAGCACCAGCGCATCGCCCACCATGACGCGGGCCAGGCCGGGGTTTTTCTCGGCAAACTGCAGCAGCATGGCGGTCTGGCGCTGCACACAGGTGCGGGGGTCGGCCTCGGCCTCGCCGAGTTGGCGCAACAGGCCGAACACGCTGGACTCGATGAAGTCAATCAAGCCCTCGAACATCTGGGCCTTGCTGGCGAACTGGCGGTACAGCGCCGCCTCGCTCACGCCCAGGTGGGTAGCCAACGCGGCGGTGGTGACGCGCTCGCCGCCGGGTTGCTCCAGCAACGAGGCCAAGGTTTGCAAAATCTGCACCCGGCGCTCACCGGGCCGGGGGCGCGGGCGGGGCTGCGCAGCGGGCGTGTCAGGGGTGGAGGGCGTGGACAGGCGGGCCATGGACCCATTCTCGCTCACGCGGCGGGGCCAGCGGCAAACTCCACCCGCAGGCGCAAACCGCGCCCGCCCTCGCCCGTCAGCAACTGGATGTGGGTGGCGTGGGCACGGGCAATTTCGTCGGCAATGGCCAAACCCAGGCCGTTGCCTTCGGCGGCGGTGCCGGGCACCCGGTAAAAACGCTGCAGCACGCGGGCGTGCTCGGCGGGGTCGATGCCCGGGCCGTTGTCTTCCACCTCCAGCCAGGCCCGCCCCTGCCGGCTGCCACAGCGCAGGGTGACGCAGCCGTGCGCCGGGGTGTAGCGCAGCGCGTTGTCCACCAGGTTGATGAGCAGCTCGCGCAGCAGCCACTCATGGCCATCGACCTGCACAGGCTCGGCCTCCAGCCCCAGGTCGATGTGCTTGGCCTGGGCGGCGTCCAGGTGCAGGGCCAGCACGTTTTCGCACAGGGCGGTCAGGTCCACACACTGCATGGCCTGAGAGGCGGCGGTGGTGGCATCGGCCCGCGACAGCGCCAGCAGCTGGTTGGCCAGCTGCGAGGTGCGGCGGCAGGCGGCCCGCAGGCGCATGATTTGCTCCACCGGCAGGCTGAGGCTGGCCTGGGACTCCAGCGTGCGGGCCGCCTGGCCCCAGGCCTCCACCTGGGACTGCAGCCCGGCAATCGGGGTGCGCAGCTGGTGGGCGGCGTCGGCCACGAAGCGGCGCTGGGCTTCGGCATGGGCATTGACCAATTCAAACAGCCGGTTGAGCGAATGCACCAGGGGGCGCACCTCGGCCGGGGTGGCGTCGGGGGACAGGGGGCTGAGGTCGCGCGGCGAACGCCGCTCCACCGCCGTCTTCAGCGCCATGAGGGGTCGCAAGGCCCGCGCCACCGCCCAGCGGATGCCAAAAAACGCCGCCACCATGAGCACCAGGTTGGGCAGCACCACGCGGTTGAGCACGGTGTTGAGCCACTGCTGGCGGGCGTCGGTGCCATCGGCCAGCTGCACGATGAGCTCGCCCGCGGCGGTGTTCACCCGCTGGGCAATGAGCCGGTAGGTGATGCCCCCGTCGGTCACACTCATGAACTCGGGCTCGGCGGTGGCGGGCAGCACGGTGGGCAGCCAGGCATCGCCCAGCAGCAGCTGTCCACCGGCCGACAAAATGCTGTAGCCCGAGCGGCGCTCGCGCTCGTTCAAAAACTCGTCCACGGGCGGTGCCAACAGCAACAGTGGCCGGGGCAGCTCAATGGTGTCGCTGGGTTGGGGGTCGTCCAGGGCCGACACCACCGAGTCCCCCAGCATGGGGGCGAGGCGGGTGAGGCGCTGGTCCTGCTGCAGCGCGGCGGTGCCAGCGGCCTGGTAGTGCATCCAGCTGCTGACCAGCATGAGCAAGCCAAACGGCAGCAACAGCAGCAGCATGAGGCGGCGCTGCAAGCCCCCCATCATCACCAGCGGTGGGGCTGCCCCGCCGGTGTCGGTGGCGTTGGGGTCAGGGGCCGTCATGCGCGGGCGGGGCCGCCAGCGGTGCGGCACTGCCGGGCAGCGGGCTGGCAGGCGCTGGCACCACCACGGGTGGTGGCACGGGGGCCGCGTGGGCGGCGTCATCCACACCCTCGGCCAGCTCCAGCCGGTAGCCAAACCCCCGGATGGCGCGCAGCACCACGCCCGAGGCATCCAGCTTGGAGCGCAGGCGGGAGATGTACACCTCAATGGCGTTCAGGGTGATTTCCTTGTCCCACCCGGTGAGGGCCTGCAGCAGCTTGTCCTTGGCGGCGGGCTTGGGGGCCTGCAGCAGCAGGTACTCCAGCACCGTCCATTCGCGCGGCCCCAGCTCCAGCAGCTGGCCACCCACCCGCACCTGGCGGTGGGCGGTGTCCATCTCGATGGGGCCAAAACCCAGCACCGCCGTGGTGGCCGCCTGCGAGCGGCGCAGCAGGGCGCGCAGGCGGGCCAGCAGCTCGGGCAGTTCAAAGGGTTTGACCATGTAGTCGTCGGCCCCCATGTCCAGTCCCTGCACGCGGTCGCGCAGGGCGTCGCGCGCGGTGAGGATGAGCACGGGCATGTTGCGCCCCGCCGAGCGCAGCGTGGCGGTGAGCGCCAGGCCGTCCATGCGCGGCAGCCCAATGTCGATGATGGCGGCATCAAACGCCTCGGTTTGCACGGCCTCGATGGCGCGCTCGGCACTGCCCACCCAGTCCACCGCGTAACCCGCGTCACACAGCCCCAGCTTGATGCCGCTGGCCACCATCACGTCGTCTTCCACCAGCAGCAGTCGCATTTTTATGCTTTTTAAGGCTCCAGCGCTTGATGATGCTGGATTGTTAGCTATTAAAAATATGGATCAGTGTGAGCGAATCATGGTGCCAAAAGGCTGGTCACCCAGCACCTCCAACAGCAGGGCGTGGGGTACCCGCCCGTCGATGATGTGCACCGCGTTCACGCCACTCTTGGCGGCATCGAGCGCACCGGCAATTTTGGGGATCATGCCGCCCGAAATGGTGCCGTCGGCACACAGGTCGTCAATTTGCTTGGGCGTGAGCTCGGTCAGCAACTGGCCGGCCTTGTCCAGCACGCCGGGGATGTTGGTCAGCATCAGCAGCTTTTCGGCCTGCAGCACGGTGGCCAGCTTGGCGGCCACCACGTCGGCGTTGATGTTGTAGCTCTCGTTGTGCTCGCCAAACCCGATGGGGCTGACCACGGGAATGAAGGCATCGTCTTGCAGGGCTTTGACGGCGCTGGGGTCAATGCTGACGATTTCGCCCACCTGCCCCACGTCGTGCTCCATGCCGGGGTTGTGTGTGTCGGCCAGGCGCAGCTTGCGCGCGCGGATCATGGCACCGTCGCGCCCGGTCAGGCCCACGGCCTTGCCACCGGCCTGGTTGATGAGGCCCACGATGTCTTGCTGCACCTCACCGGCCAGCACCCACTCCACCACCTCCATGGTTTCGGCATCGGTCACGCGCATGCCCTGGATGAACTGGCCCTTTTTGCCCAGCCGCTGCAACAGGGTTTCAATTTGCGGCCCACCGCCGTGCACCACCACCGGGTTCATGCCCACCAGCTTGAGCAGCACCACGTCCTCGGCAAAGTCCTGCTGCAGCGCCGGGTCGGTCATGGCGTTGCCACCGTACTTGATGACCAGGGTTTTGCCGTGGAACTTGCGGATGTAGGGCAAGGCCTGGGCCAGGATTTCGGCTTTTTCGCGGGGGGCAATGTGGGAAATGTCGGTCATGGGAATGCCTGGTGAAAGGTCAGGTCGGCGGCCTCGTCCAGTGGACGCGGCCAGCCCTCAGCCCGCATTGTGCCGCAGCCCGGCCAGCCCTTCCCGCAGACCTAGCGACCCCTGCCGCGCCGAATCCAGCGCGGCACCTTGAAACGCACCATCATGAGGTAGGCGGGCACATAGGTCACCACAAACAACAGACAAAATGCCATTAGCACGGGGGTATTGCGCCAGAACAGCAAAGCCGGGATAACGGTCAGCAGCGTGAACCCCCACAGGTAGGGCGACGTGCGGTTGTTGCGCATCAGCATGCGCCTTGCAGCGTCGTCGTGGAAGACCTCGCGCACGATGCGCCGGTAAATGAGCTGGTGAAAATGCAGCGCATCGGCCACCCCGGGCGACACCCCCCGCGCCATCTTGCGATAGATGGAAAACACCGTTTCCCACACCGGGTAAATCAGCAGC